>JALGTR010000063.1 GCA_029821265.1 Candidatus Zipacnadia bacterium
CTCACGGGCGGCAGGGCACTCGGGGCACGGCGGCGAAGAGCTCCCGGCGCATGCACACCGTCAGACCGGCCGGGAGGCTACTACATGTTCATCGACATACATATGCACATCGCGAAGATCTCCGACATCGGGTGGAGTCCCGGCGATTCCGGCCCGGCCTCGCCCGAGCAGTTCATCGAGATGTACGACGACGTCGGCATTGACATGGGCGTGATGCTGCCGCTTACGATCCCCGAATGTGCGCCGCTGACGCAGAGCAATGAGGATATCCTCGAGATCGCCAAGGAGTATCCCGACCGCTTCATCCCGTTCTGCAACATCGATCCTCGCCTGAGCGTGAACTCACCCGACTACGACCTCGGCTGGGTCATCGATCATTACAAGGAGAAGGGCTGTCGCGGCATCGGCGAGGTGACCGCGAACCTGTGGTGGGATGATCCACGCGTCACGAACCTCCTCGACCACGCCGAGCGCTGTGAGATGCCGCTGACCTTCCACGTGGCCCACCGGGAGGGCAACATCTATGGGCTGATCGACGAGTTCGGCCTGCCGCGCCTCGAGCGACAGGTCGCGGACCATCCCGAGCTTATCTTCCTCGCACACTCACAGTCGTGGTGGGCCTACATGAGCGGGGACGTCGGCGAGGACGAGTGGGGCGGCTACCCGAAGGGCCCGGTCGTTGAGGGAGGCCGCGTGCCGGAGCTCATGCGCCGCTACCCGAATCTGCACGGTGATCTCTCGGCAGGCAGCGGCTTCAACGCCGTCAGCCGCGATCCTGAGTTCGGCTATCAGTTCATCGAGGAGTTTCAGGACCAGCTTCTGTTCGGCACCGATGTCTGCCGACCGAGCAACCGCAATGATGTGCTGATCCACCTCAAGAACTTCCTCGAGGACGCGGTGGAGAACGGGCACATCAGCCGCGAGGCTTTCGACAAGGTCACGCACCGCAACGCGCAGCGCGTCCTCGGCCTCGAGAGCTGAGGCGGCGCTTCACGCGTTGGGCAGAAGCAGGGCTTCGCGCGTTCGGCCGTCGCCGCAGGTGAACTCGACGACGGTGCGCTCGGCGGTGCTGTCCACGATGGAGACGCCGTCGGCCGCCGAGCAGCGCCACGGGCCGTGCACCGTCACGCGAACCATGCGTACCGGGCTGCGCTCGACCTCGTCGGTCCAGCCCAGATCGGGGTCGCAGACGCTTACGATCAGGCCGGCGTCGGTCTCCCGGGTCATGATCAGGCACGGGACATCGACGCCGGCTATCGGTTCCCCGGCCGGCACATCCCCGGCCTCGAAGAGCGCGTAGCCGGTGATGCCGGTTCGCCCGTCGTGGATGATGTGCGCGCGAGCGCTGCGATGCAGGACCTCGTAGCCAGGATCGACCACGATCTCCTGCATCTGTGCGGCCGTGGCGCCGATCACGATCATATACTGATAGCTCGCGTCATCGGGCGCAGGGCCGTGATCAAACCACGCGACCTCAAAGTCCCCTTCGGTGTTCGGCTCGGGGACGCCGTTCCAGGGCGTCACCTGGTGCTGCCGCGCAACCCGAAGCTCGCCCGGCTGCGGCACGTAGTAGCCGTTGCCGACATGGTCGATCAACCAGACCGGACCGTCACCCTCGGGCCGCCACTCGAACGGAAGCGCCGTTGTCGGCGCGGCCGAGTTGACGTACGTGGGCGCCCGCTCCTCGCCGAGGCTGAGTTGGAAGAGCGTGGTCTCTACGGGGTGTTCCGGATCATCGTTCGTAATATTCGAGCCAAGGCAGATCACGCGGTCGCCAGCGTAGAGGTATGTCTTCAGTGCGCGGAAGCCCGGCGCATGGTGCGGGTCGCTGAGGATCATCGAGAAGAGACCGTGCCCACCCCGGTGTTCGACCCCGCCGACAAACGTCTCCTCATTGCGCTGTCGGCCATACGGCCCCTTCTCGTAGAGCTCGTGCCACGGCAGGTAGATCGCGGTGCTCCCCGGCCAGCGATTCCAGTCCCAGCCCTGCTCCACGTAGCCGCTGGCCTCGCGCGAGACCGGATCGCCGGCGCAGTAGATCTCCGTTGTCCCGTGGCTGGTGTATCTCCCGTGAATGTTCCGGCCTGAGCCGCCCTCGCGGTACTGCTGCTGCTCGAAGTTGCTGACGTATCGACTCCAGCCCTTCGTCGCGACCATCCACTCATCCCGACGATGCACCGCCAGCGCGCCGTAAGGAAAGCATCGGAAGCCGTTGGGCGCTTCTTCGGCCAGCACGCCGCTGACGGCAGCGTCGACCACCACCTGCACCGCGCCGATCGTGCCCATATAGGAGTAGCCCACCGCACCGGGGACAAGCGCCCTCTGCGCGATCTCCGGCACCGTCGGGTCCCACAGGCGTCGGAAAGCGCGCGCCATCCGCTGCCTCTCGGTATCGTCGGTGAGCGCCGCGTACGCGTAGGCAGGCAGCAGGCGGTAGATGCTGTCGGTGATGAACGGCCAGCGAAGCGCAAGCATCGTCGGCACGTCATACTTCTGCGCATAGAACCGCGCCGCCAGCAGCGCCTCGTGCAGCGCCTCTGTCGCCTCGGGCCAGATCTCGTAGCAGGTGTCGTCAAGCAGATACTGTGTGATCGCGGCCGCGTGCAGCGCGTTGATAACGTAGGAGTTGCCGACGATCATCGCGTGGTGGAACCCGGTGTAGTCGGGCTTGATCGTGTCGCCCCACTTCGGCGCAGGCAGCAGCCCGCGGCTCATCCACTCCGAGAGCCGGCGCATCCAAAGGGCCCGATCATCCGGGTCATCGATCGTCAGCACCCATGCGAGCGACAGCAGGTAGCGGCCGCGGATGATGTCCGCGTTCATCCCCTCGTGGTCGGTCTCCACGAAGACGCGGCCGACGCACGAATACCAGCGCGCGGCTGCCTGCTCACGCTCCCAGATGCCCGCCTCCTGCAACTGCGGCTTCATCAGGAACAGCAGCGCGCTGTACCCGCCGGTCAGCAGGCGGAATACCCGTCCGTCGCCGAACAGGCTTCCCGCAGCCCAGCCCTGCTCGTGCAGATAGTTCAGTGCATCGACAATCAGATCGGCAGTCGCCGCGTCATGGTACATCGGGTTGGCCGGGGCGTCCATATGGTAGCCGACGGCCAGCAGTCCCAGCGGCTCGAAGAACGCGCCGAAATCCTGCTGCCTCACGAGCGGCTTCGCCATCATCTCCGGAAGTCGCTCGGCCGCCGCAGTCGCCTTCTCCACGAAGGCCGCACTGCGCTCGGCCACCAGAGGCGACGACCAGTCGGCGCGTTCACCGAGCAGCCACGTCCGATAGCGCGCCTCGATCTCGCGCAAAGCCGCAAGCTCCACCCCGGTCGCCTCGCGCTCCGCCTCCGCCGAGAGCGCCGCGTCATCAAAACGCAGAAACCAATCGTAGTCCCGCAGTGGGTTCAGGAATGGAAGCTGCCTGTCCGCAGGTCGACTCCACAACGCAGACGGAGGGAACTGCACGAGATCGAGGTGGATCGTGCCGGAGCCGGAAGCGGGCGCCTCGATCCGCATCGCCTCCACCAACGGCTCGCCCTCGTAGCCCTCGACCGCGATATCCTGCGCGAAGTCCACCGTGCAGTAGCGCCAGCCCGAGAAGCCGAGCGGATACTCGAACGCGAACGGCGCATTGCCGTCTTCAACCTCGCTCAGCCGTCCGAAGCGGAAAGTCAGCGATGCGTCGGCCGGCTGGGCGTTATGGATCCACACACTGAGCGCGCCCGCCTCGTCCAGCGCCTCCTCGTCGACGAAGGTCAGCGTGTCGCCGCCAGACCAGCGCCAACGCAGCGCCCGCTCGCCGTCCTTGACGTGCTCATCGGAGATCTCAAGCGTCCCCGACGCCCTCCAGCCCTCGGGAGGTGCCGCGGCCTCGAAGCTCTCAGCTCCGCGCGCGGCGCCGGGCGGCAGGATCATCGCTGCAAACGCGGCGACAACCGCGATGTGGCTCGTTCGCGTCATAGCATCGACCTCGCATGCGTGGCTGCACCTGACCAGTCCATTTTCGTTGCGCCACGGTCGATGACCTCTCAGAGCCGCGCGAGGGAGGGATCGCCCGACAGGAGGTCAATCTGACGCGCAATCGCGACCGCAGTCCCATGCATGACGGGGAGACGAGGCCATGAGCGATGCGCTGCGTCCGCATGAACGCTGGATCTGGACTGAGCTGATCGGCTTTGACGCGAACCGACCGGACCTGGGCGTGAGCGAATACCTTGATACCGCGGGCTTCACGCCCGACGCCATCTGCCTGTTGCTCACCTCGCCGGACTTCGTGCTCGCGCACGAGGACACGGCAGAGGAGATCGTGCTGCCCGAGGATGTCTGCTCCCGCGACGGTCACGAGTTCAACCCCCAGCGCGAGCGCCAGGCGTGGACGAACCGGCAGCTCCAGGGACTGATCGCCGGGCTGCAACAGCGTGGCATCGAGGTGTACCTGACGGTCTTCACGCGCTTCTATGGCAATCGCTTTCACCACGAATGGCTCAGCGACCATCCGGAGGCCTGCAAGGTCTTCCGCCGCCACGGCTGGGCCGCGTCGCTCAACTGTCTCGCCCGGCTGAGCGATGGCAGCTACTTCGAGGACTACTTCATACCGAAGCTCGTCGAGACGCTGGACTACTACGGATTCGACGGCTGGCACGGGGCGGACGGCTGGGGGCCGCTCAACGGTCCCATCTACGAAGTGGATCTCTCCGACGACATGGTCGGCCAGTTCGCCGAGACCGTGGAGATTCCCCTGCCCGACGAGGTAACCCGGGAGTGTGGGCACGATACTGACCTACTCGAGGCCCGTGCTCGCTGGCTCTGGCGAAACGCGCGCAGGGAGTGGATCGGCTTCTACGCCGACCGCTGGGCCGCGTTCTGGGCCAAAGCGCTCGACGCGCTGCACGCCGCCGGAAAGAGGGCGATGATCAACTCCGCGTGGGGCCGCGCGCCGTGGGAGGCGTTGTATCGCTACGGTATCGACTACCGCCGGATCGTGGACGCCGGTGTCGATGGGATCGTCGTTGAGACTGTCGCGGCGGGCCTGAGCATGGATCCGCGGCCCAACGCGGCCGACGTTACACGCCATGCCGACTTCCTGTCGATGCTGATGCTCATGCGCGGAGGGCTCCCGGACGCCCGGCTGATCTTCCTGCACAACACCCACGATACGGTCGAGGAGTGGGACGCGATCCGCCACAAGCCGACGCTTCTCGAGAAGGAGATCTTCTCGCTGTCGAATGTGTACAGCGTCGGGCCGGGCGGTGAGGGCGAACCCTGCGCCGACGGCTTCCTGGTGTGCCTCGGCGACGGCCTTGACGAGCGGCACTGGGAGTGGCTACGCGCGCGCTGGCAGCTCGCCTGGTCAGGGTCGCCGCGCAGGCCCCTCGGCGTGACGTTGCTGTGGGCCGATGATCTTCTGGAGGCCCAGATGGCCGACTTCACGCGGACGCGCTCGTGGACCGTCCATCGCCTTCTCTTCCACCTCATGACCGAGGGGGCGCCGGTGCAGGCTGTGGCCAACCTGGCGCACATTGACGTCCCTCGCGGCCCCGCCCTGCTGCTCAACCATCATCTTCTCGCGCCCGAGGACCTCCTGCGGGTGATCGACGAGGCGGCCGGGCCCCTCGTCCTCATCGGCCGTGCCGATTGCGATCTCTCGCTCCCGGAGCCCAGCGCCCGCTTCGTAGACCGCAGCGGGCCGCTCTCGCTCTCCTGTCTTGTCTACGGCGCGGATGTGGTGCCGCCGGCGATCGACGACTGGGATCCGCCGGGTCTCCCGGACGATCTGATGGCGCTCGAGGAGCCACGAGGATACTGGGATCATTTCACCTTCCGACCGGTCTCTCCGCAGTTCCTGCGCGCCTGCGCCCGAGTGATCGCGGAGGTCTCGGATGCGCCACGGGTGGTGGAGGAGGCCGACAGCGTGCTCGTGATGGCCACCGAGGAGCGATCCGGCCGGATCCGCGTCGCACTCAAGAACAAGAGCCGATTCTACATGCGTCCGACGATCGACATGCGCCACCCGATCGAGCGCGTGGACATCCTGACGCATTTCCCGTCACTGCTCGTCCGACCCGAGGGCCCGCGATTCTCCGTGCGGATCCCGCCGGAGGGCATCACTGTCGTCGAGGTCCAGCTGGCGGACGACGGCGCCTGATGCTGCGGCGGTTGCAGGGCGCGAGGCGCTCCCTCGCGAACTGAGCATCCCGATAACCAGTCGTGCACGGGAGCTGGTGAGCCGCGATGAAAGAACCCGCCATGCTGCTGGCAGCGCTTATGGTCCTCCTGCCGCTGGCCTCCGCGGGCGCGCAGGAGCTGCGCGACCATGGCGTCGGGACACCCCTGGCCGAACGCAGGGGCGTCGTCGGCGTCCACACCGACGATGGCCAGAACCTCGTCATCGCCTGCAGCACGGATCTGTCCCCGCGAGGCTGGATTCTCGTCACCGATATCGACACCGGCGAGACCGAGCAGATCTACGGACCTCCTGGAGTGCCCAACGGCCCGCCCTACGGCAGCCTTGTGGCCTCGACCGGCAGATTCTACACGGGCTTCGGCGACTGGCTTCTCGAGTTCGACCCGATCACCCGCGAGTGGACTGCGGCCACGCAGGTTCCGCCGGCCTCCGCGTTCCTGCGCATCATCGAGGGCCCGAACGGGCTTATCTGGGCCGGCGACGTCTACCGTGCGGGCCTTGCGTCCTATGATCCGGCCACCGGAAAGTTGACCGACCACGGCCGCATGGACGAGAAGGAGCAGTACCTCTCGCATCTGGCCTACGATGACGCCGGGTGGCTCTACTGTGGTATCGGTACCGGCGCGCACAAGATCGTCGCCTATAACCCCGAGAGCGGTGAGAGGCGCCAGATCGTGCCCGAGGATGAACTGGAGATCGGGACCGCCTACGTCCAGACGGGCGTCGATGGCAACGCCTACGGCCGCGCTGGTGAGCAGTGGTACCGCCTGCACGGCGGCGTCGGTGAGAAGATCGACCAGAGCGAGGTCGCGCAGAAGCGAGACCTCGGCGACATCTACTGGGGCGACGTGGACGCCACCTTCCCCGATGGTCGCGAGGTCACCACCTACAGCCTGCTCGACAAGTTCATGATCGTGCGCGATCCTGCCGCCGGCGAGGAGAGACGCATCGAGTTCGACTACCAATCCGAGGGCAGCGGCATCCGCGTGGTCTGCGCCGGGCCGGACGGGCGCATATACGCCAACTCCGCGCACCCCTCGCGTTTCATCGTGTACGATCCCGACAGTGACACCCTGCGGCACATGCCCGACGCCATCGCACTCAAGGGCCTCGCGGTGCAGGGACCATACGTGGCCGGAGGGCACTACGGCGGCGGCAAGCTCTACATCTTCGACACCAGGCGGCCCTGGCGGATGCACCCGCGCGCGGGGCTGATCGAAGGCGGGCTCGGAGCCGAGCAGCTTGCCGAGCGCGCGACTGCCGACCTCGGCGAGGTGCGATACCTCGACAGCCACGACATCGTCTTCCTGCTCGGCGACCAGTTCGGCGCCGAGCTTCACATGCCCGTCACGGTCCCGACCGATGGGGAGTATCGCCTCATCGTTGCAACCTACACCTCGCCGGCCTACGCTCGCGGACAGATCCTGCTCGACGGCGAGCCGGTGGGCGAGCCCTTCGACCCGCGCTCGCCAACCATCGGGCCGGGCCCGGTTCTCGTCTTCGGCCCGTTCGACCTCAGCGCGGGCGAGCACACGGTGTCGGTCCGAACGCTGAACGGTGACGCCGAGAATCCCTGGATATCGATCGCCTCGCTGAAGTTGACCGACGAGCCCGTCGATCCCGCGACGCTCCAGCTCGAGGCGTCGAATCCGCAGCTTGTCGCGGAGTTTGCGCCCGACATCAATGTCCCCTGGGGCGCCGCCGCACATCCCGATGGCGAGCACGTCATGATCTCCGGCAATCCCGGCTACGGGTACATCGGCGGGGGCCTCGGCATTCACAACATCGTGACCGGCGAGAACGAACTCCTGCCACACACCAGGCTCGTCGAGAACCAGAGCACGATGGACATCGCCCCGCTGCCGGATGGGGACCTCATCTGTTGCACCTCGGTCAGCGGAGGACACGGCGCCGGCGCGGTCACACGGGACGCCATGCTCTACCGCCTCGACTGGGAGAGCCGACAGGTAGAGTGGCGCGCGGTGCCGGTCCCGGGTCTCGCCTCGATTGTCAGCCTCGAGGTCGCGCCCGACGGCACGGTCTGGGCCATCGGCTCAGACGCGACGCTAATCGTCTTCGATCCGGAGACGCAGGAGGTGGTGCGCACGGTCGATCTGGGCGTCTACGGCGCCGTCCCGCACCAGCCGATCACGCGTGGCCCCGACGGGATGCTCTACCTGCTTCTCGGCCGCTCGATCCTGCGCATCGATCCGCGGACGCACGTGATCGAGAAGATCGTGGACGCGCCCGGTGGCATCAGCGGCGGCATTGGCATTCTCGACGGGCGCATCTACTTCTCGATCGACTCACACCTGTGGAGCGCCGCGATCTGAGCCGGAAGACGACGCCCGGGGGAACCTCCGCAGCCCTGCCGCGCGTTCAAATACGTGAGTTTTCGCACACCATCGGTGAGGCGGGACAACCATGCTGTTGCGGTACGCGTGGCGTGGCTTCTGGAGGCGCCGAACGCGAAGCGCCCTGGTCGTCGCCGGCATTGCGCTGAGCATCGCGCTGCTCGTCGCGGTCCTGACCATCACGCGGTCGGTCGAGGGCGCCATCGCGTCCGCGCTCAGCGCCACCGGAGCGGACATGGTGGTGCAGAAGCGCTCGGACGTCTGTCCCTTCCGCCTCGTGAAGCTTCCGCGCGAC
This sequence comes from Candidatus Zipacnadia bacterium, assembly GCA_029821265.1. Lineage (GTDB taxonomy): Bacteria > Armatimonadota > Zipacnadia > Zipacnadales > UBA5352 > JALGTR01. The sequence continues at coordinate 8,831 of JALGTR010000063.1, forward strand.
CTCGCGGCTATCGACGCCTCTGTCGTTGACCGGCTGCGCGAGCACGAGGGAGTCGCCGAAGCCACCGGCGTCCTCGAGCTGTGGGCCTTCGCGTTCGTCGAGCCCGAGGGCGGCGACGTGCAGTCGCAGATGAACCTGCCCTTCACCGGCGAGGCCAGGGCCTCCGATGCACCGGATGTTTCCGCGCCGCAGAGTGCTGATCAACCACCGATGATGATCGGGCCCGACGGCGAGATGAAGGCGCTGGCCCCAACGGTAGTGGCCGGAATCGATCCCGCGAAGAAGACCATCGGTCCGGCCCGAATGGGGCCACACGAGGGCGCGGAGGATGACGGGAAGTGTTGCGCCATAGTCGATGGCCGCTACCTCACCACCTCCGACCGCTTCCACACCATGTTGGCCGTCGACTACGCCCGTGCCAAGGGTCTGGAGGTCGGTGACACAATACCCCTCGGCCCCAGCCACGAGTTCGAGGTGGTCGGCCTCGTCGACCTCAGCGGCGCCGCGCGGATCGCAGGCGCTGAGGCGTTCATCCCCCTCACGGTGGCCCAGGAGATGCTCGGCGAGGGCGAGGTCGTCGATACCATCTTCTTATCACTGGAATCGCGCGATGCGGTTGAGCCGGTTGCCGATTACGCCCGTGAACTGATCGGTCCGGAGACGAGCATCACGACCGAGACCGACGTCGAGGCCGGCACCGCCGCTCTCGCCTCGGTCACCCGCAACACGCTTGTCGCCATCTCGCTGTTTGTGCTTGCCTTCGCCGGGCTGCTGCTTGTTCGCAGCGCAATGGACAGCGTTGCACAGCGTGTGGACGAGATCGGCCTGATGAAGGCCATCGGCTGGCGAAACTCCGATGTCGCCCGCCTCTTCGTCGCTGAGGGCGCCTACGCGGCGCTTATCGGCGGACTGATCGGCAGCGCTCTGGGGGCAGTCGCTGGCTGGGCCTACGGACAGGTCGCCTCTCTGCAACTGCCGGCCAGCCTCAACTACTACCCGCCCTGCTCCACGACCGAGGCGCCGCTGCTGCTGTCAGTCTCCACGGGCCCGTCGCCAGGACTGCTCCTGCTCGGCGTTGCCATCGCGCTGGTGATCGGCACTCTGGCCGGCTTTGCCGCCTCCAGACGCGCGGCCGCGCTCGATCCATCCGAGGCCCTCAGGCGCGCTTAAGGGAACGTGTAACGACGATGGACGACGAAGCATACATCACGGTCGAGGGGCTGAGCCGAACGTATCACCGCCCCGGTTCTGAGCTCGACGCGCTGGTTGACGTTAGCTTCACGGTCCCGCGCGGTCAGTTCGTCGGGATCATGGGACACTCCGGCGCTGGCAAGTCCACGCTGCTGAATATCATCGGCGGTCTCGACAGGCCCAGCTCAGGCGCCGTCTCCGTGGGGGGCGTTGATCTCGCCGCCCTTGACGAGGAGGCTCTGGCAATCTACCGCCGCAACAGCGTCGGCTTCGTCTTCCAGGACGCCAAGCTCGTCCCCGCCCTCACCGTATTCGAGAATGTGATGCTGCCGCTCGTACCGATCCCCGGATCTGACGAGGAGAAAAGCGCGAAGGTTGAGGCCGCGCTCGAGGAGACCAACATCGGGCACCGCGCCTCCCACCTGCCGGGCGAGCTCTCCGGCGGCGAGCAGCAACGCGCCGCGGTCGCCCGCGCGATCGTCAACGATCCCGAGCTGCTTCTCGCCGACGAACCCACCGGTGAGCTCGACCGCCACAACGCCGATCGCATTCTCGAGCTGCTCGTGCGCCTCAACCGCGAGGGCCGCACCGTCCTCGTCGCCAGCCACGATGAGGCGACCATCGCGGTCGCCGATCGCGTCCTCTGCCTCGAGGAGGGCCGACTCACCTCCGAGAGGCTCGTCGACACAAGGAGCGCGGCGCCAGAAGGAGAATGACCATGAGAATCATGTGGGGTATGCTGATCGTGGCACTGCTCGCGCTGCTGATTGCGGGCTGTCCGCAGCGTGCCGAGGAGCCGGAAGACATGGGCGCGACGATCCCGGAGCCCGCGCCGATCGACGCCGCCGAAACCGCCGACACCGTGAAGCTTGAGGCCTACATTAACGTCGCCTCCGGCTGCCAGAAGCCCACCGTGGAGTTCCTGCACCGGCTGCAGGAGCAGTATGCGGACACCGTCGAGGTCGAGATCATCGACTTCGGCTCACCCGAGGGCGCGAAGAGGTGGCAGGAGCAGCGAATCGGCTGCCAGGCCCTGCTGTTCAATGGCAGCCCGGTCGTTCGATTCCCGGATGACTCCGGCCGGAAGCAGACGGTCGTCTTCTACTACCCGGCCGGCTTCAATTGGACTCACACCGACCTGCGCAACGCCTTCGCCGCGCTCGAATCCGGAGAGGCCGAGATCCTCAGTGAGGAGGAGGCCCGCGAGGCGCTCACGCCCAGACAGCTCGAGATCGATGTTGCCGCCGAGCAGATCGAAGATGGCGCCGCCCTCGTCATCAACGGCGAGAAGGTCATCACGATCACCGAGACGGTCGATGATATGACCCCGATCGAGCGGGCTGAGGCGGCTGCAGAGGCCATAGCCGCATGGGCCAGTGAGCCGATACACCCCACACAGATGTCGATGGCTGAAGCTGCCGAGGGCTGGAGCATCATGGCGAAGGGCGAGGAGCTGATCCATGCCTATCCCGCCGACGCGGAGGCCGCGGGCGTGACACCCGGCAGGAAGATCGCCGGTCAGTGGTTCGGCGCGATCAAGTCCGCCATGGCAATGGGCGCGCAGCGCCAGATGGACGCCGCCGAAGACAGTTCCACGGACTGACACAGGTGAGGAGCAGGCTCTGATGTCGAAGATCCCCGGACTGAAGTTCGACAGCCACTACCTGTACGACGAGATCGCTGACTTCCTGCAGCGCTGCGACGAAGCCAGCGACCTGATCAGCATCGAATCCATCGGCGAGAGCCCTGAGGGACGCAGCATTCTGCTCGCGATCCTCACCGACCCGGCCACAGGTTCGCCCGAGGACAAACCGGCATACTACGTGCAGGCCAACGTCCACGCGCAGGAGATGTGCGGCACGGCCGCGGCGCTGCGCCTCATCCACACGCTTCTGACCGACGACTCGGCACGCAGGATGCTCCGTGATATGGCGTTCTACGTCGTCCCGCGAGTCTGCGTCGATGGCGCCGAACTCGTCCTTACGATGGATGCCAGTCTGCGCAGCCGCTGGGAGGTCGAGCCGCGCAAGAACGGGGTCGTCCCCGAGGACATCAACGGCGATGGCCGCATCCTGCACATGCGCTGGGAGGACCCAGCCGGACCCTACGCGCAGGATCCGGAGGACCCTCGTCTGCTCGTGCCTCGCCGCCCCGGCGACGAGGGGCCGTTCTTCCAGCAGGCCATCGAGGGCCTCGTCCACGACTACGATGGCGGCCCGCTCCGGCAGGCGGTCCGCAACTACGACTTCAACCGTAACTACCCTGTTAACTGGGATGGCCAGACCGACCGCGCTGACTACCCGTTCGCCCATCCCGAGACGCGCGCCGTCGGCACATTCCTGCTCGAGCATCCGAACGTGTTCGCGGGCATCGACTTCCACGGTGGAACGCCGGCAATCCTGCGACCGTCAAGCAAGCCCGACGCCGAGATGAACCAGTCCGACCTCGGCACCATCATCGAGATCGGGCGCATGGCCGAGGACATCATCGGCTTCAAGCTGATGAACGTGCGCGACTATCGCGAGACGTGGCGCCAGCCGATCGTGCTGCGCGGCAACTCCAACGACTTCGCCTACTTCGAGCTGGGCATCTCCTGGTACGTCATCGAACTCGGCTTCGGATACTCCAGCGCCGGCGTGACGTTCGAGGAGATGTTTGGCGAGAGGCCTGAGGTGCGCGAGCGGGACTTTCTGCGTCGGATTATGGCCTTCGCCGACGAGCACCCCGATCGCGACATCTTCGGCGAGTGGGAGGACTTCGATCATCCGCAGCTCGGTCCGGTCCAGATCGGCGGCCTCGCTCAACAGGCCCTCAGTGGTATCTACCCGCCCGAGATGGAGGGGATCTCCGAGCGCACCACGCAGTTCCTGCTCAAACACGCCGCCATGCGGCCGGAGCTGGTAATCTCGGCCGCACGAGTCCAGCGCGTGGCCGAGGACGTCTTCCGCATCCGCGCCCGGCTCGCGAACGTCGGCTTCTTCTCGACCGATGTCATGTCCACCGGGACTGCGAAGAGCGCGTCAGAGCCGGCCGTCGCGGAGCTCGAAGGCATCGAGGCCGACGACATCCTCTCCCGCCACCGGACCTACGAGTTCGCCAACCTCCATCGCTCGCACGAGGTCCTCGAATGGTTCGTCCGCGCCAAACCGGACACCGAGATCCGTATCGTCGCCCACCACCCGAGGGCGGGCCGCGTAAGCCACGCCGTGACGCTCGCGTAACGGCGACGGAGCGCTGAGCAGACACGAAGCAGGCCCGCCGGGTGTGTCCACGGCGGGCCTGATTGCGTCTGGGTTCGCGAGCGTTTAGACGCCCAGCAGATCCCGGGCCTTCGCGGCGATATGTTCGGCGGTCAGCCCGAACATCTTCACCAGCTCCCACGGTTCGCCCGACTCACCGAAACGGTCCTGGACCCCGACCATCGCGAACCTGACGGCGGTCTCGAGGTTGGCCTCGCCGATGATCCCGGCCACGATGTTGCCCATTCCGCCGACCTGATGCTCCTCGGCGGTGATGACCACGCCGGTGTCAGCGGCCGCAGCGACCACTGCCGCGCGGTCTGCAGGCTTGACTGTGTGCAGGTTCACCACCCGCGTCTCAAGATCCATCTCCTCTTTGAGGATCACCGCGGCGCGCATCGCCTCAGGCACCATCGGCCCACAGGCGATGATCGCCAGGTCCTCGTCCTCCGAGGAGTAGTCGCTTGCGAGCACGGTCTCGAACGCATCCACGAAGCTGTCGGCCTCGCCGCGGTAGCGGATCACGTTCGCGACCCCCGCCTCAAAGGGCGTCTCCTCCTTTGTGACGACGGGCGTCGCCTCACGTGCGAAACGAATCGTGGTGGGCGCGTCGTCTTCCGCAGCGGCCTTCGTCGCCTTGGCGGTCTCGATCGAATCGCATGGCACGAACATGACGAAGCCCGGAATCGCGGTGATAAGCGAGATCTCCTCGAGCGCCTGATGGGTGGCCCCATCGGGGCCGACCGAGACGCCTCCATGGGCGTCCGCGACCTTCACGGGAAGTCCGCTGTATGCCACCGTCGTCCGGAGCTGATCCCAGTTGCGGCCCGTCGCGAAGACTCCGTAGGAGCCGATGAACGGTACGCGGTCCTCGATCGCGAATCCGGCTGCGACAGTCGTCATGTTCGCCTCGGCGATCCCGCAACTGACGAACCGCTTCTTGCGCTCGGGGTCCTCGTTCTTGCCATCGGGCTCGTAGAACCTCGACATGCGGATCGAACCGGTGATGTCGGCACCGTGCGCGATCACACGCTCGTCCGCCCCCACCTCGGCGATGCCTTCGCCAAAGCCATTGCGCGTCGCGTCCATCTCCACCGGCATCGTGCCGTCGGCGTTCCACCACCAGTCCCGGCCGAACTTCGGGACGTTCGCGTCCGCGCGCTCGGCGGCGATCTCGCCGTACCTCTCGGCGAAGGCGAGGATCTCGTCCACGCGCTCGGGCGGGAATGCATCCGTCACGCCGATGCACTCCAGCGCTCGCTCGAGCGACTCCTCACCCGTGCGGCCGTCCTTGGGGGGCACTCCGTGGTAGCCGACAACGTTCTCGGCGAAGTCCACACACTTGCCCTTGATCGTGTCAGCGATAATCAGGGCCGGCCGACCGCGCACCGAGTCCGCACGCTCCAGCCCGCCAAGGATCTCACCCATGTCGTGCCCGTCGATCTCGAAGACCTCCCAGCCGAAGGCCTGATACTTCTCCGCCAGCAACTGCACGTTGCACACCTCGGCCGTCGGCCCGTCGATCTGAAGGCCATTATCATCGACGATCGCGACGAGGTTGTCGAGGGCGTGGTGTGAGGCGAACAGAGCTGCCTCCCACACTGACCCCTCCTGCTGCTCACCATCGCCCATGATGCAGTAGACCTGGTTGTCGCGCCCGCGCATCTTCGCGTCCAGGGCTGAACCGCACGCCACGCCGAGGCCCTGCCCGAGGGAGCCCGAGCAGACCTCGATCCCCGGCAGCTTCCTGGAGTTCGGATGCCCCTCGAAGGGCGATCCCAGCTTGCGCAGCAGCACACACTTCTGCGGGCCGGGGATGTTCGCGAACTCCTCAATCGGCTCGCCGTGCCACGTCACTGGCATGTCGTCGAAGTATCCTGCCACGCCCAGCGTCGCGTAGATCGCCGGCGCCTTGTGCCCGGCCGACCAGAACACGCGGTCCCGGTCCTCCCAGCGCGGGTTCGCCGGGTCATGGCGTATGTGTCGAAGGTACATCGCCGCCGCGATGTCCGCGATGGACATCGTGCCGCCGGTGTGGCCCGATCCGGCGGCTTCCAGAGAGATCATCACCCAGGCACGAATCTCCTGCGCGGCCGCGCGAAGTTCCTCGACTGAATATGTCCTTCTCGGCTCCATTGTCCGTGAATCAACTATCGGCACTTTGCACGCCTCCTCTCAGGGCATACAGGACTCAGGTTGTCCTGCGGGTGCGCGCTTCCGCGGAGGAAGTCACGCTTCGGTTTTCAGGTCAGCTTCGCGGCCGCCGCGTCAGGTGACGTCGCTCGTGCGCATGGATGCCGCGGCATGCCTCTTCCCCCTCGCCGGCCGATCTCCCTGCCCGCGCGCATTTTCGAACGCCAATCACCGCTCAGCACAGGCCCAGCAGGTTCGCGATGTTCCCTGACATGATCGCCTCACGCTCGGCCTGCGTGATCTCCGCGTGCTGCACCTTTGCGATCGCGATGCCCGGGCACTGGACCGCGAATCCGGTCCCGAGCACAACCCGCTCTGCCCCCGGCTCCTCGCACAGATCATCCACGCAGAACGCCGACTGCAGGGTCGCGATGTCAATCCACGCGTTCGGCCGGTCTTTGAGCACCCGCAGCGCGTCGAGCCGGTTGACATAGCTGATACCGGTGATGATGAAGCGCCCCTCGGGCCATTCGTCCAGCACGCGACCGACAGCCGTCACCGGCTGGCTTCCGAACGGCGTGTTCTGCACCACCACCAGCGACAGCCACACCGGCCAGTCATACTCCGCGGCCTGCTCGATCACCGGCGCCAGCAGCTCGACGTCCGAGTAGGAGTAGCCGTGCTGCGGCGTCAGACGCAGACCCACCAGCCCGGCGTCACGACAGCGCGCCATCTGCTCCAGCGGGTCCACCAGGTCCGTCTTTGGATTCGCAACGCACAGGCCTTTCAGCCGCTCCGGCTGCGCCGCGCAGGCCTCGATCGTCTCGCCGTTGCCGATAACGGTGTCGAACGTCATTGCGGTCAGCGAGACGACGATGCTGATGTCGATCTCGTGCGCGTCCATCTGCCGCACGAACTCGTCCGGGTCGTCGATCCCCGGGGTGCGAATCGCCCACCTTCCAAACAGCCCGTTGGCGTCGATGATCATTGCCCGGCCTCCATCCCGAGGATCCTCGCCGCATTCCCACAGAGGATCTTCTGCTTCACCTCATCGTCGAGTTCCGCCTCGTACACCTTGTAGAGCGTGGTCGCAGGGCTGAGCATCGGCAGGTCTGTCCCGAACAGAACCCGATCGGGCCCCGCACACTCAACCGCCATCTCCACGATCCCCCGCTCAGCGCACGAGCAGCACAGTTCCAGATACACGTTCGGCCTGGAGACCGCCATCAGCGCGCCCTCGTCCCAGCGGTACCCGCCCATGTGCCCGGCGATCATCGTGACGTCCGGATGCCTCTCCGCCGCCCGCGCCACACCCTCGCCCCCGTCGAAGCAGTGGAAAAGCACAGGCACCTCCAGCTCGCGAACCAGGTCGAAGAGCGGATCGTAGCGTGGGTCGGCATACTCGATCATCGTGTGGCTGATATGAAACTTGCAGCCGCTGAAGCCCAGATCCGTGATGCACGTGCGAATCTCCCGCAGCGAAAGGTCCAGGTGCAGCGGATGTGCCACCGCATAGCCGCGAAAGCGATCCGGCCAGCGCTCCAGGGCCTCGGCCACCACCCGATTCCCGCGTACGAAGTCCCCTCGCAGTGAGCGGGAGTTCGAGACGCACGCAACGTCGATGCCGTACCGGTCCATGGCTCGCAGGCAGCTCTCGGCATCCCCCGGGTAGCCGAGGTCCTCCCACTGCGAGATATGTGCGTGTGCGTCGATGATCATCACCATCGTCCTCTCCAGGATGCCGCCTCGTGTCAGTCAACCGTCAGGAAGTCGCCTCTGTCCACCGGAAGCGTCACAACCGGCACGATGCCATCGAGCCTGACGGGGAGCTCGCCGTGCCGAACGCTCGTCACCGTTTGCGCCTCCGGAAGTCCGTGTAGCCGCAGCTCGACCGCGTCCTGCGGGGCGTTGCGGAAGTTCACGAGCGTCACCACAGGCCCCAGCGGGCCCTCCTGCAGCGTGGCCTCGATGAGCGGGTCGGAGGCGATCACCGGCCGGTGATAGATCGCTCCGGACCAGCGCGCTGGAGCGGTGATGAACTCGCGCACGTCGGCCGGATACTGCTCCGGAAGCGCCATACCCTCGCGTGCCACCATCGCCGGCTGA
>JALGTR010000300.1 GCA_029821265.1 Candidatus Zipacnadia bacterium
GCCCGGCCGAGCCCTACAAGGGCAAGGGCGTCCGCTATGTGGGCGAGCATATCCGCCGCAAGGCCGGGAAGGCCGCCAAGGTCGGCGCCGACATGTAAGAGCCGTTCCGCGGAATGTCAGCGGCAGAATTGCCGAGGTGTCATAAGTGAAAGCAGAAGTCGATCGCAAAAAGCAGAGGCAGAAGCGGCATATGCGGGCCCGGCGCAAACTGATCGGGACGCCGGACCGTCCGCGACTGGCCGTCTACGTCAGCCTCAAGCACGTCTACGCGCAGATCATCGATGACTGGGCCGGTGAGACGAAGGTCGCCGCCACCACCTGTGAGGACGAGGTGGCGGCCGAGTGCAACGGCTCAACCAGCAACATCGAGGCGGCCCGCGTCGTCGGTCGAATCGTTGCGGAGCGGGCACTTGACGCCGGCATCGAGAAGGTCTGCTACGACACCGGCGGGCGCACGTATCACGGGCGCGTGAAGGCCCTCGCTGATGCGGCGCGCGAGGCCGGGCTGGAGTTTTAGGGTGAGTGCAATGGCTGACAGGATCAAAGTTACGCAGAAACGAAGCATGATCGGCGTCAAGCCGAAGCTGCGCGGCACCGTCCGGGCACTTGGGCTGCGCGGCGTGGGCAGCAGCAACACGGTTCCCGACAACGAGGCCACGCGGGGCATGATCCGCGCGGTCTCCCACCTGATTGACCACGAGCCCGCCGAAGGGCAGTAGGAGATAGCACGATGGATCTGAGCGATCTTCGTCCAAATCCGAAAGCACGCAAGTCCCGCAAGCGGGTGGGGCGCGGCATCTCCGCAGGCCAGGGCAAGACGGCCGGCCGTGGCGAGAAGGGCCAGAGGCACCGCTACTCCATTCCACCCGGCTTCGAGGGCGGACAGACGCCGCTGTATCGGCGCCTGCCGACCCGGCGCGGTATGTCGAATGCGGCGCACAACATCGGGATCTTCCGCACCGAGTTCGCGGTCGTGAACGTCGGTGCGCTCTCCGAGCGTTTCGAGGCAGATGAGGAGATCACGCCCGAGCGGCTGCTCGAAAGCGGTCTTATCGGGAAGCTGCTCGACGGCGTGAAGATCCTCGGCGACGGGGAGATCGACAAGCCGCTGAAGGTTCGCGCCCACGCGTTTAGCGCCTCGGCCCGCGCGAAGATCGAGGCGGCCAACGGCTCCGTCGAGGTGATCGGCGAATGAGAGAACGGCTCGCGGGGCTCGCACAGGCCATGCGCGTGCCGGACATCCGCAAGCGGATTGTCTTTCTCTTCGCGATGTTCGGCGTCTACGTGGCATGTGCGCACGTGCCGCTTCCGGGTATCGACAAGGCGCAGCTCGAGCAGCTCTTCCGGGGCGTCGGTGGTATCGGCGAAATGCTCGATGCCTTCGCCGGGGGCTCGCTGAAGCGCTTTTCGGTCCTGGCGCTCGGCATCATGCCCTATATCTCGGCCTCGATTATCCTGCAGCTTCTAACCATGGCCATCCCGGCTCTCGAGGAGCTGCAGAAGGAGGGCGAGTACGGGCGACGCAAGATCAACGCCTGGACGAAGTACCTGACGATCGCCGTGGCGATGCTGCAGGGCTTCGGGATGATCGCCTATCTGCGTGGCGGAAACGCGTTCATCGGTGACAACGTACTGATGCTCTACGTGGTGCTGATGATGGTCGGTGGCACGGCGTTCCTCATGTGGATCGCCGATATGATCACCGAGCACGGCATCGGTCAGGGTGTCTCGATCCTCATCTTCGCGGGCATCATGACGCGGATGCCGCAGGACATCGCGCGGACGATACGCCTCTGGCGCGGAGGCGAGATTCAGGGAGCGAGCATCTTCTTCCTCGCGGCCATCCTGGTGGCGACCGTCTACGTGATCGTCAAGTTCCAGCAGGCCCAGCGCAAGATTCCGGTGCAGTATGCCCGCCGGGTCCGCGGCAATCGGGTCTACGGCGGCCAGACAAGCTACCTGCCACTGCGCGTCAATCAAGCCGGGGTTATGCCGATCATCTTCGCCATCTCGGTGGCGATGTTCCCCGGGCAGATCGCGCAGGTGCTTAGCAGCCCGACCATGATCGAGCGACTGGCGAGGGTCCTGCCAGTCAGCGAAGAGGCGATCAGCCAGGCCATGTTCTCGCTCGTGCAGTTCACGCAGCCCGGCGCGAACGCCTTCGCCTCGTTCCTGTATTTCATCCTGGTCATCGTGTTCACGTACTTCTACACGGCGGTGACCTTCAATCCGGAGCAGATCTCCGAGAACCTGCAGAAGTCCGGCGGGGCGATTCCCGGCATCCGGCCAGGTGCAAGCACACGAGACTATCTCGACCGGATCCTGTATCGGATCACGCTCGCGGGGGCGCTGTTCCTCGGCGTCGTGGCGCTGATGCAATTCTACGTGGGCGACCTGACCGGTGTTCAGACGTTCACACTTGTCGGTGGCACGTCGCTGCTGATCGTTGTTGGCGTGGCGCTTGACACCATGCAGCAGATTGAGGCCCAGCTTCTCATGCGTCACTACAGCGGGTTCCTCAAGTAAGGGGCGTATCGATGGCAGACCAGGAACACAACATTGTGCTGCTCGGCGCACCCGGCGCCGGCAAGGGCACTCAGGCGAAGATGCTCAGCAACGAGCTTGGGGTGCCGCACATCTCGACCGGCGATATCCTGCGCGATGCCGTTGCACGGGGTACCGAGCTGGGTGAGCAGGCCAGGGGCTATATGGACCGCGGTGAACTTGTGCCGGACGAACTCGTCATAGCCATTGCGCGCGAGCGCCTTCAACAGCCCGATTGCGCGAACGGCTTCGTGCTCGACGGTTTCCCGCGCACGGTCGCCCAGGCGGAGGCGCTTGACGACGTCATGGACGACCTCGGTCGTGAGCCCCTGACGGTTATCAACCTTAAGGTCGACGAGGACGAGATCATCCGACGCCTCTCCGGCCGCAGGCTCTGTCGCGGCTGCGACGGCATCTACCATGTCGACGAGCCGGGTGTGGAGACCGGCGCCGAGTGCCCCAATCCGGACTGCGAGGGCGAGCTTTACCAGCGCAGCGACGACCAGCCTGAGGCGATCCGCGAGAGGCTCGAGGTCTACCGGAAGCAGACGCAGCCGCTAATCGACTACTACGGCGAGCGCGATCTGCTGGTGAACGTCTCCGGCGAGGGCGATGTTGAGGAGATCGCGGAGCGAGTGCTGGAGGCTGCGCGCGGCGAGGTCGCGTGATGTTTGCGCCGCGAGTTCGGGGCAGCGAGATCGTGCCCAAGAGCCGCGCGGAGCTCGAGACGATGCGGCACGCCGGGAAGATTCACGCCCGGACCGTCACCGCTCTCAGAGAGGCCATCGGCCCCGGCGTCAACACCGCCGCGCTCGACCGGCTGGCGGAGGAGATCATCCGAGACGCGAATGCCGAACCGGCGTTCAAGGGCTATCAGGGCTATCCGGCCACAATCTGTGCGCAGCTCAATGACGTGGTAGTGCACGGAATCCCCTCGGAGGATGAGATCCTCCGTGAGGGCGACATCTTCGGCGTGGACCTTGGAGTGATCTTCGAGGGCTATTACGCCGATGGCGCGTTCACCGTGGGTGTGGGAGAGATAGACGCCGAATCGCAGCGCCT
>JALGTR010000064.1 GCA_029821265.1 Candidatus Zipacnadia bacterium
ACCGAGCGCGACGAGGACTACCTGTGTCAACTCGACTACCCCCAGGCCGGCTGGGCCGCCCTCTTCGCCGAGATCGTCTACGACATCGACGGACGGGAGTTTCCCGTCTCCACGAACGTGCGAATCATATCCGCGAGGGAGTAACGAGGAGGGCACGCGCGACCTGACGGCCCTGATCAGGGTCGTCAGGGACACCGGCTTCGACGGAACGCTGATGGTCGAGGACAGCGGACCGGTTGACCGGCCCATGGGCGTGCTGGAGCTCAAGGGCGCCCTGATCGCCTGTCTGAACAGCCGGCTCATCTGACGCGCCAGCTGTTGTGCGCGGCGGGGCCCTGCGGTGAGGGCCCCGCCGCGCATTCGTTCACTTCCGACGCACCGACTCCGGCTCATGGATAGCGCTGCGCAGTCGTGCGTAGACGTTGCCGTCGTAGAAGTCACTGACAAAGCGTCCGGGCGGCACGAGTTCATCCACCTTCGCGAGCTCCTCGTCGGTCAACTCGACGTCGTAGGAGCTGAGGGTGGAGCGGAGCTGCTCGACCGTACGGGGGCCGATCAGGATCGACGTCACTCCCGGACGGGTGAGCAGCCACGCATGGGCGAACTCCGCCAGCGTGATACCCCGAGCCTCCGCGAGGGGTATCAACTCCTCGACAACATCGAGGGCCTCTTGCGTGTACCGTGAGTTGTCCGGGCCGGCGTTCGCGAAACGGCCGCCCTCGTAGGGATCCTCGCCCCTGCGATACTTCCCCGACAACAGCCCGTATGCGAGCGGACCCCAGGTGCAGACCCCGATGCCCTGCCGCATGCACATCCACAGCAGCTCATTCTCAACTCCGCGGTCGAGAATGTGATACGGCGGCTGCTCGGCGACGAAGCGGGGCAGCCCGCGGCTCTCCGAAACCGCGAGACCCTCCATGATCAGCGTCGGCGGCCACTTCGAGGTGCCGACGTAGAGGATCTTGCCCTGCCGCACGAGCGTATCGAGCGTCTCGAGGATCTCGTCCATCGGGGTGGTGAGATCGACGATATGCAGGTAGAACAGGTCGATCCGATCAGTCTGAAGTCGCTCAAGGCTGTCCTCAACCGCCCTCGTGAGATGATAGCGGCTGGCTCCGTGATCGTTGGGACCATCGCCCATCCGGGCCACAGCCTTCGTGGCGAGTACCACGTCGTCGCGGCAGCCCTTCTCGGCGAGGATGCTGCCCAGCACCGCCTCCGAGACACCGCGAGCGTAGACGTTGGCGGTGTCGATGAAGTTGATCCCCGCGTCGAGGCTCTCCCCCACGATCTCTGACCAGGTCTGCTTATCGTCGGGGCTCTTGATGTTCATCGTCCCGAGGCAGAAGCGTGAGACCCGCGTTCCTGTGCGACCAAGCTGCACGTAGTCCATGACGCGCCCTCCTTGCCGTCGCTTGAAGACGCGCTCACCTTTCGACGGTGGCAGCGGAGAGCCCTGCAGAGGCGGCCTCCCTCGCCCGCGAAGGCCTGGTATGGGCGGGTGCAACCATGGGCTGCGTGGAGAGCGGGCCTCGAAGGGCCGGCGCAGGAATACGGCGAACCTGCGGCTTCAGCCCGTTGATACAGGACGAGGAGGAGACGCGCATGCCTGAGAACCAGCGACCCAACTTCCTGCTCATCTTCCCCGACCAGTGGCGAGGTGACTGCGTCGGTGGACCATACAACCATCCCGTGGTGGAGACCCCATTTCTCGACCAGATGGCCAACGAGGGCGTGACCTTCACCAGCGCCTACTCCGCCTGCCCCTCATGCATCGCCACACGCGCATGCCTCGCCACCGGACGCACCCCCGACGGCACCGGGCGCATCGGCTACCGCGACGGCGTCCCGTGGCGGTATGAGGGCACGATGTACCATCGGCTGCGGGATGCGGGCTATCAGACGATTAACGTGGGAAAGACCCACTTCTACCCGCAACGCCTCCACCTGGGCTTCGAGGAGAATCGCCTCTACGAGTGTATTCGCATCGACGAGGGGTTCGACAGCGACTACCACATCTGGCTGAAGGAGAAGGGCCAGGGACTGGTCCGCGACACCGCCATGGAGATCACCTCGAACTCCTGGATGGCCCGGCCCTGGCTGCACCCCGAGCCCCTGCACCCAAACACATGGACCGCGCAGACCGCCATCGAGATGCTTCAGCGCCGGGATCCCGCGCGGCCCTTCTTCCTGCAGGTGGGCTTCCATCGCCCGCATCCGCCGCTGGATCCACCGGTCGAGTACTTCCGACAGTACGAGGATCGGGAGATGCCGCCCGTGCCCGTCGGCGACTGGGCGAAGGAGTTCGCCGAGCCCGTGCGGCGGGTCGATTCCTCCACCGGGACGCTGCCGAAGCACATCCTCGACCGCAGCCGCCGGGCATACTACGCACAGATCACGCACCTGGACTATCAGATCGGCCGGATTCTGGAATGTGTTCGGACCATGGGCGAACTGGGCAATACCTGGATCATCTTCACCTCCGACCACGGTGAGCTGCTCGGCGACCACAACCACTTCCGCAAGGTCGTGGCGCTGGAGGGCTCGGCGAGGGTGCCGTTCATCGTGCGTCCGCCGCAGTCGTTCGACGGCCCGCGCGGCAGCTTCCGCGACGAGCCGATCTCGCACTTCGACGTGATGCCGACGGTGCTGGAGCAGGCAGGGCTGGAGATCCCGGCCGACGTGCAGGGCTCATCTCTACGACCACTTCTCGCCGGCGAAGACGCGCAGTGGCGGGACTACATTCACGGGGAACACTCCTCATTCTCAGACCAGGGCAACCAGTTCGTGACCGACGGGAAGGAGAAGTTCATCTGGCTGACCGGCAGCGGCAGGGAGCTGTTCTTCGACCTCAAAGATGACCCGCAGGAGCTGCACGATCGCTCGGGTGACCCCGATTATGCCGACCGGGTGGCCCTCTGGAGACAGCGGCTGATCGATCTGCTGGCCGAGCGTCCGGATGACGGACTGAGCGACGGCGAGCGGCTCATCCCGGGCACGAGCCTGCCCGCCGTCCGCCCGGAGCTGCTCGAGTAACATCCTCCCAACGCGGAAGGTGTCCGGCAGGGTGGGTCGAACGATTCGATGGGTAGAAGTGTTCCCGATAGCAGCGAACGGAGGCTACGAGATGGCTTTGACGGTGGCGTTCATCGGCACGGGGAAGAAGCGCGAGAAGGGCAGCCTCATGGGCTACGGCATGGCCTACACGCATGCTGACGCCTACAGCGAACTCGACGACGTCGAACTGGTGGCGGCCGCGGACGTGGTGGAGGAGAACGTGCAGGCATTCGCGGAGCAGTACGACATCGAGGCGACGTTCTCGGACTACCAGAAGATGCTCGCGGAGATCGAACCGCAGGCGGTGAGTATCTGCACCTGGCCACACCTGCACGAGCCGATGGTCATCAACTGCGCGCGTGCGGGCGTCGAGCTGATCTACTGCGAGAAGCCGATGGCAGACACGATCGGCGGCGCACGGAGAATGCTGGAGATCTGCGATGAGGAGGGCGTCGCCCTGAACTTCAACCACCAGCGACGCTATGGAGCTCCGTTCCGCCTCGCGAAGGAGATGCTCGACGACGGTGTCATCGGCGATCTGCTGCGGATGGAATGGGGCGGGCCGAATATCTACGACTACGGCTCGCACAACTTCGACATGGCGCAGTACTTCAACGACGAGGCGTGGCCCGAGTGGGTCATGGCGCAGATCGACTACCATACCGAGGACTTCTGGTTCGGCGCGCACAACGAGAATGCGACGACGGCTGCGATCGCGTACGAGAACGGCGTCTACGGCCTCGTCGCAACGGGCGACGCCGAGGGGCTTGTTGGCTGTCACAACCGCCTGGTGGGTACGATGGGCATGATCGAGATCGGGGCCACGTACGAGGAGGCAGGGGTGCTCCGCTACCGCACCTGGGACAGCGGCAAGTGGGAGGACGTCGATACCGCGGGCGAGGGCCTGCACGGGAACGTGTACATCAACCGCGCGATCGCGGATGCTGTGGAATCGTGGCGCAACGGCGAGCGGTCGATGATGGACGGCCACAACGCGATAAAGGGCACGGAGGCGATCTTCGCCTGTTGGGAATCCTCGCGCATCCGTGAGCGGGTGGAGATACCGATGGAGGCGGAGGATAACCCGCTGCAGGAGATGGTGGAGGCCGGCCAGCTTCAGCCGGCTCCGGCGGAGGAAGCGGAGAGCTTTTAGCGTTACCGCCGACACCAATCATGATGGCCCGCCTGCCCTGGGCGGGCCATCATGGTGTCTGCCGGCGGTGAAGGTCAGTCGGCGAGGGCCTCGACGATCATCTCGACGAGTCGGCCGAGATTGGTCTGCAGATCGCGGCCCAGGTCAATCCGCAGCACACGGCGCCCGCGTTCCTGCAGGACGGCGAAGTCGCCCTGGGCCTGGGCGTCTTTGAGAGTGCCGAAGTCATAGTCCTCGCCGGGCACGCCGACTGTGGCGTCATCGGCCGCAGTGATCTGCAGGAAGACCCCGGTGTTCGCGCCACCCTTGTGAAGCTGTCCGGTGGAATGAAGAAAGCGCGGGCCATAGCCGAGGGTCGTGGCCACGTGGCAGGCCGCGGCGACCTCGGCCCTGATCTGCGCCACGGCGTCGGCGACCGCCTCGCTGCGTCTCAGATACGCCATGATTGCGAAATAGTCGCCGGGCGCGATGCTCTCGATAAGGTCGGCAACGGCCTCCCGCACTGAGCCCGCACGCGGCGCGCCGTATGCGGCGATGCCAGCGTCAGTGGCGTCGGGCTGCAACTCCGGGAGCGCTCCGTTCTCGGAATACGCCTCGAGCATGGCCTTCGTCCTGTCCTTCGCCTCCTGGACGTCCGGCTGGTCGAATGGGTTGATGCCCATGACGGCGCCAGCGACGGCAGTCGCGAACTCCCAGCGATACATCTCCGCGCCGATGGAGATCGCGTCCTCGACATCGATGCGCACGACGGGGTGGCCTGCCCCGGCGAGGGCATCGGCGAGCTCATCGTGGAGACTATCCTCGCCGTGGCGGATGTATGCGAAGAGGCGATCATCCCCGTAGCTCCCAACCTCAACGGGAGGCTCGCCGACGACGGGCACGATGCCCTTGCCGTCCTTACCGGTGCTCTCGGCGAGAAGCTGCTCCGCCCAGTCGCCGAAGGTGGCCAGACGCCTGGACGCAAGGAAGGTGACCTTATCACGACCGGCCTCGTGGGCGAGGCCGAGGAGGCCTCCGAGCGCGACCGCCGGGTTCTCGTCGGCGGGGATCTCGGGAACACAGGCTCCCGCCATCTCGCTGGCACGTTCGACCAGGCGCCGGATGGGGATGCCGATCAGCGCTGCGGGAACGAGGCCGAAGTACGACAGGGCGGAGTATCGGCCACCGATATCGTCCCAGTTCTCGAAGATCGCCCGGACATTGCGCTCCTGCCCCACATCCGTGAGCGGCGTTCCGGGATCGGTGATGATCACGAAGCTGCGTCCGGCGTCGCGACCGCGTATGTCGGCAACCTGTTGCCAGAAATACTCGAAGAAGGCGCGCGTCTCGCTGGTCGTGCCGGACTTGCTGGCGACGACGAACAGGCAGCGCTCGACCGGCGTATCGCCCGTGGCCGCGAGGACCTCGGCGGGCACGGTGCTGTCGAGCACCGACAGTTCAGGATAGCCCTCGGCCGGGCCGAAGATGTCGGCGAAACACCACGGGGCGAGGGAACTGCCGCCCATGCCCAGCACGACCACCCGGTCGAACTCCTCGCGCGCCTCATCGGCAAATGCTTCGAGCATGTTGACCTTCGGCAACACGCGGGTGGGCAGATGCAGCCACCCAAGGCGGCGTCTGATCTCCCGGACATGCTCCGGCTCGGAGCGCCACAGCCCGGCATCGGCGTCCCAGATCCGCCGGATCCAGGCCTCCCTGGTCATTGTTTCAAACAGCGCGCGAATCTCCGTCTCCAGCCGCTCGGTCAGCAGCATCATCTGCGTGTTGATCGATCCAGCCATCGTCTCGGACACTCCTCGGCCCCACGACCTGTTCGTATGCGATCCACACTGGGATTCCCCACCACACGCACGGGGGCCTGCACGGTTCGGCGGCGGATGACAGCCTGCGGTGGCAACGGCGGCGACTATGACCGGCTGCGGCAAAGGGCGCAACCGCCGCGGAGATCAGGCGATTCCCCCGCTGAGCTCTCGAGGGCGGTCGCGCTCAAGGTCATCATGGCTGTGGGCGCCCGTGCTCAAACGACCACGCACGACGCACTAATACCCGAGGCCGATATCACCAAGGCCATCGAGGCGGTGCACACCGTCGCGCACATGGAAGATACCCGGGAACCGCTCCGCCTCGGCGCGTGATGAGGCCGGCACAAACTGCATCACGTTCAGCTCCACCCCGTTCATCGTATCGCAATGTGCCGCCAATCCGGCTGCGTGCACTGCGCCGATGTTCGGGTTCGTCAGGTCCTGCAGTGTATACGGCCGGCCGGTCAGCTCACACCACGCGATCTCCAGCAGCGTCAGCGAATGACCTTTGCAGGTCTTGAGCGCCGGGCCAGTCCAGCCGAGACTGACCGCCAACTCAAGGTCGTCCAGTCCCATCAGCCCCTCGTCCGCCAGCACCGGCCGACGACGCGCGATCGGCGCCATATCCCAGCGATTCGCCGCCAGTTCTCGCTCAGTGGGCTGCTCAAGGTACTCCAGCGCCTCATACGCCTCCGCGTCGATCTCCTCGATGGCATCGAGCAGCTCGGTCACGACCCACGGGCCCTCGCAGCCCTCGTTCGGGTCGATCTCATAGCGGATCGCACCGCTGAGACCGAGCTCGTCGCGGATCGCCCTGATCTCGGCGTGCACACCCGCGATCCACTCAGCCTCCCCGCGTGGATCGGCGCCCTTGACCTTCAGCTTGAAGCAGCGGTAGCCGCAACGCTCGATCCAGCCCTCGACCGAGCACGGGAGACCGTCGCCAGGATCCTCCGCCTCGGAGCTGCGGAGCGCATCATTGACGCCCACGACCAGCCACGCGTCGAGCTCATGCCGATCGCGGCGGTAGATAATCTCGTCGAGGTGCCGCCCCTCCCCCAACTCGCCCAGCCAGGGCGAAAGATCGCCGGGAAGGTACTCGCGCCCAAGCGCCTCGTAGCTTGAGATGCCGTGCAGCCGCCCGTACGCGTCGTGGAGGGCCTGGTCGAAGGGCGACATGCATACGAGCGCAGCCAGCGTCGGGATGCGTTCGGTAATGAACAGGCGCTTGCCGACGGGGATGGCGAGGCCCTCCACGCGTTCGTGCACGTCGATGCCATGCTCAAGCGGATGACGAAGCTCGAAGCACCACACCGGCATGCGATCCGCGATCTCGATGCACATCTGCTGCATCGCGTCCACGCGCTGCAGAACGCTCAACAGCGAGCCCGGCCAGGCCCAGATCGCGCTGAGGAAAACCGTGCCGTGGCCGGTGGCGATGCGGCCGTCCTCGCCCTCGACCGTCACCGTGCAGCGCGCCTCCGTGGCATCCTCGATCGTCCCACCGGTGAGGATCAGCGGGGACCGCAGCGGATAGTCCTCGAATGTGATGGTTGCATCGACGACGCGACAGCCAGTACGGGCCATGCTCACGACCTCCAGCCATTGCTCAACCTCGCGCGATATTTCCCCTTCGCGACCGCAGCCTCCTCGTGGAAGGCCCTGGGCGCCTCGGCGGCGAACAGCTTCGTACATTGACAGTTGCGAAGGAGGCTATGCGATGAACGCGTTGATCCTTGCCGGAGTACTCTACGGCGGCGCTGTCTCAAACGCCGGGGAGTTCATCGATCATGGAGTCGGCGCACCGGTGGCCGAAAGCCGGGGATTCCTCGCCGCTGAGGACGCCGAGGGCGATCCTCTGCTGATCGCGTTGAGTCTTGATCAGAGCCCCCGCGGCTGGATTCTCCTGATCGATCCCGAGACCGGGCAGACGGACCAGCACTACTACCCCGAGGGCGTCGGGGGGGCGCCGTTCGCCTCGCTGCTGAGCCAGAACGGGCGGTTTTATACCGTGCTGAACAGCCATTTCGTCGAGTTCGACCCCGCGACCCGCGAATGGCTCTTCGCAGGAGTCCCGCCCAATGCGGGAATCCACGTCACAGGCAGCGCGATGTGCGATGGGCCGGGCGGGAGGATCTTCGCGGGCATGCACCAGAACTGCCAGCTCATCAGCTACGATCCGCAAACCCAGGAGCTGAGTGCGCACGGACAGCTCGACGACGCGGAGCAGTATGTCAACACGCTCGTCGCCGATGACGCGGGCTGGCTCTGGGCCGGCATCGGCACCGCGCGGCAGAATGTTGTGGGAATGAACCCGGCAACCGGGGAACGGGTGCAGGTGCCGTCGGAGGAGCAGCGGGTGCACGGCACGGGCCATGTCCAGCTCGGCCCCGACGGGAACGCCTACGGTCGCGTGGCCGATACATGGTGGCGACTGCACGCGGGCCAGGCCCAGGTGATAGCTGCCGACGAGGTGCCGGCGCCCGTCCCGACCGGAGCGATCGGATGGGGCACGCAGACGGCGAGGCTCCCTGACGGCAGCGTGGCGCACCTGAACCTGCCCGAACGCGAGCTGACGATCACTCCACCCGAGGGTGAGCCGAGGATCGTCGAGTTCGACTACGAGTCAGAGGGTGCGAACATCACCTCACTGGCCGCGGGGCCAGACGGAAGTATCTACGCCTCGACGTCGCACCCGATGCACCTCGTGCGCTACGATCCGGAGGCCGACGAGCTGACGGATCTGGGCGCCGTGCCGGCGATCGGCGGAGGGAACATGTGCGCGATGACGGCCGCGGGCGAGTTCCTCTACGGCGCGGAGTACGCGGGCGGGCGCATCTGGCGCTATGACCCCGCAGCTCCGTGGCAGCCTGAGGGTGAGCAGCCGAATCCATGCGCTCTGGCGCAGTACAAGGAGGACCTGTGCAGGCCGCGGGCGTGCATCACGGACCCCTCCGAGCGCTGGGTGGTGGCCGGCGGCTTCGCGGGCTACGGCCTGTGCGGCGGCGGTCTGGCGATTCACGACCGCGAGGCAGGCACAACCGAGTTGCTCACACACGAGGACGTGATCGAGTATCAGAGCACGATCACGATGCGCTTTCTGCCCTCGGGCGATCTGATCGGGGGAACGAGCATCGCCACGCCCGGAGGGGGCCACCCGCAAGCCGAGGAGGGCACGCTGTACATCCTCGACTGGGACACGCGCGAGGTGGTCTACCAGACGAATCCTGTGCCGGGCGCGACCGAGGTGGTGAGCATTGAGGTGGGGCCCGATGGGCTGGTCTACGGGCTCGCGAGCGGCTCACAGCTGTTCGTCTTCGATCCGGAGAGCCGCGAGGTGATCCATCGCGAGGACATGTCCGAGTACGGCGGCATTCCCCGCGCGAGCCTGCTGCTGGGCCCCGATGGCGAGCTGTATTCGGCCTTCACCCAGGCGATCGTGCGCATCGAGCCGGGGACCTTCGAGCACGAGAAGCTCGCCGATCCGCCGCGCGGAGTCAGCGCTGGTGGTGCGATCGTTGACGGGCGGTTCTACTTCGCGAGCGGCTCCCACGTGTGGAGCTGGGAACTCCCGTAGCGGTAATGGCACATCACGAAGAGCGCGGCAGGCGGGGAGCCGGTCCCCAGATGCGAGGTGATCGGCTCCCTGACCGCCGCGTAATGGCGTACGGGGGCGCATATCCAGCCCGTCACGAGGCGCCCCAGGGCGTCTGACCTCTGCCCCACCCCCGGAGCAAGACCAGGTTCTGCCGGTCAGCGACGACTGCGAACCGACCGCGGGCGGGGACAGGATGCTACGGGCGGTAGCTCCACGCCTGCCAGCGCAGGAGGTCCCAGAGCCGCTCCTCGTTCAGACCCGCGGGCATGTTCGAGGAGCCGAATCGGCGCTCCGTGATCGTCGGGGTGTCCACCACGCCCGGAAGTGTCTGTACGGGCTCGATCCGCACCTGCTCGGGCAGTTCCCCGTTATCCTCCCAGCCGAGCACCAGCGCCGCGGCGATGTGCAGAAGCCCGGCGGGGCCGACGTCGACACGGCTCGCGCGCAGCCTGCCCGGGAGGCGGCGGTCGTCCATCATGATGCTGTACGCGGCCATAGAGCCCGCGAAGGCGCTACGGCGGTCGATGACGATCGGCTCGTTGGCCTCGAGAGGCCGCTCCGTCGGCCCCAGAAGCCGCTGAACCGGAATCTGCTCGGGCCAGCGGTTGTGTCGGTAGCAGTACTGGACGGCGAACACCAGCATGCCGCAGACGTCTGCCGGCGAGAAGCTCGTATCGAAGTCCTCAATCGCATCGAGGTTCTCGACGATCCGGCGGGCCAGCGACACGAGCTGCCCCCAGTCGATCCAACGCTGGCCGCGCTCCTCCTCACGGCGACACAGCGCCTCGTAGGTGGTCAGGTTTACGTCGTTGCGCGTCCTGATCCAGCGGAGCAAGTTGCGCAGATGCTGATAGGCCGCCTCGCTGTCCTCGTCGGTGCGCAGCCGCGCGGATGCGTCGATGCGCGGGCGTGGGTATGGCCCGGCCGAACCGTAGCGGAAGAGCGTCGCATACTCCCAGAGGCTGCCCCACTCGCGAATCACCCAGCAGACCGGATGACCGACGAAGCTGACGAAGTCCCGCTCACTCGCGATGCGCTCGAACTGCTCCTGGCACTGCCGCAGGTCCTCATCCGGATCCGCGGGCGGCTTCTGCTCGTTGGGCCTGAGGGGATCGTATTCCATGTTCCATGAGCCCTGGCTGGAGACCACGCAGTTCGAGCGAGGCCAGCTCAGCCAGTTCATGATCCAGCCACGCGGTCCACCCGCCCAGCATCGCACGCCTGCCAGCTTCATCGCGTACTGCTGGGGCAGCGACTGCTGCGCCTGATGGCAGCACCATGCAACCGGGAACTGCCCGCAGATCTCCGCGACATCATGCAGCCCGGGGGCCTCGATGGCGAGGGCGAAGCGCACCGCATCGTCGAAGTCCATCTCGACACCGTACCTGGTGGCGGGCTCAGGGAAGTCGCCCCAGTAGTTCCCATGGTAGCAGATCTCGTGCTCTGCGAGCGCGTCGAGGACATCCTTGCGGCCGCGCTCACGCATGGCGCGGGCCTTCTCAGCCGCTACGAACATGCTCGCGGGCACGCCCTCTTCGGCGTGTATGCGGCAGATTCGCAGCAGAGCGTCGTCGGACTGTGGATTGTACACGTCCTCAACATCGTACGCGAAGACCACATCGGTCACGTTGTATCTCCTCCCGGTTTGTCGGACGCGATAGAGCGCTCCCATGAGTGTTCCCCGTCGGGCCGCCGTGCCCTCGGCGAGGAGGATATCGCGAGGCGCGGTGCGAAACGCTCCATCGCGTCACCCCGGCATCCCGACCGCGCCTGAAGGAGGGCCGACCTGAATGCAGAACGAACACCGCCGCGGCGTCATCACCCACGATCCCGACAGGGCATGGCAGGGCTACACCCTTTACTGCGAGAGCTGGGAAGACCCCACACAGGCGCCGGACGGCCGCGCCGAGATCCACCTCATCGACATGGATGGGCAGCTCGTGCACCGCTGGTACGTCCAGACCGCGCTGCAGTCGTTCTGCAAGCTGCTGCCGAACGGGAACCTGATCTACCCCACACGCGATCGGTCGAACATCATGCGGGCGGGAATCCGCGAACTCGACCCGGACTCGAACGTGGTCTGGCACTATCATTGCCGGATCGACCACGACTTCCAGGTGCTGCCCGATGGCCGGATGCTGCTGCACACAATCCGCGACCACATGTGGCCGCAGCTGGGCAAGCAGCTAAAGCGCTGCCCCTACATGCTGGAGATCAACCGCGACAAGGACCTGCTGTGGGAGTGGCATGGCGAGCATCATATCGAGGAACTCGAGGCACTGCTGCCGACCGACTCGTGGGAGCATGTCTGGTCACGAATCCAGGGCGACTTCTCATTCGACTGGGCGCACAACAACACGCTGCAGGTCATCCCGCCGAACGAGACGTGGGAGAAGGAGCGCGCGGCGGGCCACGTGGAGCGCTTCAAACCGGGCAATATCGTCTTCTCGTACCGCAGCGTCGACGTCATCGGCGTGATCGACCGCGAGTCCTCGGAGATCGTCTGGGCGTGGGGGCCGGGGGTCATCGACGGACAGCACAAGCCACACATGCTGCCTCATGGGCACATCTTGCTCTTCGACAATGGGACGCTGCGCGGCTTCTCACGGGTGATCGAGGTCGATCCGATGACCGAGGAGATCGTCTGGGAGTATCGCGCGCAGCGGCCTGACGAGTTCTTCTCCCCATACATCTCGGGCGGACAGCGGCTGCCGAACGGCAACACGCTGATCTGCGAGGGTTCGAAGGCCCATCTCTTTGAGGTGACACCGGGTGGGGAGATCGTGTGGGATTTCTACGACCCGTTCCACAAGGAGGGCGGCCTCGGCAGCATCTACCGCTGTGAGCGCTATTCGGCGGAGGAGGCCGCCGGTCTGCTCGATCGCCTCATCGACTGAGCCCCGGAGGTTAACATGCATCACGCACGCATCGCGGCTGCAGCGCTGGCACTGGCGACGCTGCTCACCGCAGCCTGCGCCGACGAGATGACCTGGCGCTTCAACACCGATGGTGACTTCGAGGGCTGGGAGCCGAGCAACTTCCGGACGGTCGAGGTCGCTGATGGGATGCTGCGCGGCGTCACAGAGTATGACTGCATGCTCATCTCTCCGGAGCTTGATATCCCGGCCAGCGAGTTCCCGATCGTCGAGTTCCGGGTCTCCAGCACGATCACCGGCGGCGGCGAGGTGTTCTGGATGCACGCCGATGACACCTTCGCGCCGGAGCGTAAGAAGCGACACCAGGTCTTCGCCTCAGACCGGCCGCGGGTCTATCGCAGTCGCGTGGGGGATGTCGAGACGTGGGACGGGATCATCAGGCGCATCCGACTCGATATCCTCAATCCCGCGGGCGCGGAGATCGCGCTGGACTACATCCGGCTCACGAGCGAGCCGTCCGGGATCGTGGCGAACTCCGGGTTCGAGGATGACCTCGACGACGACGGGACGCCCGACGGCTGGCGTATCGATGCTGCGCAGTTCGAGTGGAGCGCCGAGAACGTGGCCCAGGGCGATCGTTCATTGATGATCGCGGCCCGCCCGCCTGAGCGCAGCGCCTCTGCACGCGCGCGGTTGCAGATCGACCGCACGGGCACCTACAGCCTCGACGTGGCGGTGACGCGAGTCGAGGGGAATGCCCGGGACCTGGCCGCGAACCTGCGCTTCTTCGACGTCTTTGACCGGCCGGTGGCGAATGGTTCGGTGACGGTGACGCGAACGGAGATGGATGATGCCGGACTGATGCACCTGCGCGGCGACTTCGAGGTGCCGCGGCTGGCCGCCTTCGCGGAACTCGAACTGCACGTGGCCCCGAACGCGCGGGTGTGGTTCGACGCGGTCGAGCTGGTCCACGTGGCTGAGGTGCCGGACCCGTGCGAGCGGCCGATGGAGACGTGGCGGGCACGCTGGATCTGGGCTGAAGAGACGATCGGCCAGGAGGAGGCCGGCGCGTGGCTTCTGCGCAGCTTCGAGCTGCCAGTTCAGCCGGAGCAGCTGCGCTCAGCGGCCGCGCAGGTGACGGCCGATGATCGCTACACCCTCTGGCTGAACGGGAGCGAGGTGGCCTCGAGTCAGGACGAGGACGGCTGGCGCACGCCGGAAACAGTCGACCTGCAGCCGCATCTTGTCCGCGGCAAGAACGTGATCGCGATCGAGGCGCACGATGTGACAGGCGCTGAGGGGGTGCTCTTCGAGGCCGGGCTGCTGTGGGACCGGGGCTCGATGGAGATCTTCAGCGACGAGAACTGGCTGGCGGTCGGAGAGCCGCCAGAGGAGCACTGGCAGGAGCCCGGATTCGATGCGACGGGCTGGCCGCAGGCGGTGGTGGTTGGCGAGGCCGGGGACGACCCGTGGGGCTACCTTCCCTACGAGTACATGGGGCCGCGCGAGGCGGTGGAGTTGCTGGAGGTAACACTGCCGACGCAGGTTGCGGGCGGCTCGGAGCTGCGCGTCTCGGCAACGATCGATGAGCTGCCGGCCGCGGCAGCCGACAGCCCGCTGCGCCTGGTCCTGCTGCAGGACGGCGAGGAGGTGCTGTGTCGATGGTGGCCGGTGTCTCAGGCCACGACGGAGCTCGAAGAGGGGGTCCGCCTTGGGCCGGTTCGCGTCCCGATATCGCGTTTCATGCCGACGGGGACCTATGATGTCGCGCTGGGCTTTCCATTGACCCAGTACACGCGGCCACCCGGGGACGAGGAGGAAGCATGGGGCTTTGAGGGCGCGGTAATCGGAAGGCTGAAGGTGCGGCCGCCGAAGGTCGGAGAGCATCGACCGAAAGCCACCATAGAGCAGCACACCGGCCTTCCGACTCTCTTTCTCGACGGGCGACCGGACCCGTTCATGCACTACCAGGAGCTTGAGGTGAGCGCTGAGCGCATCCGGAACATGGCCTCGGCGGGTGTGCACATCTACTTCCTGCGGGCGGACGACATCGGCTGGAAGGGCCCGGGGAGCTACGATTACACGGCGTGGGACGAGAAGGTGGTCCGGCTTCTGACGCACGATCCTCAGGCGCTGATCATTCCGGCCTTTACGATCTCCGGACGACATCAGCAGTGGTGGCTGGAGCTGCATCCGGAGGAGCTTGCGCGAACTGAGGACGGTGGAACCGATGTGGTGATCTACCACGATCCGGGGCGCGTGATCTCGCTCGCTTCGAAGCTGTGGCGGGAGGAGAGCGGGCGGGCGTTCGAGCTGTTCATCGCCCATTGCCGCTCGGCTCCCTACGCCAGCCGCATCATCGGCTATCTGCCCGCCTCGGGCGTGTCATGGGAGTGGCAGCACTGGGCGTCGGTTGGGAACTACGAGCCAACGGACTACTCGGAGCCGATGGTGCAGGCATTCCGGGCGTGGCTGCGGGAGCGCTACCCCGACGAGGAGGCGCTGCGGGAAGCCTGGGGCATGCCGGAGGTGGGCTTCGAGACCGCGGCCATTCCATCGGTCGAGCAGCGTGACGGCGCCGACCACATGCTCTTCCGCGACCCCCGGACATATCGCTACGTTATCGACTTCTACCTCTTCTACCAGGATGTGATGGCCGAGGGGATCCTGCACTACTTCGAGATCATCAAACGCGTCTCGAACGGGGAGGCGCTGGCGGGAACCTACTACGGCTACGTGGTGACGATGCTCGGGAGCGCGCGCCGGGCGGGGGATTCGGGACACATGGCGCTCTCCGAGGTGATGCGCTCGGATCTGTGCGACTTTCTGATCTCACCGTGGGATTACTCCAGTCGGGAGGTCGGCGAGCCGACGACGGTCATGAGCGCGATCGGCTCAGTGTTGGCGAACGGCAAGCTCTGGGCGATGGAGACGGACCTGCGAACACATCTGGTGGAGGACGAGCGGCAGCGCGCATACGGGGCGCCGGATCACATCACCGGGACGATCGCGCAGCACCGACGGGCATTCGCCTCAGCGGCGACAAAGGGCGCCGCTGTCCGCTGGTACGATTTCAGCAACGGATGGATCTCAGGCGACCCACGACAGGCGCAGGTGATCGGCCAGCTCCGGGAACTGGCGGACCGATGGATCGGGTGGGACCGCTCGCCAGACCCCGACGGGATCGCGGTGGTTGTGGACGAGGATACGCCGGCCGCATATCTGAGCCACCATATCGAGGCGATGCAGTGGCTCGTCTTCCGGCAGAAGGGCGCATTTGAGCGTGTGGGGGCGCCGTGGAACATATACCTGCTCGACGACATCGTTGCCGGGCGGGCCCCGAAGTTCCGAGCTTACTTCTTCCTCAACTGCTTCCACATGACCGACGAGGAGCGCCGGTACATCAACGAGGAGCTCAAGTCGGACGGGCGCACGCTGGTGTGGTTCTACGCGCCGGGCTACATCGCGGAGGACCTGGATGTGAGCAGGATCTCGGCGCTCACGGGGATGCAGTTCGACGAGATCGCCCGGATGCGAGAGTGGAATATCGCCCTGGTCAAGGATCACCCGTGGGCGCAGGCCCCCGCTCAGGCCGAGAGCCGGCAGCCGGGAATCGAGATCGGGCCGGTATTCGTCCCACGCGACGCTGACCTGGAGGTTGTGGGGCGATGGGTCGACGGCGGGGAGCCGGGGCTGGCCGTCAGGCGCTTCGAGGACTGGACGAGCGTTTACTCAGCCGGACCGATCCTCTCGCCCGCGCTGCTGAAGCGCATCTGCGCGGACGCAGGCGTTCCGATCCGCGTGGCCGACAGCGAGCCGTCCTACGTGAGCCGCAACCTCATCGGCCTGCACTCGGCGGTTCCGCGTACCGAGACGTTGATCTTCGAGAGACCCACGCGCGTCATCGACATGGTCACGAGCGAGATCCTCGCCGCGGCCGCCACGGAGCTTGAGGTGCAGGTGGACGGGCCGGCCACCAGGCTGCTCAGAACGCTGCCGGCCTACTGAACGAACTGAACCTGCGGATTCTCACTCCTCCGGGTCGACCCAGATGGGGCTGGACCACGCGAAGACGCCGCGATCCTGGATCATCTTCTCCTGCTGGACCCGAACGTAGTACATGACCGGACCGCCGAACTGTTCGGTGATGGTCATCTCGAAGTCGAGCGTGTATGGGCGCTCCTCGAAGACCTCGATGTACTCGCCGGTGTACTCGTTGAGCCTGAAGAGCACGATGCGGGAGATGTTGTCGGTGCCGTGCGCCTCCACACGTATCTCCAGTGGATCGCCGGTGTGCGCGGTCATCTCCTGCCCCATCGGTGTCCCGTTGATCTCGAGGTCGAGCAGGATGCGCTCCCCGGTGGTGCCGTAGCAGTTGCGGCCACGAATGGCCCGCCAGATGGCCTCGCGTGTAAGGTCCTCAGCGAAGACGCCGGCGATCCCCTCGAAGTCCATCCCGCCCTGGCCATAGTGATCGTCGGAGGAACAGATGACGCCGAGCCGCTTTCCCGCGCGCCAGGCATCGCGGGCAAAATGTCCGGGGATCGAGCGGTTGGTGCGGCGCCCCTCCTTGTGCCAGCGATTGAACTCGTACGCGTTCACGTGGTCGGGGGCGTACAGCTCGCTCTGACCGTGGTGGGAGTATATCTCGAGCACGGGCGTGTGCGATTCGCTGAGCTTGTCGAAGTCCACGGTGGGGCCGCCGCCGCTCGAGCGCCCCCAGCTGATGCCGGTGTGATGCGGGATGGTCATACACCGCTCAGGGTCGAGCAGCTCGTTGAGCCTCTCGATATCGCGCCCGTAGTCCTCCATCAGCATCGGCTCATGGCCGTCGTCGAGGCAGTAGGTGTTGTAGTGGCCGGATGGCGCGCCGAGCGTGTTCTCCCACGCGACGATGGTCACGAAGCGGCCGGGGTCGTTGACCTCGTTGGCGTAGCGAAGCAGCGTGTCCCACCCACGCTT
>JALGTR010000301.1 GCA_029821265.1 Candidatus Zipacnadia bacterium
GAGGGCTCTGGAGGGCCTGCTGGGGGAGGACGATGAGCTGTTGGCGGTGCTCAAGGACAGCCCCGTGGAGTCCGACCTGCACGAGGAGATTGTGGAGCGCGCGCGGAAAGCGGCGCTGGCGGTGACCGGCGATGACGAGCCGGTGGGCGTGGCCTACTGCACCGACGGCTGCGACTTCGCCGACCACGACGTCCCGCTGGTGGTGCTCGGCCCTGGTGACATCGAGCAGGCTCACACCGCCGACGAGTGGGTGGAGATCGCGCAGGTCGAGCAGGCGGCGGAGATCTACGAGCGGATCATGCGCGGCTGACGGGGCGCTAACGCAAATCGTTCGGCAGCGGAGGCAGGGGCGGGCGGTTCTCTCTGCGGATGATCCGGCGGATGCGACGCATGTTCGTGATGTCGTCGGATTCGGTGCCGGGCGTCTCCATGATGAATGGCAGGTGGGTAAGGCGCGGGTGGTTGACGATCCGCGCCATGCCCTCGCGCCCGATCTCGCCGCGGCCGATGTGCCAGTGGCGATCACGGCCTGACTCGAAGGGAACCTTCGAATCGTTGACGTGCAGGAGCGCGAGGCGATCAAATCCGAATGTCCCGGCCATCTCCGATACGGTCGCCTGCAGACCCGCCTCGGTGTGCAGAGGATAGCCCGCACCGAAAGCGTGCGCGGTGTCCACGCAGATCCGGATGCGCTCGGGGAAGTCGGTGGCGTCGATGATGCGGCGCAGGTCGGTGAAGCGGGCGCCGACGATATTGCCCTGGCCGGCCGAGTTCTCGAGGATCAGCGAGGGACCCTCCGGGACACGCTCGCAGACTGTGTTGACCGCCTCGGCGACGCGCTCGATGCCCTCCGCGATCGTCCCCTCGGCGCCGACACTTCCGAGATGGAGGACGACACCTGTGGCGCGGAGCCGCCGGGCCATCTCCAGCTCGATCGCCAGGTCCTCGACGCTCTTGAGCCGCAGGGCGGGATCGGGGGAGGAGACGTTGAGGAGGTACTTCGCGTGAACGAAGTGCGGGCGGATGTTCAGCGCCGCGAGGCGCTCGGCGAAGGCCGCGCCGTCGGCGTCCGAGATCTCCGTGCGGGCCCACTGCACCGGGGCGCCGGTGAACATCTGCAGCGTCGTGCAGCGGCGGATACGGGCGCGCTGGATGCATCTGTCCAGCCCGCCGGCGATGGAGACGTGAAAGCCAAGGCGCACGCTCAGTCCTCCGGATCCGCCGCGGCCTGCACGCGGCGCTTCGCACGCCGTGCGTTGTGCTCGTACGTGAGCTTACGGTAGGCGAACCACGTCAGGACGAAGATCATGTAGGTGGCCATCGAGGTGAGGATGGCGGCCGGAAGCCACGCCCACCACGGCCAGCCGTGGGTGTGGAGCCACCAGCCGACGAGGACGAGCGCGACGAGGGCAGCCACGCTGCGGATCTGTGTGCGCCATCTGCTGATCATATGCTGAGCAGTTCGCGGCCGGGGGCGGCGAGTCCTTGCCGGCGACCTGCAGGAATCGCGGCGGTCGGCAGTCAACCTCCTACTCTGGTGAGGCCATTGATGCGAATGAAATGTGAAGTACTGCTGGCTGCGCTCGCACTTGCGCTGACGGGCACTGCCTGCGCGCAGCTTCAGGCGCCGCGCTATGCGCACACGGCGACCGTGCTCGAAGACGGCAGCGTGCTGGCGCTTGGAGGGCTGGGGCCCTACGATGCGTTTATGCTGGGGACCGAGCGCTCCGAGGACGGCGCGACGTGGGAGTACGGCCCGAGGAACCATCGGGCCCGCGCGTTTCACACCGCGACGGCGCTGCCGGACGGCACGTTACTCGTCACGGGCGGATTTGTGCTGCCGTACTCCACCTCGCGGACGGCGGAGCTGCTGGTGGGCGGCCGGTTTATCTTCCTCCCGCACAAAATGGCCGTGCCGCGCGAGCTGCATACCGCAACTTTGCTTGAGAACGGGCGGGTGCTGATCGCGGGCGGATTCATCGGCGGACGGCGCAGCGTGGCGAACTGCGAGCTCTACGATCCGCAGCGACGTGCGTTCGATGTGACCGCGCCGCTGATGGAGGATCGCTTCGGGCACGCGGCGACGCTGCTGGCCGACGGGCGCGTGCTGATCACGGGCGGGTCGCAGTTCCCCGAGGAGTGCACACTGGCGAGCGCGGAGGTCTTCGATCCGGCGACGGAGCGCTTCACGGCAGCCGGGGAGATGCTGGCCGATCGCTCGCGGCATGCCGCGTCGCTGCTCGACGACGGGCGGGTGCTGCTGACCGGTGGCAACAGTATCGAGCTGGGGACGCAGCTCGCCAGCACGGAGCTGTACGATCCACGAACGGGGCAGTTCGCACCAGGGCCGGAGATGGCCGAGCCGCGGATGGACCATACCGCGACGAAGCTTCCCGACGGACGGGTGCTGATCACCGGGGGCTTCAACGGAGTGGGGGAGCCCCACACGGTGGCCTCATGTGAGGTCTTCGACCCCGTGCGGGATGCGTTCATGCCCGCTGAGCCGCTGCCCTTCCCGGTGCACGAGCATCGTGCGACGCTGCTGCCGGACGGGCGAGTGCTGGTGAGCGGCGGGATGATCGTGCGCGACGGGAAGCGCGCGGCGGTCACGGAGACAGTCGTCATCGCGCCGTAGAATCAATGCGGCGCTTCACGAAGGGAGCATGGGCCGAAATGGGCCCGATGAGAGATGCGAATCGCATATGTTGAGCCCTCAGGTGGACTGAGCGGGGATATCTTCCTGGGCGCGCTGGTGGATGCCGGGCTGCCGCTGGAGGCGCTGCAGGAGGTTGCGGAGGCGCTGGGCGTCGCCGACGAGGTGCAGATCTCGGCGCAGAAGGTCATGAAGACCGGAATCGCCGCCACGAAGGTGGACGTGAGGCGGCGGGACCATCATCATCACCACGACGATGATGACCACGGCCATGACCACCATCATCACGGTCGCAGCGCCGGCGAGCTGATGGAGGTGGTGGCGCAGGCGGCGCTGCCCCCGGAGGTCATAGAGCGTTCACGCGAGGTCATCCGGGCGCTGGCTGAGGCCGAAGCGAAGATTCACGATTCGACGCCCGAGGATGTGCATTTCCACGAGCTGGGCGGGCTGGATACGCTGGTGGACGTGGTGGGGGCTGTGGAGGGACTCCGGAGGATGGGCGTTGCGCGGCTCTACTGTGCGCCGCTGCCGATCGGGCACGGGTGGATCGAGGTGGCCCACGGACGGCTGCCGGTGCCCGCGCCGGCGACGGCGGAGCTGCTGCGCG
This sequence comes from Candidatus Zipacnadia bacterium, assembly GCA_029821265.1. GTDB lineage: Bacteria > Armatimonadota > Zipacnadia > Zipacnadales > UBA5352 > JALGTR01. The sequence continues at coordinate 3,261 of JALGTR010000301.1, forward strand.
AGGTTCCGACGCGTGAGGTGGACGTCGAGGGTGAGACCGTGACGCCGACGGGCGCTGCGCTGGCGCGGGTGCTGGCAGACGGCTACGCGAGGCCCGCGGACTTCGTCGCGGAGAGCATCGGCTACGGCGCCGGGACGATGGACTTCGACCCGGTGCCGAACGTCGCACGGATCTCGCTGAGCGAGCAGATGCCTGAGGGGATCGGGGAGATCGAGGAGGCCGCGCTTCATCTCTTCTCCATCGCCTGGCGACGCATCAGCGGCTGGCGCCCTTGAGCGCTATCGGCCCTCGTACGCCGCCATCGCCGCCCCGTAGACCACCTTGAGGGG
>JALGTR010000065.1 GCA_029821265.1 Candidatus Zipacnadia bacterium
TCCATCAGCGCCGTCCGCGCAGTCGCAGGTCATCATCCGCCACTGCTGGCGTGCGTCCGTGCGCCACAGGTGCAGGATGTGATGCGCGCGGGGGGTGAGGCCCCCGGCCATCTCGAGCAGGCGCCCGACGTCGGCCCCATCCTTCAGCTCGTAGCGCGCGGGCCTGCGGACCTCCCCGGAGACGCCCGCCTCCGGGCCCATGGGCGGCACAAAGATCGTGTCACCGGGGTTCAGGAGTACGTCGGCCTCGCGGTCGCCGGTCAGCAGGTAATCGTAGAGGTCGATCTCGCGCGGCGCCCGGCCGAGACACGACAGCCGGATATGGCGGTATGAGCCGATCTCGGACGGTCCGCCTGCCGCATAAAGCGCGTCGAGCACCGTCGGCATGCCCGTGAGGATCTTGCGCCCCGGATCCACGACATCGCCCGTGACGTAGACTTCGATGCTGCGCTGAGCGTCCAGCGTGAGCGTTATCGTGGGGTCGCGGAAAAGCCGCGAGTAGGATCGCCGAAGGCTCTCTCGCAGCTCGCCGAGGGTATTGCCCGCGGCCGTCACCCGGCCGAGCTGCTCGGGAAACACAACGCCCTCCGGCGTAACGGTCAACTGCTGGGAGATCTGCTCCCAGTCGCCCGCAAACACCTGCAACGAGAGCGCATCCCCGGGACCAAGAAGATAGCTATCGGGCACCGGTGGCGCCGTCTGTGCGCCTTCCGCCTCTTCTGCCTCTCCAGCGGCCAAAGCTGCGCCACGGAACAGGTCTGCGCCGAAGCGGGGCAGACGCTGGAGGATCGTCGAGGGCGCCTCCTGAGCCTCAGACGGCTCAGCCGGAAGCACGGTCTCGCGAACCATCGGTTCCTGTGGGGCGATGGCCGGAGCCTCGTGGTCGGTCTCCTCGGCGGCACAGGCTGTCGCGCCCATCAGGGCGAGCGTTACAACACCGAGCAGCAGCGTCAGAATCTGGTTGCGCGTCTTCGAACGAGGGTCAGACGTCATCATGATCGCCAGCCCACCGTGGGGGCTTGTGGTCACCGCCAGTTGAGCGCGGTCAGCATCAAATGGGCGCAAAGGGCGGCCCAGGTAGCTCATGGTGCAATTCTCCGCCCGGCGCATCAGTCCTCCAGGCGCAGGCTATCGACGCGGGAGTCTAACGGATTCCCCGCGGGAGTGCAAGCGATCAGGGGAAGTGATTGCGATCTTACGGTGGCCACGGAGGAAACACGGCGTCGAGTGCCTGGCTGACCTATTCAGATGGCCAACCCCGATGACGTAGCGCTCCCACCGTCACGAGCACCGAGACGTTCGCCCCCACAAACCACTCGACGCGCCAGAGCGCGGGGGTGAGGAGGTAGACGTTGAGAAACGCCGCTGCGAGCACGCCACCGAGAAGATAAGAGGAGGGCCCTGCCCACGCGCATCAGCATCGCAAGCCACAGCGGACCCGCCGCATCAGTGATGCGGCGGTCCAGGCGCGCGATCCCAGTCGATCGCCCGATGGGCAAGCGTCGCCGTGCCGAAGCCGAACAGGGTCGCCGCAATCAGGGCAATGAGGACGCTTACGGCTCCCACCTTCCACCAGAGCCCGACGCTCGCCATCACGACGACTCGAAGCACGAAATCGACGGCGAAACCCCCGATCGCGCCGATAACCACCGACTGTGCCAGGACCGTCGCGATGCCCACGATGGCACCTGCCCCGGCACCATAGATCAGTCCCATGACCAACGCAGTCGGTCCGTTGACCGCCGTGATGGCTCCGGCGAGATGCGCGAAGGCCATCGCGGCGAATCCTATGATTGTGCCGTAGAACATACCTGCCATCGCGCCGTTGAAGACCAACTCGATGGGCCCGACGACCTCCGCTCCGTCCGACTGCATGCCGGTGGCGACTGATCCGACCGATGGGACCTTAGCGCCACACCACGGACAGACGCCCGAGTTGCCCTCCAAAGTCCGATCACAGCGCTCACAACGCATGGCCGGCGGCCCCCTGTGCGCTCGTTTGCTCGATGCGCGCCCCACAGTTGCGTGAGTTGGACCTCAGTACGCATTAACGCCCTTTTGCCGTTTCTGTTACCGTCACCCCACCAGTTTCCTCCCTCGTGGCCTTGATCTCACCCCCATCGGGAAGCTCGACACCCCGCCCCGACCTCACCATGCTGCCATGACGCATCGCTGCGGCTTAGTGACGATCGCACAGGCGCCCCCGGTAATCGCGCATGAAGGCCATCTCAGAGCGCTCCCGCAGGCCATCGCGCTCGGGGATCACGTAGCGGGCGAACCACTCATCCATCATTCCGAGCAGCTCGCGGCGGACGTCCTGGTAGCCGGGGTCATCGGCCAGGTTTGCACGCTCGTCCGGATCTTCGGTCAGATGGAACAGGTCATCCGGCCCGTGCGAGTGCCGGTAGACGTACTTCCACTGCTCCGTCCGGATCATCCGCACCGGCCCGTACTCGTCGTAGATGCAGATGCTCTCAGAGAGCTGCTTTCGCTCGCCGCGGAGGATGGGCATGAAGCTGCGGCCGGGCAGGTTCCGCTCTACCGGAATCTCGTAGCCGAGGTAATCGAGCAGCGTGGGCATGAAGTCATAGGCGGACAGGAGGGCATCGCAGGAGCCGACCGGAATGCGGCCGGGCTGGCTCATGATCGCCGGGATCCTCACAGAGTTCTCGTACATGTTGCGCGGCCACGTGCCGTTGCCCTTACCCCAAAAACCGTGGTGTCCGCACGAGAAGCCGTTGTCGGAGAAGAAGCAGATCAGCGTATTCTCGCGCAGACCAAGCTCTTCGATTCGGTCGATGATGCGGCCGATCCCCTCATCCATCGCGGTGACGGCCGCGAAATAGCCCTTCAACGCCTCCCGGTTGCCGAGGTTGTTGTCAGTAAGGGAGATCGCCCACGGATGACGCTGCTCCTGCGGGCAGCTCTCGAATGGACAGTCGTCGTAGGAGTCCACGATCTCCTGCGGGTGGTTATTGATCCACGGGCTGTGCGGTGCGGTGTAGTGAACCGAGAGGTAGAATGGCTCCTGGTGGTGCCGATCGAGGTATCCGAGCGCTTCGTCGGTGATCAGGTCGGTCACATAGCCCTCGTCCTGGATCGCCTGGCCATCGCGGACCATCGGCGGGTCGTAATAGGGCGCCCCGCCGCGCTGATGGGCGTACCAAAAGTCAAAGCCGTGCTGGCGATGCAGGCTGTCGCCCATATGCCATTTGCCCGACAGCCCGCAGTGGTACCCGTGGGCCGCGAGTATGTCGGTGTAGGCGACCTCGTCGGCGAGGAACTCCTCGGCGCCGGGACCGACGTTTCCCTCGTTGATCCACTCGTGAATGCCGTGCTGGCTCGGGATGCGGCCGGTGAGGAAGGTCGCACGGCTGGGCGAGCAGACGGGCGTGGCGCAGAAGAATCTATCGAAGCGTGTGCCCGTCTCGGCGAGACGGTCGAGGTTGGGCGTACGGATCTCGTCGTTGCCGTAGCAGCCTGCGGCCCAGGGGCCCTGATCGTCGCTGAGAATGAAGACGATGTTGGGGCGATTGTCTCGGCTGCTCTCTGCGCTCATCGATTGCCCTCCCGGAGGCATTCCCATGCGGGCGCCTCGCTTGACGTATGGTTTGACGATACTGTATGCTGTGCGCCACGCTGCTTGTTCGGCGGTGGCTCTGCCGTTCCCTCCCGCCCGCCGCGACGAGGCCATGGCCTCGCGACGGGTTTCCGGGCTCTACCGCGACGTGTGCACGCCGCCACGCGACTTGTGCCAGAGGTCAGCGGATGCATGAGGAGATAGGGAGCAGCCAGCTTTCAACCCGGCCCCCGACACAGGCTCGGCCTGCGCGTCCTGTCCGTATTCTGACGATGCTGGTCCTGAGCGTGGCCCTGACGTGGCTGGCCGGCTACTGGATTCGGCAGGGCGAGATCATCGCGCTGTCCGCGCAGATGACCGAGGCCGTCCCGTCCATCCCGGGTCTGACCGCGCTGCTGGTGCTGGCGGGCCTCAGTCCGATCCTGCGGCGACTCCCGTGGGTGCGCGGTCTGTCCTCAGGCGAGATCATCGTCGTCTACCTCTTTGTGACCGTCGCGACGTTCATGTATGGCTGCGGCGTGACACGATTTCTGATCGCCACCATCAGCGCGCCGTGGTACTACGCGACACCTGCCGCGCCCATCGATCAGCTTGCACCGTACATACCGTCATGGCTCTCGCCGCCTGAGTTCATCTACCACAAGTGGCTGTACGAGGCCTCCCCGACCGGCGAGATACCGTGGGAGGTCTGGCGCGTGCCGGTGATCGCCTGGACAGGCTTCTTCGTACTCTTCGGTGGCACGCTGATGTGCCTGATGATCCTCTTCGCCGAGCAGTGGATCGAACACGAGCGGCTGGTCTTCCCGCTCGTGCGCCTTCCGCTGCAGATTCTCGGCGAAGAGGGCGAGATGCCGCTGTTCTGCAACCCCGTGACATGGATCGGGATCGGTCTGGCAACGCTGATGAACGGCTACCTGATGACCCGCGCTGTGTTCTTCGGCGGGCCGAAGGGGACGCTGAACTTCGATATCAGCTCAGGTATCAGCGACTACCCGTGGCGCGCTATCCGGCCGATGAACATCGATCTGCGCCCCGGCCTGATCGGCCTGGGGTACCTGATCTCTACGGAACTGTCATTCTCGATCTGGTTCTTCTACCTCTTCCAGAAGCTGCAGGCGCTCGTGCTCGCGTCAACCGGCTACCGCGTTGGCGGAATGCCCTTCCCGCAGGAGCAGGGCATCGGCGCCTACCTCGTGATGGGCGTCGTGCTGATCTGGAAGGGCCGCGACGCCATGCGTCACGCGTGGAACGGGCTGCTGAGGCCGGCGTTGAGCAGCGGCGACAGGCTGCCCTATCGCTGGGCATTGCTCGGCGCGATCATCGGACTTGTCGCGATGTTCGTCTTTTTCGTCAGCGCTGGAATGGCGACGTGGCTGGCAGCGACCTACCTCGCGATCCTTGTGATCGTCGGGCTGGTATACGGCCGCCTGCGCGCGGAGACGGGTGTTCCGCTGTTGTGGGCGTTCCCTTACGGCCAGCAGCACAAGGTCATATGGAACTTCCTCGGCCAGAGCGGAGTGGTGGGGCAGGGCGCGGACCTGCGCTCTCCCACAATCTTCGCGATGATGGGCTTCCTCTCACGCGGGTATTTCCCCACCGTCTCGGGCTACCAGATCGAGGGTCTGCACCTCGCCGAACGGACGAATGTGGACTGGCGGAAGCTGGTCAGCACGTTGATGCTCGCGATCGCGGTCGGAAGCGTCTTCGCCTTCATCTTCCACCTCGAGCCCTACTACCAGGAGGGCGGCGTGGGTCTGCGCGGCGGGATCTGGGGCTCGAGCACCGCGCGACAGGAATACGCGCAGGTGCTCCGCGCCGAGGAGATGCCCGCCCCGCGGGATCTCCCGCGTATCATCGCAACAATCGGCGGCGGCCTGCTGGTCGGCGGAATCTCAATCGCGCGGAACTACTGGTTCGGCTTCCCGCTGCACCCCATCGGCTACGTCCTGGCCAGCGCGTTCGGGCATAAGCTGTGGGGCCCGTTCCTGATTGTCTGGATCTGCAAGACTGTCCTGCTGCGCTACGGCGGCAGCGCATCCTACCTGCGCGCCCTGCCCGGCTTCCTCGGCTTCGCGATCGGGCATTTCATCACCGCGGGCCTCATCTGGGGATCGCTGGGGGCGGCTCTTGGCGGACCGTTCCTGCGCTGGGGCGTATGGTTCGGATGAACGTGGGGGCTCCATAGACCAGCGACGTCTCGGGCCGCAGGGACCTGACCGGCCGCCTCGGACGATCTCCTGGGCGTTCGTCATCGATCGGCGACGTTTCCCCCCCCGAGTGTGAGCACCACTCGTCGTTTGTTCCTTGACACTCGAACATATGTTCGTATATACTGGAGGATACCGAAACTGATGTGAGTGGCATGGTGGCAATGACGAAGTCGATAGGTGAGCCGATTGATGTTGCGGCGATGCGGGGTGATCGCTGTCCGGATGTGTTCCTGTGGCGCGGCGACCGCTATCAGGTGGTGGAGACCGGTGGCGCCTGGCACCTGCTCGGGCGCTGGTGGGAGGGAGATGGGGAGCGCTGTTTCATCCGCGTTCTCACCGACACCGGGAAGACTTTCGATCTCTGCCGCTACGCCTCCACCGAGCAGTGGCACGTCTACCGGGTGTGGGATTGAAGGCGAGCTACAGGCTGCACGCTACGGCAAAGGCGCACAGGGCGGCGGACGGCGGAATGTGCAACGGGCTACGGCACGCTCTCGCCGGGGACTGCCGCCGGAGCAGCGCGAGTGCATTCCCGCAGTTTGCCCTGTGGTTTCGCATCATCCCGTCCCCAGCCGGAGCGCGACAGGGAGAGGGCGATATCTCTCAATGCGAGAGCAGAGGAAGAGGCCGCAGTTGAACCGCCGAGCGCCTTCTGCCCGCTGACTTTCCCGCCGTTCGCTGCCGTCCTTAAACGATAGCTATGACGTTCACGCATCTGCACACACACAGTAACTTCTCGTTCTACGACGGGGCTGCGCCGGTCGATGAGCTGGTACAGGCGGCGCGCGATCATGGGATGTCCGCCATCGCGCTCACCGATCATAACTCCCTCGCCGGCGCCGTGCGTTTCTTCCAGTCGGCAATCGAAGCTGGCATCAGGCCGATCATCGGCGTGGAGTTCACCGTCGAACCCGTGCGCCCGGACCTGCTCGAAGCCCTCGAACGCCCTCCGCATATCGTGCTGCTCGCCGAGAATAACGAGGGCTATTCAAACCTCTGCCGTCTTGTCACTGCCGCGCGACTGGGCGAGGCCCGACGCGAAAGTGCATTCTCTGAGGCATACAAGCAGGTCGATCGCGACAACCCGCTGCTGCGCCAGGAGAGCCTGCGCCAACACAGCGACCACCTTATCGCTCTCACCGCCTGCCGTAAATGTGGTGAGATCCCGAATCTTCTCGGACGCAAGCTCTACAGCGAGGCGCGGGAGGTCGCCGAGTATTACCTCGATCTTTTCGGCCCCGAGCATCTCTTCATCGAGCTGCACAACCACCTTCTGCCACGCCCGCACAGCCGCCTGCGTCACCGCCTCGCCGATCTCGCCGCGCGCCTTGATCTGCAGTGCATCGCGACCAACAACGTGCATTACGTGCGCAAGGGGGCCTACCGCCTGCAGGACGTGTTGGTGTGCATGGGTGCGCGCCAGACGGTCGATGAACCCAACCCCGATCGCCGCCCGAACGCGGAATACTACCTGAAATCCTCCCGCGCGATGTCAGAGCTGTTCGCCGACCAGCCTGAAGCTGTGGAGAACGCCGGACGCATCGCCGAGCGTTGCACGTGGGAGCTGGACCTCGAGACCTTTCACTTCCCCGCGTTTGATATGGACGCGCTGCGCGAAACCGCCGGCGTCCCGCCGGAGGAGACTGGTTCCCGCGGCGGCGACTACCCGTTGCCGCGCGATGACGAGACCCCCCGCAGCTACCTGCGGAGGCTCTGCGAGCACGGGGCCAGGCGACTCTACGGCCACGTGACCGGCGAGGTGCGCGAGCGACTGGAGCACGAACTGGCGATCATCGAGGAGAAGGGCCTCAGTGATTACTTCCTCATCGTCTGGGACATCGTGCGCTTCGCCCGTGAGCAGAAGATCCGCTGCACCGGGCGCGGCTCGGCCGGCGATTCGATCGTGAGCTACACGCTGGGGATCACGATGGCCGATCCGATCGCGAATGATCTGCTGTTCGAGCGCTTCCTGAACCCCGAGCGACGGAATATGCCCGACATCGACGTGGACGTCGACGCGCGGCGGCGCGATGAGGTGACGAAATACATCTACGATAAGTATGGGGCCGAGCGCGTGGCCGCGGTTTGCACCGTCAACACCTTCCGCGCGCGCTCAGCGATCCGCGAGGTGGGCAAGGCGCTGGGGTTTTCGGAGGAGGAGATCGGCAAGCTCGCCTCGGTCTTCCCGCATATCCGCGCCGCGGACATCAGGGAGGCCATCGCGAACTATCCCGAGGTGCGCGACGCGGACCTGAATGTGGAGGACAAGCAGCTTTTGCTGGAGCTGTGCCGCGAGCTTTCGGGTTTTCCGCGCCATCTGTCGGTCCACGTCGGCGGCCTGTTGATCGGCAATCGCCCACTGACCGAGATGGTGCCGCTGGAGCTGGCGAACAAGGGCATCGTGATCGGGCAGTTCGACAAGGACGACGTGGAGGCGCTCGGGCTGGTGAAGATGGACATCCTCGGCCTGCGGATTCACTCAGCGATCGAGGATGCGCTCGATCACATCGAACGGCGCGAGGGCCGGCGGCCTGATCTCGACGCGTTGCCGCTCGACGACGAGCCCGCCTACCGCCTCCTGCGCGAAACGCGCACGGTTGGCCTTTTCCAGCTCGAGAGCCCCGGCCAGCGCAACCTGCTCGGGCGCACTCAGCCGACGGAGTTCGAGGATATCGTCGCGAACATCTCGCTCTTCCGGCCCGGCCCCGTACAGGCCGATATGATCACCCCGTATGTGCTGCGCAAGCACGGTCTGCAGCAGACCACCTACGCCCACCCGGATCTGCAGCCGATCCTTGAGAGCACCTTCGGCGTGGTGATCTACCAGGAGCAGGTTCTGCGTATTGCCCACGCCATCGGCGGCTTCTCGCTCGGCGAGGCCGATGTGCTGCGCCGGATGATGACGAAGGACATCACCCCCGAAGACCTCGAGGAGGTCCAGGAACGCTTCATGCTGCGCGCCGGAGAGCGCGGCATCAGCCCGGAGACCGCCGAGGAGATCTTCGGAATGATCCGCGGCTTTGCGGCATACGGCTTCAACAAAGCCCACGCAGCCTGCTTTGGCAAAATCTCGTATCAAACCGCGTGGTTGAAGGCGCACTATCCCGCGGAGTTCATGGCCGGGATCCTCTCCAACCAGCCGATGGGCTTCTATCCGCCGCGCACTGTCGCGGAGGATGCGAAACGCCACGGCTGCGGGATACTGCCTCCGTGCGTGAACCGCAGCTCCGATCGCTGTCTCGTGGAGTATGCGGATAATCCGACGGGGGATATCCGCCTCGGGCTGTGGATGGTGCGAGGGTTGCAGCAACGTAGCGTCGAGCGCATCCTCGCCGAGCGCGAGCGTGGGGGGCCGTTCACCTCGCTCGAGGACTTCTGTGTGCGCACATCGACGCCGCAGCCGGCGGTGGAGAACCTGATCCTCGCGCGGGCGTTTGCGTTCACCGGCCTGAGCGTGCAGGAGCTGATGTGGCGTCTCGGCGCACTGCCAGATGACGTGGTCGCCGATCGCCGCGGGAGGCGCAGCAGTCCGACGCTGACGTATGATGAGACCGACGACCTGGTGAGTATGCTCCCCTCGCTGGACCCGATGACCGAGGTTGGACGCGTGGCGGCGGACCTGCACATCCTCGGCGTCAGCACCACGCGCAATGCATTTAGCTTCTGGCGCGAGCGTCTGGCGGAGATGGGGGTGACGCCGAGTGTAAAGCTGCTCGACCACAAGGATGGCGACCGGGTGCGGGTCGCGGGCATCATCGTCGCGCGCGCCCGACCGCCGACTCGCAACGGCCGGACGGCGATCTTCATCTCACTCGAGGATGAGTACGGGCTGGTCGATGTCGCGGTCTTCGAGGAGGCCTACGAGCGCTGCGGACGGGCACTCTACACAAGCCCGGTCATCTGCGTGGAAGGAAAGCTCACGCGGCTTGGCAGGCTCGACCTCTCGGTGACTGCCGATAACGTCATCGGCCTCGGCTCGTGGCGCGACTTCAGGCTCTCGCCGGTGCAGGATAAAGCGCTTGGGGGCGCCGCCCGCCGCAACGATGACGTCCTCCGCCAGACCCCGGCCCGCGGCGGCGAGCGGCGACAGATCGCGTATTACTGAGCAAGCTCCCCGTCCGCGAACCGCTGAGGTTGCCCGCGGCACGGGCATCCCCGAGTATCGCTTGAGGTGTATCCCCACTCGTGACGACTCGCGGGCGCCCCCGAACGCCTCCCACGCGGCAATTCCGCGGCCCCAGCGTCCCCATCGGCATCCAAGAAGGACTTCGCCTCACTGGCACCGAACCGCCGCGTATCTCACCCGATCTCTGTTCGATGGAGGTCCTGTCATCGCGACCGAGAGCGGTGCGCGGCCCAATCTCTCAGTAGCTGGGGGCGAGGCCCGGCCCGCCGTCACCACGCGGGCCGTGATCATTGGCCTGCTCGCCGTCATTATCGCCATTGCCATGATCCACTGGGCTGAACTGGTGCTCGGCGGCAGGCGCGGCCATACCGCGATGGCCAACACCTCCGTGCCCGTCGGGGCGTTCTCGACCCTGCTCGTCGTCCTTGCGCTCAGCTCCATCGCACGTCTCTTCAGCCGCCGCCTCGGGCTGTCACAGGGCGAGCTGATCGTCGTCTATGTCATGGCCGCGACCGGTTCAGTGTTGGCCTCTTCCGGCGCAATTCACTTCATCGTTCCCGCCCTCGCCGCGCCGTATTACTTCGCCACGCCCGAGAATAACTGGGCGATCTTCCACGATTACATCCCCGAGTGGATCGCGCCCCCGAGCGCTCGCGCGGTGACGCCGTTCTTCGAGGGCGGCCCCCTGCCGGTCGATGTCTGGCTCGGCCCGGGAACCATCTGGTGTGGCTTTGTCATCGTCTTCGCGCTCTGCACGCTGAGCCTCGCGGCCATCGTGCGCTCGCAGTGGATCCGCCGCGAGCGGCTGACATTCCCAACGGTCTACGTTCCGCTCGAGGTTACCACGCACACCGGCGAGTTCTGGCGAAACAGGGTCGCGCTTATCGGCATGGTCATCCCGTTTCTGCTCGGCGGGCTGAACACGCTCAACCGCAACTACCCGCAGATCCCGAAAGTCGAGCTGCGAAACGTGAACCTCTCGAGCGCGTTCACCAGCCCCCCATGGAACGCCATGGGCGGCCTGCGGCTCTCCTTTTACCCATTCGTCATCGGGATCGCGTATCTGCTGACCACTGAAGTGACATTCTCATGCTGGTTCTTTCACCTCGCCCGGAAGCTCTCGATGGTCGTGGCTGCCGCGTTCGGGATCTCCGAGTGGGGAACAGGCGGCCTGAGCCGCTTCCCGTTCGCCGACCAGCAGGGGGCTGGCGCATTCATCGGCCTGACTGCCCTCAGTGTCTGGATCGGCCGGGCGGAGCTTGTCCGGATCTTCCGCGAGACATTTGCGCCTGCCACTGATGGTACGGCGACCACTGCCCCGCGCTGGGCCGTGCCTGGCCTGCTGCTAAGTTTCGCTGCAATGGTCGCCTTCGCGCAGGTGGCAGGGATGACATGGTGGCTGGCCGCTGCCACCATCTGCCTCTCGCTGGTCTACCTGACCGCCGCCACACGTATTCGCGCCGAGACCGGCGACGCGTGGTTGTTCGGGCCGCGCCTCGATCCGAGTTCCCTGATCGTGCAATCTGCAGGCGCGCGGCGCTTCGCTCCGGCCGACCTGACAATCATGGCCTTCCTGTCCAACATATCGTCCTATGACCTGCGCTGTGTGGTAATGCCGCATCAGCTCGACGGCTACAAGCTCGCGGAGGAGATGTCGATCGCCCCTGCGCGGATGACCTGGGCGATGGGCGGTGCGACGGCCCTCGGCGTCCCGGTCGCGTTCTGGGGAGCGCTGGCCGTGTGGCACGCGCTCGGCGCTACAGCCAAGGGCGAGGTCTGGCGCATTCGGCAGGGCCGAATGCCGTTCGAGCGCCTGGCGACGTACCTGCAGGCGCCGCAACCGGGCGACCTGACGGGCCTGATCTTCGTGGCGTTCGGTCTTGCGTTCACCGTCGGCCTCTTCGCCATGAGGACGCAGTTCCTGTGGTGGCCGTTCCACCCGGTCGGCTACGCGATAGCGAGCACACCGAGCATGGACGCCCAGTGGTTCCCGTTTCTGATCGCATGGACAGCGAAGTCGCTTATCCTGCGCTACGGCGGGCCCGCGCTCTATCGCCAGGCGCTTCCCTTCTTTCTCGGCCTCGTTGTCGGCGATCTGATCAACGGAGGGCTCTTCACGGTGATAGCGTTTTTCATCGAAGGAATGCAGGTCTATCCGATGAACTGGTAGGTGTGTGCCGACACCGAGATGTCGAGGTGTGTCTGATGCTCAGAGCAATCGCGGTCTTTGCGGCGATGATGATGCTGGTCGGAAGCTCGTGGGCGCAATGGGGCGAGGCCTCGGGCGAGAATCTGGTCGAGAACCCGAGCTTCGAGCAGGTGCAGGACGGCAAGCCGGTGGGGTGGAGCATGCCCGAGGCCGTGTACAGCCTCACCGACGAGGTTGCGCGGACCGGCGAGCTGTCTCTGAAATACGTGAACGAGGACCCCGATCGCTACGTGATGTGCACGCAGGCGCTGGACCTCGAGCCCGGGAAGCGTTACGAGGTCCGGGCCTGGGTGCGGACGCAGAACGTGCAGGGCGAGGATTACGGCGCCTCGGTCTGCGTGGAGTGGAATGACGCGCAGGGCAACTACCTCGGCGGATACTATCCCAGCGGACGCAAGGGCGACACTCCCGAGTGGACCCGGGTGGGCGGCGTGACCGGGCGCATACCGGAGAATGCCGCCGAGTTCCGCGTGATATGCTACGTCCGCAAGGAGATGACCGGCACCGCGTGGTTTGACGACGTTAGCGTAAGACGTGTGCGCGAGCGCCCGCTGCGGACGGTGCTCATGAAGCCGAACTATCGCGGCTGGGTGACCGACGAAGGCCCCGAAGACGCGCAGGTTCGCGCCACGATTACGCCCGATGACCTTGAGGTTGGGCTCGACGCACTTGCGCTGCGGATGCGGCTTATGGCCGACGACGGGGAGATCCTCGGCGAGCGGGTGCTTGATCGCCTCGGCGGCAGGCAGGTGATCGCGCAGATGCCGCTGCCGGAGCTTGAGCCCGGCCAGTATGAGCTTGAGGTCGCGCTGACCCTCGCTGACAGCGGGGAGGTGCTGGCCGCGGATCTGTGGGATATCGTCCGGCGGAGCGGACCGATGCCCCTGGCATACATCGACGAGCACAACCGCCTGATCTACGATGGCGAGCCGTTCTTCCCGCTGGGCATGTACTGGGGGGCGATCAACGAGGAGCATCTGCAGAGATACACCGAGGCCCCGTTCAACTGCCTGATGCCCTACGGCCGCCCGAGCCTGGAGCAAATGGACCTCGCGCAGCAGTACGGCTTGAAGGTCATCTATTCGATCAAGGACTACTACGCAGGGACGCGGTGGGCGCCCGACTTTATCGAGGACCCCGAGGACGAGGAACCGGCGGTGCGGCGGACGGTGCGCGAGTACCGCGACCATCCGGCGCTGCTCGCGTGGTATCTGAACGATGAGCGGCCGCTGAGCATGCTCGACCGGCTAATGGCGCATCAGGAATGGGTCGAGGAGGAGGATCCGAACCATCCGACGTGGGTGGTCCTCTATCAGGTGCGCGAGGTGGAGCACTACATCCGGACCTTCGATGTGATCGGGACTGACCCGTATCCGATCCCCGCCCGACCGGCGTCGATGGCCGCGGAGTGGACCGAGCTCACGCGCGAGGCCGTGGCCGACTCGCGGCCGATGTGGCAGGTCCCGCAGGTGCATAACTGGGGCAACTACCGCGGCTACGGCGAGGACGCGCGGCCACCTACATACGACGAGATGCGGTCGATGTCGTGGCAGTGCATCACCGAGGGCGCGGATGGGCTCGTTTACTACTCGTGGGGCGATCTGCACCGCGATGAGACCACGCCCTTCGAGGAGCGGTGGCCGGACGTGAAGGCGGTCGCGGAGGAGATCGCCCGGCACATCCCGATCATCCTCTCGGTGGAGCCGACGCCCGAAGTGCAGATCGACGCCCCCGACGCGGTCCATTCGATGCTGCGGCAGTACGAGGGCGAGACATGGCTGTTTCTCGTCAACGATTCGACGAGGCCACAGCGGGTGCAGCTCGAGTGGGGCGGCGTGGGGCCCGGCATCGAGGGCGAGGGCCTGTCGGTCGCGCGCGAGCGTCTGACGGTAAATCTGCCACCCCTCGGAGTGGAGATTCGCACGCTCGGCGACTGAGGGCGGGCTACCCCGGGCGGTCGAAGTGCTGGTAGTCCTTCGAGACGCGCCAGTCGCCGCCCCAGCGCCATCCGCGTCGCTTGAATGCGCGCACGACCGAGCCGCCGGGCGTGATCGAGTGCGGGTCCTCGCCGGGACGCCACTCGCCAGGCTCATAGGGGGGTTCGGCGGGATGCACAAGCTTCTCGCCCTCGCGAATCATCGGATTCTGGGCGCGGTTGATGTCGATCGCGCGACCGAGGGCGTGCCTCGACAGACCGCTGCCACCGGTGACCGTGCGATGGTCGTAGCCGATGACTTCGGCGATGGGAAAACGCTCGGGGTCGAGGTAAATCTCCCGGAAGACCGCCAGGACCTCGTCCGCGAGTTCCCGCGCAACGACGACGCTGCGTGGCGCGGGGTGCTTCTCGCCGTCGGATAGCTCCCACGCGAGGAAGTTCACCGTTGCCATGCCGTCGATCTCCGGGTGCGGCTCGATTGTGAACTGTCGGCGCTCGCTGACCAGCAGCTCGTGTCGCTGCGGCGGTGCGGGGTTGCGCACCACCACGCGTGGTGGGCTCTGAAGCACCTCGCAGTCCGTTCCGAGCTGCTCCGAGAGCCGGCGAATGCGGCCGATGATCTCAGGCAGATCCGATTCGCTCGCCGCCCGCGGCACGCCGCGCGCATCGATCGTCACGGGGTGGAGCACGATCTCGCGCCATGAGCCGCCACGGGTGCGAAGCTGCATCGCGGCGCTCAGTCGGTTGCCTGGCCACGGGGCGCGGAAGACGAAGTTGCCGAGGCTGTACACGATCGGCCTGCCGCCGTAGAGCTCGATGCCCTGCAGCACGTGCGGGTGATGGCCGACCACCAGATCAGCGCCACAGTCGATCGCGTAGCGGGCGAGGGCGCGTGGGAGCGCATCGGGCTGAGGCCGGGCCTCTGTGCCCCAGTGAAATGACGCGACGACGAAGTCGGCTCTCTGGCGGGCGTCGCGAATGTCATTGCGTAGCATCTGGCGGGTATGACGCGTTGGCTGGCCGTGGGAACCGCTGACGAAGACGGTGCCGGCCGTGCGTTCGGTTGCCGCGAAACCGTCGGTGCCGGGAAGCGTTCGATCGCTGACGTACGCGAGGACCGCGACCGTCTGCCCCGCAGCCTCCAGGATTGCCGGGGCCCGCGCCGATCGTTCATCGGGGCCCGCACCCGCGTGCCTCAGGCCGGCCTCGTCAAGAACCGCCAGCGTTTCGAGCAGCGCTTCACCGCCGTAATCCATGGTGTGATTGTTGGCGAGGGTGACGGCGTCGAAGCCTGCCTCGGCAAGCGCCCGGGCCTGCTTGGGCGGGCCAATGAAGAGGTACTCGTTCGGCAATGCGCGACCGTTGCCGTCGAGTTTGAGAGATGCGCGCCGCCCGTGCGTCGAGAGCGGGCACTCAAGGTTGGCGACCGCGAGGTCGGCCGCGGCGATCAGTGGGTGAACGGCTGCGAAGTAGTCGCGATCCTCGAGCGGTAGGACATCCCCGACGAAGACGATGCGCGCCTCGCCGGGTGCAGCCGGGCCTGGGGGCGCAAGCTGTGCCTCCGCTGGCAGTGGTTCGTCCGGCAATCGGCTGCCCAACACTCGATACAGCCAGCGCGGCGCGCCCATCTCCCCACCGATCACCCAGCCGGCGAGGAACAGGCCGATTGCGATAGCAGCGAAGATCGCCCGGCGCGCGACGAATCTCGACATAGCCCCTCCACCAGCGGTCTGCCCGCGGACAGTGTGTATATCGGCGCGAAGTCACGCAACGTTAGCGTTCGCAGCGTGGCTCGTCCGAGCCGGGCACAGGACGCCAAACAGCCGCCCCCGGGGGTCCGGAGGCGGCTGTCTGGCATGTAGCGTCGCTGGGGCGGGTGGGTCTACTCGATGTCGGGGAGGTACTCCTCTGCCTCCTCGATCTCCTCCTGCGGAAGCTCATAGTCGACGAGATTCCCAGAGAAGTAGTTCTCGTAGGCGGCGAGGTCAAAGTGGCCATGGCCGGAGTAGCCGATGACGATGCACTTCTCTTCGCCGGTCTCCTTGCACTTGATGGCCTCGTCGATGGCCGCGCGGATCGCGTGGGCGGTCTCAGGTGCGGGCAGGAAGCCCTCAGTGCGCGCCCACATAATCGCGCCCTCGAAAACGTCGTTCTGGCGGAGGGCCCGAGCCTCGATAACGCCCTGGCTGACCAGCAGCGACAGCTGCGGCGCCGCGCCGTGGTAGCGCAGGCCGCCGGCGTGGATGGGTGCAGGGACGAACCGGTGACCGAGGGTGAACATCTTCAGCAGCGGCGTCATCTCCGCGGTGTCACCGAAGTCATAGTGATACAGCCCGCGCGTGAGCGTCGGGCAGGCAGTGGGCTCGACCCCGATGATATCGATCTCGCGCTGTCCGCTGATCTTCTCCTCGACGTATGGGAAGGCGAATCCGGCGAAATTCGAGCCTCCACCAACGCAACCGACGATGGTGTCGGGGTAGTCGCCGGCCTCCTCAAACTGGCGCTTCATCTCGAGCCCGGTGACCGTCTGATGCAGCAGGACGTGGTTCAGAACGCTGCCGAGTGAGTACTTGGTGTTCTCGTTCTTCGCGGCATCCTCAACAGCCTCGGAGATAGCGATCCCGAGTGAGCCGGGTGTGTCGGGGTTCTCCGCGAGGATCGCCCGCCCGGCCTCCGTGCGGTCGGTCGGCGATGAGTAGCAGTTTGCGCCCCAGGTCTGCATCAGCAGGCGCCGATAGGGCTTCTGCTCGTAGCTGACACGCACCATGTAGACATCGCATTCGATATCGAAGATCTGGCAGGCGAAGCTCAACGCGCTGCCCCACTGGCCAGCACCGGTCTCTGTCGTGATGCGCTCGACGCCCTCCTGCTTGTTGTAGTACGCCTGGGCGACGGCGGTGTTGGGCTTGTGCGAGCCAGGCGGGCTGACGGATTCGTCCTTCCAGTAGATGCGGGCGGGTGTATCAAGGTGTTCCTCAAGGCGGAACGCGCGCCGCAGCGGCGTGGGCCGCCAGATCTTGAGGACCTCCATCACCTCGTCGGGGATCTCGATCCACGGCTCCATCGACATCTCCTGCTCGATCAACGCCATGGGGAAGATCGGCGCGAGGTCCTCGGGGCCGAGCGGTTGCCCCGTGGCCGGGTTGATCGGCGGATTCAGCGGCGCCGGCAGGTGCGGATTGATGTTGTACCAGGCCTGCGGCATGTCCCTCTCGGAAAGCATGATCTTGTTCTCGTCCATGTGGCTTGCCTCCAGTGCGGTGCGTTGTCACTGCCGTGCGTCTCTCCGCGAGGGGTGACCACACGCAT
>JALGTR010000302.1 GCA_029821265.1 Candidatus Zipacnadia bacterium
ATCGTGAGCTGCGGCAAGGGCCTGCACTCCTCAGGGGTCTACTTCGCTCTGAAGCACATCCTGGGCTACCCGCGGGTCGAGAATTACGACGGAAGTTACAGCCAGTGGTCGGTGATCGAGGAGTTGCAGGTGACGACTGGTATGGCGCCGGAGTAGGTGAGCGGTGGCCGATTGCAGGAGGGAAGACTGCGGCGGTGGCGAAGGAGGTCGCCGCCGTATACCTTCGAACCTGCTGCGCACAGACGTGGCATGAAGTGAGGTCTTCTTGATGAGCAAGCTGGCAATCGACGGCGGGACACCGGTGCGAACCGACCCGTGGCCCTCGCGGGTTCAGATCGATCAAAGCGAGATCAAGGCCGTTAACGATCTGATGACGGCAGCGATGGAAGGCGGTGCGTTTGATCGCTATGCGGGGACGCTGGTGGACGAGTACGAGCAGAAATTCGCTGAGGCGATAGGGACCCGGTGGGCGACGGGCATGAGCGCCGGCACGGCGGCGGTGCATTCGGCTCTGGGCGCCCTGCGACTGGAGCCGGGCACGGAGGTTATCTCGTCGCCGATCACCGATCAGGGCGCGGTGATGCCGATCGTGGCGCTGGGGCTGATCCCGGTCTTCGCCGACGCTTCGCCCGAGTGCATGAACATGAACCCCGACAGCGTCCGCGAGAAGATCACCGAGCGGACGGGCGCTATCGTCTGCGGGCATATCGCCGGAATCCCCTGCGAGATGGACGAGATCCTGGCGATCGCCAAGGAGCATGACCTCTACGTGATTGAGGACTGCGCTCAGGCGCACGCGGCCACGCTGCACGGGCAGATGGTCGGGACCTTCGGCGATCTTGGCGCCTTCAGTCTGATGTCGGGCAAACACACGACGTCCGGCGGCCAGGGTGGAATGGTCACGACCGATGACGAGGAGCTTTACTGGAACGCCAAGCGGTTCGCCGATCGCGGCAAGCCGTTCAACTCCGACGTGGGCAGCAACCTCTTCCTGGGCATGAACTACCGGATGACCGAGCTGGACGCGGTCATCGGGATGGAGCAGCTCAAGAAGATGGTGGACATCGCTGACCGGCGGCGGGCCTTCGTGTACAGGCTCGAGAAGGAGATCGAGGATCTACAGTCGGTGAAGGTCTGCTGGTATCCTGAGGACTCCGATCCCGCGTGGTGGTTCCTGCTGCTGCGGGTGTATCCTGAGAAGCTCACCTGCGACAAGGCGACCTTCGTGGAGGCCATCCAGGCGGAGGGCATTCCGATGGGGATGAACTACGGCGCGATCGCCCCGAACGCGTACTGGCTGCAGAATCAGTCGGCGTTCGGCCGCGAGAGCAAGTTCCCGTGGGACTGCGTCTGGAAGGACGGCGACTGGGAGTGGGCGCTCTCGGTGCCGAACGCGCAGGTTGCCGACGACAACCACATGCGGATGGGCATCCACGAATGCTGCACGGAGCGGGAGGCGCTGGACACCGCCGAGGCGCTGCGCAAGGTCGAGGAGGCCTACCTGGCGTAGTCGGGCTGTTTCCAATAGCGAACCGGGGGAGGCAGCCTGCCTCCCCCGGCTGCGTGCGCGGCGACACAGTCAGCGGAGGGAGTGCCTGACGTGAGCTCAGTGCGTGCGCAGGGGTCAATTGTCCTGCTTGCCGCGATGCTCGCAGGGGGGAGCGCCCTCTGCGCGACCGCCCCGGCGCAGAGCGACGCCTTTCCGGCCATCCTCACCGACAACGCCCCCGCGGATCTCCCCACGATCGAGACCGGCGTGACCTACGAGGCGGATCCCCCGTTCAGCAATCCCGCCGACGAGTCGGGGCGCAGGCTCCTCGACGGCGACCGGCCGTGGGACGACTGGAACGTGACGGTCGGGATCAACCAGCCGCGGCAGACTGTGACCTTCGACTTCGGCGCTGAGTACCGCTTCAGTCGCTTCGAAGTGCGGATGACTCACGAGCAACGTCCGGCGATCATCACCATCGCGGTCTCCGATACGCCCGACGGAGGGTGGAATGAGGCGGGCAGGATCGTACCGAACGCGGCGACGCCCGATGAGCGCGGGTGGTTTGCGCTCCGCCTGGATGAGCCGGTCACGGGCAGATACGTCCGCATGGCCTTCGAGATCGAGGAGTGGGGCTGGTATGTCAATGTGACGCGGGCGCGAAGATGGCCATCCACGAATGGTACATCCCGGGAACCAGCCATGAGCACTGGCGGGCGCTACCATGGCTATCGGCGGACGTTCGATGCAACGCGAGGACTGCGGCTGGTGCCCGCACCGTAGATCTGTCGGGCGGCGGCCGGGGGCTGCGCCGGGAGGGAGCCGCACTTCCGGCGCGGAACTACGTACGGCGCATCGCGAAGCGATCTGAAGGGAGCCGAGAATGACACGCGCGCAGAAGATGGTGGCTGAGGCCCTGATGGTCATCGGGCTGCTGGCGGCAGTGTGGGTGGCCGTAGGCCGAGTGATGGTGGAGCAGATGGGCGGCAATGTGGGGATCGCAGTGGACTGGCAGGAGGTGCGTGAGCTGGCGGCCGTCGAGGGGCTGACCCCGCGAGATGTGCTCTCCGCGATGAAGGAGGCGGGCGCCACCCATCTTGCCGTGGCCGAGGACTCGCTTGCCGACGTTACTGACCGAGGGGAGGTCACCCTCTTCAGCAAGGGCGATGTGGTTGAGCTATGGGCGGCGAACTCGGTGACGCTGCAGCGGGTTGCGCGGGGGCTGCAGGCTCGGTTCCCCGGAGTCTATCAGAAGACGGACACGCCAGAGGGAGAGACATGGCTGACAGTGCCGAAGCAGGCGGTGAGCATGCCCTCGGCCGGCGTGGGATACCCTGAGGAGGCATTGACCGCGTCGGCGATTGTGGATCTGGCACTGGTCGCGCGACCGCGCGCGGACGGCGTTCGCACGGCCGCAGCGACGCGCAACGTGATGATGATGACCCACGACAGCGGCGCTGACATCGTGGTATTTGATGGCGAGGAGGTCGTGGGCCACCCCGGACACCTGGATGTGACGGCGGCGCAGTTGCGGCAGCAGGGCCTGAAGTTCGGAATGATCGAGCTTGCGCCACAGCTCGGGGCATCGCAGCTTGCCGCCGAGCTGGATTACGACCTGATCCGCGTGCACAGCATCACGGAGCAGGAGATGCGCACGATGAGCGTGGATCGGGCGACCGAGCGGTTCGTGCGGGCGGCGAAGGAACGTGGCGTTCGCCTGCTCTACCTGCGGATGTTGCCGACGTCGGAGATGGGCCCGCTGGAGGGGAACATTCGGTATGTTCGCAGCGTGGTTGCGCGGCTGCGCGCCGAGGGCATGACCGTTGGCGCGCCCCGCCCGTTCGCGAGGTTTTCGACGGAACCGTGGCTGCTGGCGGTGGTGCAGCTTGGGGTGGTGGGCGCGGCGCTCTGGCTCCTGCAGGCGCTTTTCGGGCTGCCCGGGCGGTGTTTCTGGCCGATCGCGGTATTGCTGGTGGTGGGCGGGGGTGCAGCGACGTTGGTCGCGGCAGATCTGGGGCGGACACTGCTGGCACTTGCCGCCGCGGTGCTCTACCCGACGATCGCGGTCTGCT
>JALGTR010000066.1 GCA_029821265.1 Candidatus Zipacnadia bacterium
CGGCCACGGTCGAGACCGAGCTTCCTCTGCCGGAGCGCTGGGCCGAGGACATCGAGGTCCTGGCGAGGGGGATCCGCCCACAGGACGATCCGGCCCGCGACTGCGTGGAGGAAAGCCGCGCGATGACAGCGCGGAAGGTCGGGAGAGGGCGCGTGCTCTTCATCGACCGCGATCTCGGGAGCTTCTACTCGCGGACCCCATGGCGGGAGTTGCGCGAGCTGCTGACTGCCGCCATCCGGCAGTTCGTGTCGCCGCCCTACCGCGTGGAGGCTCCCGCGCACGTTGCGGTTACGCTCTGGCGGCAACCGGAGCGGGAGGTCATCCACATCCTCAGTCGTCCGCAGAGCATTCGCCGGGTGATACCCGCCCCAGACGTCAACCTCGACGATGTCCCTCCCGCCGGGGACGTCGCGGTCGAGCTGCCGTGGCGGGTCAGATCAGCGTGGCGCCCGATCTCGCACGCGCCCGTCGCCCTGACAACAAGCCCATCGGGCTCACGAATAGAGACCAGGGTGGACGGGACGCACGATGTCATCGTCCTTCGGTCCGCGGCAGCCGGCAGGTAACCAGCGAGAGCCCATCCGTCCCTGCGACGCCAGTCTGCCCCGGGGCCCCGTGAGGGTGACACTCCGAACGATCTTCTCAGTGACCATCGGAGATATGGCTGGACAGCAGGTGAGGGGCCTGTTATCCTAATATGCGCATATTGTAATAAAGCCTAACCGGATCCACGAGGGGAGTTGCATGGAGATGAGGCGTATTGCCGCCATCACACTCGCGGCGCTGCTGGTCCCCGCGGTCACTGGCAGTGCTGAGCCGGGGGAGTTCGCGGGACTGCAGTGGCGCGGATGGAGCCAGATTCGCGCCATCGATCAACTCGACGGGGGAGACGATGACCTCCAGCTCACGCGGGCACGCTTGATCGGTGAGAAGTGGCTCGACGATCACACCCGCATCTTCATACACGCAAATGAGAGCTGGGTTGACGAGGAATGGAGCTTCAGCTGGATCGACGCCTACGTTGGCGTTCGCTGGGATGAGCGGTGGCGCAGCAATATCGGACTGGCGCATGTGCCTTTCGGCTTTGACAACATCCAGCCGACATTCGCCCGCGTGCCGCTGCAGCAGTCGATGCTCGCGAGCCGCACCATGCCCGGGAAGCGTGACGTCGGGGTCTACGTCAGCTACAGCAGCCCGGAGGCGTCACGCCGCTTCGCTGAGCTCCTGAATGCGTACCATGGCTCGGGCAACCACGGTCTGTTTGCGCTGGGTATCTACGGTGGAATGGGGCGGACCGACAACCCTGAAGACGGCACGGCCCATCTGTCGTTGCGTGCGGCAGTACCGCTGACGGCAGGCGGTGAGACGATCGGGGAAGCCGGCACAAGCTTCTTCACCGGGAAGTACGCGACCCGCAGCGCCGCCGGCGATCGCGTCCGAATCGAAGATGAGCAGTGGGGTGCGCATCTCTTTCTCGCTCCGCGACCGTTTGGTCTTCAGGCAGAGTACCTGACAGGCACCATGCCGGGGCTTGCTGCGACGGGAGAGACCATGGCTCGGAGCAACGATGGTTGGTATGCGATGGGTCTATGGGAAGCGAAGGAGGGCGTGACGGTGTTCCTGCGCGCGCAGGAGTTCGACGGCTGGGTGAAGCGTCGTGATGCGCAGCCTGCGCCGTTCGACTACGATGCGCGGACCCTCGGCGTACGGTGGGACGCGACTGCGGATACTGCGGTCACGCTGGAATACGATGACGTCACGCTGAACAGCAACGCCCGCGACTTCTGGGCGCTGCAGTGGCAGCAGATGTACTGAGGGGATGACGGAGGCAGGCCGGTCGCCACGACCGAGCCTGCCTCCGATCAGCTCCGCATCTGCTCGCACATCTGGCGCGCCGCCACGCGCAAGGCAGCGCTCTTATACTCCGAACTGCGCCGCGTCACGGTGATGAGGTCCGCGATCTCCGCGCCCACGTGGGTGAACAGCCGGTCCATCGCCATCAGGCAGGTCGGCGTGCCGCGCCCCGAGCCGCCTGCAGCCGCGACTCCGATGACGGGCTTGCCCTCCAGCCCCTGGCCCTTTGCGCCCACGTTGCAGCGCCGCAGCCGGTCGGTGAATGCCTTCACACACTCACTCAGGTCGCCGAAATAGACCGGTGTAACCAGCACCCATGCGTCCGCGTCCATGATCTTCTCGCGGATGTCCGCGAAGTCGTCCTCGATGACGCACCAGCCCTCCTCCCGGCACTTGAACCAGCCGTTATTGCACTGGCCGCAGGACGAGATCTGGTACTCAGTGAGTTGGACCAATTCGGTGTCGGCCCCCGATTCGGCCGCGCCCTGCAGCGCCGCCTCAGCCAGGCTCGCGGTCAACCCGTCGTCGTTGGGACTCCCCTGCAGCGCGACCACCTTCATATCGTTCCCTCCCGCCTCTGGTTTGCCCGCGGGCAGCGTCTCCGGTGCGGGCGACGTAAGCTGTTCGTCGTCGCGTCGCAGCGCCGTGTCGATCAGGGTATCGCTTACCGCACTCGTCTCCAGGCCTCCGCGACCACTTCTGACGTCCATGTGCTGTGCACCCCGCACGTTTCCGGCCTCACCGTCGCGGAGGGTTCCATGCCACCGCGGCGAGCGTCTCAAGCCCGGCCCAGCGGCCGCTCCAGCTCGTGTACAGCAGGCCACGGCAGTTCATGCCCTTGCGCCGGGCCTCACCGGCCACGATTCCCCAGTTGCGGCAACAGGTCGCGTCGTCCCACGGAGAGCCCGTGAACGTGAAGCCGTAGCGCTGGAAGTGCCTGAAGCTGCTTCGGCCCCGAGTGAGCGGATCGGTCGGCCCGTAGAACCAGATGTTCTGCACGACGTCCTTCGGCACGAGGTTGAGCTGCTCCTCGTTCTCATCGCTGAACCACGTTCCGTTGTGATAGGGGTTCAGCGCATCCGCCCACATCATGAGCGTGACGTTCGCGTCGATCGAGTGCGCGAAATCATTCAGGCGCGTGATATCCTCGGCCAGCAGCTCGCCACCGGTCATGCCCCTGCGGCGGCAGCGACTGTCGGAGTTGACGATGCGCGGCTCATCATGGCCGATGTGCACTGTATTGGGGCCCAGGAAGCGAATCGTGTTCTCAATCGCCGGGAACATGATCTCGTAGACGGCCGGCTCCGACGGGCAGTATGGCACGTTCCTGCCGCCCATCTTCAGGGCATGGTCATACGAGGCCAGCACCGTCGCCCCGTCGGCGATCGCCCCACCGTCGATCCGCCGCACTCTGTAGGGCTCGACGTCCGGCCGATACGGGAACGCGGTCACGCCGTCGATCACTTCGTAGTCACGGCCCTCCACGTAGACCGTCTCCCCGTCCGCGCTCGTGATCACGATGTCCGTCGCCTCGGTCCGGAGGACGTTGGTATGCTCGAGCGCCACCGCCCGGGTTCCCGTCAGCGTCAGCTCCTCGTCCTGCTGCCATGCGCCCTCAACACAATGGGGGTTCCGCGACAGTTGTTGCCCCGCGTGTCCAAGACTCTGCAGCTCGGGGATCGGCTCGATGCCCCATGCGCGCAGGGTGTCGAACGCCTCACGCGTGCTCTCACGCACCTGCGGGTCATCGAGCTCGTAGAACACCCCCGACTGGATGACCGCGGCGTTCATCTTTAGCCGCATCAGAAGCCGGCAGAAGTCTGCGAGCGCCTCACCAGTGGGCACGCCGCCCCTGTACGTCCCACGGAAGGGCATCGCCGGCCAGTCCACGATCTCACATTCCGGCACCCTCCCGCCGCCCATCTCGGCGAGATCCAGCAGCGTCATCAGCCCGTGGACAGCGCCGGTCGTGGTCGCGGCGGTGATCTGGACTCCATCGGCGCTGGCCCTCAGCTGATAGCGCTCCGAGTCCGGCCAGTTCGCCTGGCGGTTGGTCACGTGCACTTCGACCGCTCTGGTCGGCCGCACGTTCATCCCACGGATACGCTCCTCGGCCAGCGAGATCGCGTTCCCCAGAACCGGATCGTCCACCTCGGCGTTGATATCTCCCGGGATGCAGCCATCCGACAGCCGGCCGAGGCGCATGCGCTGCGGCGGGATCGGCAGCTTCGCGTCACCGACAGCCACGTTGTCGATGAGCACGGTACCCCGCCCCGCGACCGTGATTCGCACCTCGGGCGCAACGTCCGGGGGTGATGCGAAGCCGAGGCGCGTGGGGACGAACTCGCGGGCTGTGGCGTCCACGTGGTGGACGCGCTCGGCGATCACCTCGCCGGTCTTGGCGTCGGCCACCGCGAGGGTAACCTGCCCGTCCTCAAGCCCCTCGGTGTTCAGGTCCAGAGTCAACGTCGCGAGGCGGTCATCGGCGCCACGGACCTCCCGGCTGATCGTGACCGCTCCCGCCCTCGGATGGATTGCCAGCGCACGGTGCTTAAGCCTGGTATCCGGAGGGCGAACGTGCGGCGTGGCCCCAAGGCGAGTGCCCAGACTGCCGCCCGCAACGCCGTATATCTCCGCGTACGCGCTGCCCTCCAGGCCCTGGCTGTCGGTCCAGACCTCCAGCCGGTAGTCCGTTTTCGGCTCGCACTGCAGGTCCTGGTAGACGCGGCTCATGCCATTGGGATTTGTGCGCGCGAGCCGAACACACCCCGCGCCCAGGCCATGCTCGCCATCCCAGAAGATAGTCTCTCCCACGTCGTCCTGCCTCCAGCCGAGGATGCGGTGGCCGTCGTGTTCGCTGAAGTCCGCGTTCTCAATCCTGAGGCCATCGATCTCGACGTTGTCGAACCACACAGTCCCCGTGCCCCGCTGAATCCGGAGGTAGACGCGAATGGTGCTATACTCGCCACTGTTGAAGTTCATCACCAGGCGCTGTGGGCCGCCGAGAGTGCGTACGCGCACCCACCCGTCGCCTTCGACCTCCCAGGCGCTCTGCTCCAGCGATCCGACGTCCTCGAAGCTCTCCTGCATCCAGGCTTCGGCTCCGGCGATTGTCGTCGTTGCGACGATCACGGTTGCGATGACCACGTAACGTAACATCAGACGCACCCCTCCGTTGCAGGGGAGACGGGGCCTCCCGGGCTGATTGCAGATCCGTGCGGCGTCGGGTGGCACTTAGCCAGCTTGCAGCGCCGGCTGCAGTGGCGCCGGCGCCGGAGCGGTCTCGCCCTCAGTCTCAAGAGCGACCGCCCACAGGTACATGCAGGTGTAGTACGCGGTTCGAACGTATGCAGTGAATGCCGACATGAGGATGAAGAGCAGAAGCGCCCCGCCAATGGCCACCGGCAGCAGCGCTGGTGCGAGGAATGCGGCTCCGGCGACCGCCGCTATGGCGATGATCACGAAGACAATCGAGATGACGCGCGCCGCGATCATCAGACCAAGCTCACTCGCGACGATCTGCAGGATGTTGTGTCTATGCAGCGAACGCGCGCGCTCGATCGCTTTCAGGAACGGGCAGTCCTCGAGGATCATCACCGGCAGAAGCAGATAGGTGACCGCGAGCCAGCCCCGCTCGATCATCTCGGCGGCCGCCCGGCGCACGCTGCTTCGCCCCTTCCCGCGCACGTTGCTTGCGATCAGGTTCACCACGACGCTTACGGCGGCCAAGACGATGATGCCCCAGATATTCCTGATGCTGTCGGCCAGCGCGCTGTCAAGCCTCGCATCCTCGCCACGCAGATGGACGTCAACCAGATGCACCGTCATCCCTGTGAAGAAGTAGCTGACGAGATAGCCGACGAAGGCTGCGACGAACAGGAGTATGTACCCTGCGAGCGTGATCGCTCCGCCCTCATCCTCGAACAGGGCTTCGGGGTTGCCCGTGAAGTACAGAGCCGCCGCCAGGCCACCGAGCAGCACCAGATTCGCGATGACCGAAAGGATCGAGGGGATGATCAGGTCTTTGTCGCGACCGGCCATAAGCACCGATTCGCGCAGGAAAACCCAGCTGCGCGTGAGGTTGTCGAACAGACCCCTGCTGCCGGTGACCTGCTCAGGGTGCCAGCGGCCCGGTCCGGTGTTGTAGCTGACGCGCCGCCCAGCCGTCCGCGGGCTCGATCGCAGTGGGGGCGACTGTGGAACCGCCTCCGGCTCGCCGGCGCCCGGCCAGGCGCTCTGTGGCATCGGCGCGGGGCCAGTGGGCTCGCGCGGGGGCATCTCCGGCTCTGCAGCCGTCGCTTCGACCGCAACCTTTGCGTCATCACCGGCGAGCCGCCCCTCGTCGAGCTTCGCGCCGCACGAGAGGCACTGCTGATCGCTGGCGTATATACGGTCGCCGCAGGACGGGCAGGTTAGCTGCTTCCGCTCGGCTGCCACGGTCAATCCTCCCCCGTGCCATTTACGGACGTGACTTAGCTTCTTCGCCCGTCCCGCGACGTCCTTCCCACGGCGCTCAG
Source organism: Candidatus Zipacnadia bacterium (assembly GCA_029821265.1). Taxonomy (GTDB): domain Bacteria; phylum Armatimonadota; class Zipacnadia; order Zipacnadales; family UBA5352; genus JALGTR01. The sequence goes on from JALGTR010000066.1 coordinate 6,372, forward strand.
GATGCTCCGGTCGCGCACAGGGCGCGCAGGTCAGCAGGAGCTGACCCGTACAGAGAAAACCGGCAGTCCGCGCGGACTGCCGGTCGACCGTCTGTGCCAGAAGAGCCGAACTTACACCGCTGCGCCGACGACTTTGTCGCCCTCGCTGAGGTTGATGAGCTTCACGCCGCCGGCCGAGCGGCTGCGCTCGGAGATATCGTCAACCGGGGTCATGATCGCCTTGCCCTGCGCGGTGTAGATAAGCACATTCTCGCCCTTGCCATGGTCGACCGCAAGCACATCCACAACGGGACCGCTGTCGTCGGTGACCTTGTAGCCCGTGACGCCTCCGCCGCCGCGATTCTGCGTTCGGAATTCGTCCGGCGAAACCAGCTTGCCATACCCACCCTCGGTGATGACCAGTGCCATGCGTGCCATTGTATCTGCCTCCATGCCTCATCTAATGCGACACTACACACCGGTAACTCTAACCCAAAACGCGTCATAACGCAAGTGGCTTTGGAGAGATTCTGCGCGTAGCGCCACCAGAGGGCCCCTGCCGGCGGCGAGAAGGCGGCGCCACCCCAGCGTCTTTTGCCCCTGAATACTTCGTCGCTCAAAGCATCAACGACTGCATGCTCAACGAATTCTGTCAGACTGAAGGATTGTGAGGCAGGGCCGGCGAAGAGGGGTGTGGCCAGTCATTCAGAATCTTCACGTCAGCGGTAGGCTTGTTCCGATTCCCCCCGCGACCTTCTCAGTTGGGGGGATCGCGCCTGGCGATCATTTCGGTTGAACGTACAACCGTTTCTGACGTCCCGGAGTTGGTGCGCTATGGACGCATCTCGGCTTACACTTGTCGGCGTGCTGAGTGCCATGCTACTCACCGCCGCGGCGTTCTCAGCGACGGAGGAGGAATCCTCCATCTCCATCACCGTCGACGAATCCGGCGTGTCGGTCTTTGCGGTCAACGCCGACGCCCATGACCTGCTGAGCACGCTGGCGCGCGAGACCGGCGTCCCCATCATCGTCGACGATACTGTCGACCGGAAGATCACTCTGAACCTGGTCAACAAGACTTCCTCAGAGATCCTCGCAACCATCGTCGACACCTACGGGCTCTCCTTTGCTGAGGTGGACGGGATCTTCATCTTCTCGGAAGGGATACCGAATTCCCCATCATCCTACCTGCTGTCGGAGATCGGCTCCTACACCACCCAGTACGTCTCTGCCGGACAGGCCCGGGACCTGATGCCCGCCTTCCTCACGCGCTACGTGAAGGCCAACGCCGCTCAGAACGCGGTCGTGCTCTCCGCGCCTGAGCCGGTGCTGAGACGATTCCACGAGGACATCGAGCAGTTCGATAAGCCGCCCGCCCAGATCATGCTCGACGTCCTCGTGGTGGAGTTCACTGACGTTGACACAGAGACGTTCGCCGCCCAGATAGGCTGGCAGAACGCTGACCTCGGCCTGCGCACCGATTCGCTAACAGGTGACCTGAACTTCACTGCGCTCGCCGATCTCTCGACCGACTTCTTCGCCTTCCTTGACGCCCTTGTTTCAGCGCGCAAGGCACGCGTGCGCGCCTGCCCGAGCATCGCGACCGTCAGCGGCTCGCGGGCAGAGATCTTCATCGGCACCCAGCAGTTCCTGGAGATCCCCGTCCAGCTGCCGGGGGAGGGGCAGAGCAACTCCATCGACGCCGGCGTTCGGCTTGAAATGCGTCCGCTGACCGGCGGTGAGGGCGAGATCATCCTCCGGATCGAGGAGGAGATCTCCACACTGGGCGCCGTCTCTGCCATCACCGGGCTGCCGGAGAAGACCACACGAACCGCCAACACCACGGTGCGCGTCCGGGACGGCCAGACGCTGATTATCGGGGGCCTCAAGCAGGATGAGAGTCGCGAGATCCACGGGCGTATTCCGCTGCTGAGCGACATCCCGATCATCGGCGAGCTTTTCGAGTCCCGGGACGTCGAGAAGACGAGGGTCGATCTTACGATCTTTGTCACGGCCCGGCTGCTGTCACAGACCGGCCATCTGCCCGAGGAACAGGAGGGACTGATCAAGCAGCGTTTCATCCCCGAGGGTGAGGAACCGTCCGGGCCCACGATGGATCCCGCCGAGGTCACCGATGAGTAAGCACCACGTGGTGGCCATCCTGCTCGCTGTGCTTTGCGCAAGCTGCGCCTCGGCGCAGACGCAGCTTGCCGCCAGCATCACCGATGTCGAGATCGAGCCGACCGGCAATGGCGTGGAGATCACGCTCAAGGCCGACGGCCTACTGCAGCTAATGGCCTTCGACCAGTGGGTCACCAACGAGGATCACGAGTTCGAGCTTGTGTTGCCGAACGCTCGCTCGTCGATAGGCACATTCGTGGACGTCAGCACCTACCCGGTCAACTACCTCAAGCTCGAGATACCCTCACAGGAGCGTGTCGAGGAGCTCGTCCGACAGGCCGGCGGGGGTGGGGCAGACCTCGAGGAATGGCGCCGCGTCGTCCAGGAGGGCATTGGGCTGATATTGACGGTGCGCCTCTATCGTTGGGGCCATGTCCACACCGTCGAACTCGACAACGTGGACTGGGACGGTGAGTGGGACTGGGATCCCGGCGAGATCGCCTATGACATCCGCAAGTCTCGCTCCGGCCGCGAACTGGAGATCACAGTCTGGAGCGACCGCCGGGAGAGACTGCCGAAAGATGTCAAGCCCAGGGCTGAGCAGGACCTCGAGAGCTCCCTCGATCTCCAGGTCGAGGAGGGCCTGGTCACCGTGGACGCTGTGAACGTTCCGCTGCAGGAGCTGATGTCCACCGTCGGGGAGCGCAGCGGGGAGGACATCTACGTGGACGACCGGGTCAGGCGGCTGGTCACCTGTCGCCTTGAGGAGGTTTCGGTGGAGCGGCTCATCGATGCTGTCTCCACCGGCCTGGGCCTCACGTCAACGAGGGCGGATGGGGCCTGGTACATCTCCGACGGCCTTCCGACGAGCCTGGCGCCCTACACGGCGGGAGCATCGCGCACGATCACGCTCGACTATCTGACGGCGGGCACAGCCATCGATCTTCTGCCCGACTTCCTGTTGCGCTATCTGCGCCCCAGTCCCAGCGGTGAGTCGATCGTAGCCTACGGACCGGCGCAGCTGCTCGACCGCATCGAGGAGGACATCAAACGCCTCGACCGCCCGCCACTGGCCATTCGCCTGCAGACGGCGGTCGTCGAGATCATCAGGAGCCGCTCGTCGGAGCGCGTCTGGCATATCCTGCGAGGTGGCTCAAGCACAGTCGAGGTCGATGGCGGCGAGGGGTCCATCCGCTTTCGCCATGGCGAGGAGAGCCTCGACGACCTGATCGCCCGCGTCCGGGCGCTCGACGTGCGAGGTGAGGTCCGCATCGATGTTCGCCCATCGCTGATCGTTGAGCCCGGCCATGCCGCGCAGCTGTTCATCGGCGAGCAGCAGTACTACAGGTATATCCGGCGGGCCGATGACTTCTATCTGAGCTCCGCTGAGGCAGGCACGCGGCTCTACGTCGAGCCGCGGGCCAGTGGGGGAGAGTACATCGAGAGCTACGTCTCCGTCGATGTCGCGACGTTCAGGGGGAGACGTCGCCCGCCCATCGTTGATCGACGCTCCGCCCTCGCTACGCTGTTGATGCGCAACGGCGGCACGATGATCATCGGCGGGGGGCTGAATATCGCTGAGAGTTCAGACGAAAACTCCGGGCCGAAGCCCTTCCGCGATGTCTGGCCGCTCCGCAATATGACCGAAAGAAGCGCAGATTCTGAAAGCCAGCGCGAGATCATCTTTCTGGTCTCCGCTGAGACAATAGAGAACCATCACGCCCGCGATACTTCGTCCGACAGCCCGAGAGGAGACGCATGATGCGCGCCATCCGCCATCTTGCTGTTATCGCCGTTTTCACTGCTGCTGCGGCTCAGCCGCTGCTCGCGCAGGACGCCTACTGCAACATCACAAGCGTCAGCACGAAGGCCCTCAGCAATGGTGCGACGATCACCGTCGAAGCCGATGGGATGATCCAGCACGATCTGTGGACGTCCAGGGGCAGAAAGACGTCTCGCATCCAGATCGAACTGGAGAACGCCCGCTCGGGTCTTGAGGATGATCTGATCAGACCGGAGGACACCTATCCCATCAGCTTTATCAACTTCACCGTCCCCGACACCGCGCGCAACGGGATCGGCTTGCTCATGACCATCGAACTTGTCGATCCGGCCAGCTTCGAGCTGCCGGAGCAATCCGACCAGACGCGGCTGGTGGTAAACATTCGCACCGAACGAACCGTCCCGACCGCCGCCAACGGTGATGGCGAAGACGACGGCGACGCAGAGGATGGTAAAGACGAGGAAGACAAAGAGAAGCTCGAGGTGACTGCCGAGAACGGTCTGGTTAGTGTCCGGGCACTGAAGGCCGATATCCACCGGGTCGTGGCCGAGCTTGCCCGCGTCGCCAGGGTGAACGTTGCCGTCGATGACGCCGTGAGCCGCGTGGTGAGCCTCAACGTGAGTGGGCTGACGCCGCAGCAGGTGCTGGCGGGGATCGCCTCCGGGTACGGTCTGGCGATCTCCAGCGTCGGCGACGTGCAGATGCTGTCGGAGGGCATACCGACCGACCTGCCGACCTACGGCCGTTCGGCAACCGCCTCGTATCCGCTGACCTACCTGCAGGTGGACGATGCGGCGAGCCTGCTGCCACCGTTCCTCATTGAGTATCTGCGGCGCAATCCGCAGCAGAACTCCATCGTGGTGACGGCGCCGCGGCAGATGCTGGACAAGATCGGCAGCGACCTGAAAACCATCGACGTCGCGCCGCCGCTGATCATGGTTGAGGTGCTGGCGATCGACATTACGCGCGACGAGGCCACCGAAAGCTTCTTGAACTGGGCCTACTACGGCCCCGATACGAGCTTCCTTGGCAATACCCGCAATGGGGACTTCGACTTCTCCGAAGGTGAGAGCTTCGGAATCTCCGGCGGCGTCGTCGATACCGAGGAGCTCTCTCTTCGGGTGCGGGCGCTGCTGAACACCGGATCCGCGCGCATCCACGCCCAGCCGCGTATGGCGGCGCTTAACGGCGAGAAGGCCGACATCTTCATCGGACGCGATCGCTTCATCCGCATGACCTATCTGCGTTACGGCCAGCAGCAGGAGAAGATCGAAACGGTGCGGGTCGGTGTCTCGCTGGAGATCACGCCATGGACCGGCGGCAACGGCGAGATCACGTCGAATGTCGACTGCGAGGTCTCGAATATCGTGGACATCGATCCGGAGACCGGCATCCCGCGTCTGAGCACCCGCCGCGCCGAGGCGACAGTTCGCGCCCGCGATGGTGAGACCATCATCATCGGCGGACTGCTGCAGCGGCAGACTGAGGAGACGCGTCGGAAGATCCCGATCCTCGGTGACATCCCGCTGCTTGGGGAGCTCTTTAAGTCATCAAACACGCGCTCGACCGACAGTGAGCTGATCTTCTTCCTGACCCCGCGGGTGATCGATCCAGCGACGGCCGCAAAGATCGCCGATGAGGCGATCGAGGACCTCGGTGGTCCCTCGGCGGTCACCGGTCCGGTGCCGATGGGCGCCCGGCAGGAGCAGGAGGAGATCCTCGAGAACGCCGGCGAACGGTAGCCGGGCAGCTTCGTTGCGCCAAAAGGCATGAAGCGCCCGAATGCGGTCTCGGGCGCTTCATGCTGTACCTCGCTCCGTACGCGCGCGGGTACTCGGGCGGTCGCCCTGTCTCGCAGTCGGCCGCGGGTCGCGATCACCCCCGCCTGTCAACTTCGCCGAAGCGCTCGATGGCCTCCTCAGGGGCATCCACCTCGCGCAGGAATTCGACGAATGCCGCGTGCAGCCGCAGGGCCTGATCGCGGTGCTCGTCCACGACGTTGCGCTCCTGCCCGGGATCCTCCGGCAGGTAGTACAGTTCCGGATCGTAATCGGGATGCACGTGCAGCGACCAGCCGTCGTGTGAATTCACCGCCACGCGCGTGACAAGCGGATCGCGCGTCTCCAGCAGGTAGCCGGACGAGAACGCATACTCACGATGCTCATCGGCCTCACCGCGGATCACGGGGAGCAGCGACCGGCCATGGGTATCGCCCGGGTCGTCCACGCCCGCCAGGTCCATCACTGTGGCCCGCAGATCCGGCGCCTGCACCAGCGCATCGCTGCGGCCAGGTTCGGTGTCGGGAACATAGACGATCATGGGCACCGTCGCGACCTCGTCATACAGTGGCCACGGCTCGTTCACGAGCGTGTGCTTCCCCGCTCGGTTGTGCTCTCCGAGGTAGAAGCCGTGATCGGAGGTGAAGATCAGCGCGGTGTTCTGATGGAAGCCAAGGTCGAAGAACCGATCGATGATCTCACCGACCCAGCGATCCATCATGGTCAGTTCGCCGCAGTATCGGGCGTGCATCCAACCGATCTCCTCATCGGTGAAGTTGTCATCGAGGTAGTCGTACGGAGCCTGGATGAAGTCCTGCCCCTCGTAATCGGGGTAGTACATCCGCGGGTACCATAGGGGCGATAGCCATGGCTCGTGTGGGTCGAATGTGTCCACCCAGAGGAGGAAGTTGTCCGCCCGGCAGTTGACCTCCAGCCAGCGCGCGGCATCCATCGACGTCCGCGCCACAAACGAATCGGCCTCATCGTTCCACCAGGCGGCGTCGCGAAGCCGCGCGAGCATGCTCTCTGGTGAGCGGATGCGGTCGGGATCACACGGCAGCTCGATCGGATCATTGAGGCGCAGCAGTGTCTCCCCGTGCCGCGCCTGCCCTTCGTTGAACTTGACGCCGCGGAATCCCCGTGCGCAGCCGGAGTTCGCCATCCCGGGCGTGTCGTAAATCAGTTGCGTCGCATAGCCGTGGTCCTCCAGCGGCTCCGGGAGTGAACTGAGCTCGTCCGGCAACGGACCCCACCCGTAGAATGGGAAGCCGAACCGGCCGGTCAGTGCATCGACACGGTGGGGGACTGTCGGGAACGATCCGCAGTAGCAGCGCTCAAAAACGAAGGACCTCGCCGCCAGGTAATCGAGCGACGGTGTGTTCATCCATTCACAGCCGTAGGCCCCGAGCCTGTCCCGTCGGCAGGTGTCGGAAACGATCACGATCACGTTCATGCCCAATCACCTCGTGCCTCGGTGTTCGAGGCGTAGTGGTGAGCGTCCTGCCTCCCCGCAGAACCGAAAGCGCCCCGACCGCGAGCGGTCGGGGCGCCATGTCCCGGGCGCGTCGGTCACTCGTCAGGCAGTTCGGCGGGCTCGTCGGGAGCGCCCGCCAGGGGTTCGTCGGTCTCCGACTGAGGCTCTTCGGTCGCCTCCAGATCGTCGATGGTCTCGGGCAGATCGCCCATCAGGAACTCGGAGATGGTCACCACCTGGTCGCTTTCGCTGGTCATGGCGTAGTAGTCACCATCCTCCGTCTCGTCGCCAATGAGGACCTTGATGGGCTCTGAGCGGCCCTTGACCTCGATGGTGATCACCGTCTGCGGAACAGCGAGGCCGTACTCGCGCAGCTTCTGCGGAGACGGGCTCTCCTCGACGAATGCGGTGGCCGCGAGGTCCTCAAGGTCCCACAGGATGTCATCTATGACCGTTCGCTCAGCGTCCACGTTCTTCGGCTGCTCGACGCGCCAGCCGTCCTGGCGGCGGGCGACCACAAATGACAGGCCTTTCGAGCGCTCGACGCGGATGCGCTGCACGTCGTTGCGAGAAACGCGCAGGACGGACTTGTCGCGCAGGTCGAACACGGTCTTCTGCACGTCCTCGAGAGCGTCGGCTTCGAGCATCATGATCTCGCTACGCTGACTGGTCTTTGCGTAGACGATCTCTTTCTCCGCTTCCGCGTCGCCAATCTTGCGAGATTCGGTCTTTCCGAATGTGATCGTGATCTGCTCTCCATCAGCGAGGGCCAGTGTCACGACGGCCTGGGGGGAGTCAAAGCCCGGATCGACGTCCGCATCCGGGTCAACGAACTCCTCGACCTTCATGTCGCGTATGTCGTTGAGCACCTGCTTGGTGCTCCACTCGTCGGCATCGGTCTGAATGGGCTGCTCAAGCCGCCAGCTGACCTCGGCGCCCTCAGGGGCGCGCGTGGCGACGATCGTCTCCTCACCATGCTGGAGGGTGATGCGCTGGACCTCGTCGGGCTCCATCGCAACGAGCTTCTTCTCCCGCAGCGTCTCCGGGTCTTTCTCGAGGGTCGTGCGCAGAAAGGCCGGCACAATGTGCAGGTCGGCGGGAATTCGAATGTGGTCGCCGGACAGCTTCGCGTAGCGCTCGCCGCCGAGGGGGGTCTCCGCGCCAAGCGCAACCGTTGCCGTGTCACCATTGCGCAGTGTTATCGTTGCGACAATCTCGGGCTTCGAGAGGCCGAACTCCTCCCGGGAGGTGTCCACGCCGTCGCGGCTCGATCGCGTACGCAGCTCGGCGATGGCTTTGACCATGCGCTCAACCTCGTCCGCGTCGGCCATGCTCTGCCACGGCGCTGTGATGAACCACCCCTCGTCCTGCCGCTCGATGACCAGTGGCTCGTGTCCGACGCGTTCGATGCGTAGGCTGGTGACCTGCTCGCTGTCGATGCCGAAGACCTCACCCTCACCGGGCACCCGCGTGTTCTCCTGAGTGAGGACCCACGCGAGCAGCGCGGCGAAGAGGATGCCCGCGGCTATAGTGTAGCGCCACTTCATGGTGCTGGATGCTCCCCCGGCGAGATTTGGTGCGACAGGCCGGCGTCAGCGGCGCCGGTACCAGACTGTGAATCCCGCGATCGCGATCAGGAGCGGGACGACGGCGACCGTGATCACCCAGACCAGCTTCTGCTGGGTGGAGTTCATGGTGACATAGCGCGGCGTATCCTCGCGAGGCGGGATCGATATCAGCTTCTCATTGGCCGCCAGCCAGTTGACCGAGTTGATGGCGAAGTATAGATTGCCCGTGGGGCCGAGGTTCAGTATCTCCTCAGTCACGAGATCTCCGTCCCCAACCACCACCATGCGCATGCCCTCTTCCTGCTGAGGCGGCTCGGGCATACCGGGCATCTGCGGCGGGGTGCTGGCGGTGTCCACGGCCGCCGCGAGGGCGATGCGGCCGCTGGGCTCATCGGGGTCCTGACTCATGCCCTCATCGGGCGTCGTCTCAACCCAGGCCGCGCCAGAGGTCTCAAAGAGCGTGACAGCGTTCTGCATCGGCGGCATGCCCGGTGTCATCGGATCCTGCTGCGAGGTGTCCACGATCTCCAGTCCCCGGGCGGTTGCCAGCGCGGTCTGGAACTGCTCAAGCCCCCGGGTGGTGGGATGATCGGCGAAGTTCGTTGCAGTCGGGATGTACGCTGCGCGGAAGTAGCCGCGCTGTGGATCGACGACCATGCCATCGTAGGGCTTGATGCCGTACGGTGAGAGAAGCTCGCTGAGGTCAGGGCCGGATGGCTCAAGCATCACCAGCAGGTTCCCGTTCTGGTTCTGGTAGTCGATCAGCGCCTGCATCTCCTTCTCGCCGATCGGCTCTGTTGGGCCCGCGATCACAAGCACGGCGCAATCGCCGGGAACTTTCGGCTCCTCCTCGGTGTAAAGCTCAAGCGTCTCAACCTCGTACTGCTGGTTCTCGAGGTTCGCCTTGAAGCTGCCCATTCCCCGCGGCCCCGGTTCCTCGGGACTGCGCTCACCGTGCCCCTGCAGGAAGTAGACCTTGGTCTTCTTCCCGGTCGTCACGGCAAGGATGGTGCTTGTGAGCTGCTCCTCGCTGCCGCCGAGGACCTTCTCCTCACGCTCTCCGGACTTCACGATGAGCGTCGGCACGCTCATCACGTCGTATTCTTTTACCTTGTCCCCATCGAGGCGCGGGTCGTAGGTCGTGACCTCGAGCTTCGGGCTGAGCATGTTGTACTCGCGCAGCCGGCTCATCAGTTCCTCGTGCTGCATCTGCTGCTGGAGCGTCGAGCCGGGATCGGTGAAGGCCACGATCGTGACCTCCTTATCCAGCCCGCGGATGACCTGCTCGGTCTGCTGCGAGAGCGAGAACCTGCGGTCCTCGGTGAGATCCTTGCGAATGTAGGGTCTGCGAGCGACGATGATGTTCACGAGCACGAGGATGCCCAGCACGAAGAGCACGAAGACCACGCTGCTGGTTCCGAGGCGCGCCCTGCGCGTGCGGCCGGCGGCCACGAGGCTTCGCCAGTGGACCGACAGGTAGAATACCGCGAGGGCGGCTGTGACGCCCAGCACGATCTGCGGCCCGAGGTTGAAGGTACGGGTGACCGCGAACCACAGGAGAAAGACCAGCGCTCCAAGGCCTGCAGCCCAGCCGGCCCAGCGCGCCGCGACGGCGACGCCCGAGGCCTGCGTCTCTTCAGCTTCGAACCGCGGATCGGAAGTGGGGCGCCGAACCGCGTTGTGCTTCTTCTCATCCGACATGCATCTCACCTGCCCGGCGAAATTGCGTCGAAATCCCTGTTGAGCGCGTCAGAAGCGCACGTTAACTCGTCCAGTGAGCCGCCCGTCAGAGCATACGACGGTTCTCGAGCGTGCGTACCGTCAGCATCAGGAAGAACACGGTGACGGACAGGAAGAAGACGATCGGTCTGAGGTCGAGAATGCCCTTGGCGAAGTCCTGCAGGTGCTCGAGTACCGACAGGTAGCTGACGACATCACCGACCTCCTCGGAGACCGTGTAGCCTATGTGGCCGACGAGCCAGAAGAACAGCAGGATCAGCTCGCCGATGACGAACGCCGCGATCTGATTCGCGGTCAGCGAGCTGGCGAAGAGCCCGATGGCGAAGAAAGCGAGTCCGGCCAACACGACGCCGATATACCCCGCGAGGATGGCCATCCAGTCTGGGTCGCCGTAGCGGTCCAGGATGAGCGGGAACTCCAGAGTGCCGATCAACATGATGGCGAACATCACAACGACACCGAGGTACTTGCCGAGCACGACCTCGACGTCCCGCACGGGGTTG
>JALGTR010000067.1 GCA_029821265.1 Candidatus Zipacnadia bacterium
GGCCGGTGATAGATCGCTCCGGACCAGCGCGCTGGAGCGGTGATGAACTCGCGCACGTCGGCCGGATACTGCTCCGGAAGCGCCATACCCTCGCGTGCCACCATCGCCGGCTGAAGGTAGGCCAGCCCCGCGCAGGCGCCGAGCGCGATGGCCTTGCCTCCGTTCTCGTAGCGCACCATGGTCGCCGCCGCCCGTTCGCCCATCCGCCCGATGACCTCGGTGCCGGCTCGAGGCTCGAACGTCGCGGTACACGCGTACGCGGGGATCCGGGTGCCCGTCCACTCGGCCGGCCCGGTGACGACCAGGGTGTCGATCGGCTCCATCCCGGGCAGGTCGCGGGCCGGTCCGAGACTGCGGACCTGTCGGTCCAGCGTCGCCTCCGTGATCCCGAACAGCTCGTGCATCTGCGGAATCGGCTCACGGTACTGGTTCAACAGCCCCGCCCCACCTTCTGCGACGAGGATCCCGCCCTCCCGCACCCACCGCGCCAGATTTGCGACCGCGCTGTCGTGGATCTCCGGCCCAACGAGGTACACCAGGCCGTAGCGGTCCAGCATCCCCGCCGCCACATCCTCATCGGTGATCAGGTCCACAGGGATATGGCGATGTCGTAGCGCCAGGTACAGGGCCTTGCGCTCATGGTTCTCGAGGTTGGTCTGCGCCCAGTAAAGGCTGGTCCTGGGTGGATCCTGCGTCAGAAGATCCTCGGTGTTCCACACGTCGTTGGCGACCGACAGGAGGATCGCCACCTCGGCGGGCCGCACCCGCGACCGGTAGAGCCGCTCGTCGATCTGCGAGACCTCGCTCAGAATCCGGTGGATGGACCGGAACTGCTCGCGGCTGAGCTCGAAGTCGATGTAGTCGCAGGTGCCGAACGCCTGGTGGTAGATCGCAAAGTGATCGAGCACCTTCACCTGGTGGGCCAGCGCGAAGTAGTTCATCCGCAGCAGGTCCGCCGCTCTCTGCTCGGGGGTCATCCCCGGGATCGGGTCCGGAATGGTGTAAAAGCACGTCGGCGCGTCGTGGTAGCTCGCCGCGTGCCGCAGCGAGTCCAGCAGAAAGCCGTAGGCCTGCGGAGAGGCTTCAGGCACCTGCCACCACCAGTCCTCCGACCACGGCATCGTCAGCGCACCGTCGCGGAACAGGTCGATCCACTTGCGCACATCCGGCCACACCGACAGGTGCGGGCTGAAGTTCGAGCCGCTCACCGAGCCCTCCGGGAAGTGCTCGAGGAACTGCTTGGTGTGCCTGCCAAGCTCCTGCCCCCACAATCGGTAGCGAAAACGCGCGGCCTCGAAGAACAGCTTCGGCTTCTCGGCAGGAAGCGATCCCCCGAGGTGCACGAGCCCCCAGCGCTCCTCGCGTGGAAGCTCCCGTGCCTGCGCCTCGTCCTCCGGGCGGACGAAGTCCATCGGATCGAAGCCCTGTGCGCGCAGGTACTGCACGAACGCGGCGTCCTGCTCCTCCGGCGAGGCCTCGAGGCGAATCGATATCTCATCGCCCTGGTTCAGCAGCCGATAGTACTGCCAGATACCGGCCTCGCGCAGCTCCTCGGCCTTCGCGGCGTAGTCGTCGGTTCTGTGCAGGATCTTCGCCGGCAGCGGCTCGACACCAAGCTCCCGGATCGCCTCGATATCGTCGGCGTCAGAGGCGTGCATGGTGAGGTTGTTGTAGCCGAGGTCCCGCACGATCTGCGTCTGCATGCGCTCCAGCCGAGTCGGGTTATCGAACGAGACGCGCGACTGGTGCGAGATGAACCAGATATGACGCGGCTGCTCCGGGCGCGGACCGTAGGATGCAATCCACTCGAGCTGCTGCTGTGCCGCCTCCTCCAGCGTCCAGATGCGCTCACTCTTCTCCGGATCGACCGGGATCATCAGCCCCAGCGTCGCCAGTCGCGGTGGGGTCCCCAGCCACGTGCGGTATCCGATCATCGTCGGGTGGCGCTCGGCCACCTCCACCGTCCGCACTATCCGACGGTCCTCACCCCGCGCCACTTCCACCTTCAGCCGCAGATAGCTCCGTTCCGGCTCGTACATAACGCCGAGGAAGACGGTCGAGAGGTAGTTCGGCGAGCCTCCGAACAGCGGGGCCCTGCTCATGTGCGGACCGATGTCGATCCATGGGCTCGCCTCGCCACCGGCCAGCCAGGCCTCGCTGTCGGGGCGCTCCTCGCTCGCGCCTGCGCTCCCGATGTAGATTGTGTCGCCGTACCACGGAGGCCGATTCGGGTTGAAGTAGGCGCGCACGCACAGCCGATCCGCGGTCGGGTTCGTAATCCGTATGCTCCACACCCCTGGATCGAGCCGCTCATAGTCGTCCGCCGCGTGGCTCGCTACAGCCAGCGTCATGGCAAGCACCCCGGCGGTCAGGATCGATGCTGTGCCTCCACTGCGCATTGACATCGTTCGCCCCTCCCGTCTCGTGCGGTCTCGGAGCTCTACAGTCCGCGTATCATGTATGCCTGCAGCAGTCCCGACTCGTCGGAGTTGAAGAATGCCGTCGTCCCATCGGGCGAGAGGAACGGATGGATGTGCGCGTCCTTGCTACAGCTTGAGCGCGGGCTGATGAGGTAGCGGAAGTCGCACAGCGGCTCCTCCCCCGGCTTCCCCAGCCGGGCCAGGTAGATCGCTCCGCCCTTGTCCAGCGGCCCGGCGTCCGAGACCAGCCGCGTGCCCTCGACGTCAGTGCCGAAGTGGTAGAACTGCGGGTCCGGGAACTCGCGCGTAAGGTCGTTGCGGATCGCGCCGGGCGTGTTGAGCCCCATGTGACCGGCATCCCTGACCGCTCGCCCCTCGATGAGCTGCGCCTGCCCCACATCGCGCGTCGAGGTGCTCGTGATCGCCCATTGGGAGCGTCCGCGCCAGCACTGATGGCCCTGGCAGAACTCGTTGCCATCCCGTCCCCACGGCATGGTGCGGAAGTCTGAACCATCATCGCGAATCAGGTGAATATCGGCGCCTCTGCCCCCGGTCAGCTTCGTGATCCGCCCCAGCGGGTCCGACTCATTGCCGTGGTTCTCCTGGATCATGATGTCGCGGCTCGCTTCGGCATCCAACGAGCGGCAGTACTGCGGGTGCATGTTGCACAGGCTCGGCCCGTGGATCACCAGCTCCACCGTGGCTTCGGTCAGGTCGAACACCATCAGGCCCCACGAGGGCGCGATGCGCTTGCCATCGCCGAGAAAGCCCGAGATCGCCATGCGCCTCCCGTCCGACGAGATGGTCGAGAGCGGGTAGATGCGGCTTGGTCGGAACTGTGTTCCCGGCAGCGGCTCATCGAGGACGCAGATCGTCTCCCGATCGCTGCCGTCCAGTCCAACGCGCCTGAGCGTCAGCCGTCCGCCGCCAGGCTCCGTCTCGTTCACGAAGTAATACAGCCACCGTCCGTCCGGGCTGATCGATGGCCCCGTCGCCCCCGTTTCGTACGTCAGTGGCGAGAGCTCACCATGGCTTTCGAGGTCGCACAGCAGGTAGCGGTGCTCGGGATCGTCTTTGTCGCTGCCGTGCGGCGTCGCCGACCGATGCAGCACGAGGCGCTTGGAATCGGGGGTGAAGATCTGCGCCTCCATGTAGATATGCGACCCCGACACATCCTCCTCGGTTGTCAGTTGCACGACCTCGATTCCCTCGGGCGAACGTTCATCGAGCAGATCCGGCCGCAGCTTCATCGCTCTCTCCCTCACGGCCCGTCACAAACAGGCTCAACGCCGTCACGTTCGGTCACCGAAGCCATCGCACCTTCCCCGGCCGGCGCTCGAAGGTCATTTCGACTGCCCCCGCGAATCCTCACCTCGTCTCTCGCCGCAGCCAGATCGTCGAAAGGGTGCCTGCCCATGCCGGTCGCCACAGGCCTCGACATCCTTGCCGCGGAGGGCTGCGACCCGTTGCTCGACACCCGCGTCGGCCTGATCACGAACCACACTGCGATCACCGTCGATCGCCGGCACATCATCGACGTGCTCACCGAGGGCGGTGTGGACCTCGTCGCTCTCTTCGGCCCCGAGCACGGGATCCGCGGCGATCATGACGAGACCTTCAGGGTCCAGTCCAGCGTCGATCCCGAGACCGGCCTGCCGATCCACAGCCTGTTCTCCTCGGTCCAGCGACCAACGCCGGAGATGCTCGAGAACATCGACCTGCTGGTCTTCGACGTCGCGGACGTTGGTGTGCGCTACTACACATACACGACCACGATGACGTGGTGCATGGAAGAGGCCGCGAAGCATGATATCGCCTTCATCGTCCTCGATCGGCCGAACCCGATCACCGGCTCCCGCGTTGAGGGCCCAGTGCTCGACCCACCCTTCCAGCGCCTCTCGTCCTACCACCCCATTCCAACGCGCCATGGGATGACCTCGGGCGAGCTGGCGCTGTTCGCGAACGAGCAGTACGGTATCGGCTGCGAGCTGAGTGTCATCGAGTGCCGCGGGTGGAGCCGGGAGGAGTGGTTCGACGAGACCGGCCTGCCGTGGGTCAATCCCTCCCCCAACCTTCGCAACCTCAACCAGGTCACGCTCTATCCGGTCATCTGCGGCTTCGAGGCCTCGCGGATGGCGGTCGGGCGCGGCACCGAGAGCCCATTCGAGATCTTCGGCGCGCCCTATATCGACGGCCGCGACCTCGCCGCGCGCCTCAACGACCTCGAAGAGATGCATCTGCGCTTCGTGCCGATCGTCTTCACGCCTGAGGCCCTGAAGTTCGAGGGCGAGCGCTGCGAGGGCTGCTTCGTCTTCACCACCGACCGTGAGCGCCTGCGCCCGGTTGAGGCCAACCTGCGCATCGTGTGCGAGCTGCATCGGCTGTACGCGGAGCAGCTTGATCTCCCGCGCAGCGCTCATCTGCTCGGAGGCCCCCGCACTGTTGAGGCCATCGAGGCCGGGGTCTCGCCCGAGGAGATAATCGCCTCATGGAGCCCGGAGATCGAGGGCTATCTGGAGCACAGGGAACCGCACTTGCTCTACTGAGGAGTGACGCACAATGCAGCCGAAGCTGATCACCGGTCCGATCGAACACCGCCAGGCAACGAGGTTCACGGGCGACGATGGGCCTCCGGGCTCCGAGCCGCGGCGCGTCGAGATCGACTCCGACGGACGTCCCGTGGTCTGGACCGACGCGGGGGTCTTCGCGTTCGAGGCTGAAGCGTGGTGGGAGACCGCCCCGCCCGCCCTCGACTCCCCGCCCGAGCTTCCGCAGCCATGGCGGGGGTATGTCGAGGACGGTCAGGCGGTGGATCTTGGGCGTTTCGGCGCCGAGGCCGCGATGGTCTGGTTCCACAACCAGCTGCATCTTATCAGCCGGGACGGCTTCTCGGAGGTCATGCTCGAGAGCTTCCCGCCCCCGCTGCAGCACTTTCATTGCGGTTCGGTTGGCGCCGACGGCACCGTCTGGCTGGGGGGACGGCAGGGGGCCGTATGCTTGCGCCACGGCTCGTGGGAGTACTACGGCGGCCCGCGCTACCTGCCCGCCGATGAGGTGGTGGATCTCGCGGCCGATGACGAAGGCGGGGCGTGGATCGCCACGTCGGCTGGTCTGTCGCGAATCGAGCGCGTCTCGCTCACCCTCGAACAGAAGGCAGCGCGCTTCGAGGAGCAGGTACGGGCCCGCCATTGCCGCGAGGGCTATGTCTCCACCTGCCAACTCGCGTCCCCGGGCGATCTCGAGCGGTACACGCACTACGCCTCCGACAACGATGGCCTCTGGACGGCACTCTACGTCGCCGCGCAGTGCTTCCGCTACGCCGTCACCGGCAGCGAGGAGGCGAAAGGCCGCGCGTGGCAGTCAGCGACCGCGCTGCTCGACCTCGAGCGACGCACCCCCATCAGCGGCTTCCCGGCGAGGGCGCTCGTCCGCGAGGGCGAGAATGTCATCAAGTCCGGGGGCGAATGGCACCGCACCGAGACGTGGCATGCGCCCGGCGAGAAAGAGCCCGGCCCCTCCCCCGACGGCCCCTGGGAGTGGAAGGGCGACACCTCCAGCGACGAACTCGACGGCCACTACTTCGCGCTCTCGATCTTCTACGACCTCGTCGCCGACGAGCCACAGAAGCGCGAGATCCGGGAGGTCGTCGAGCGGATCACCGACCACCTCATCGACAATGACTTCCTGCTCATCGACCTCGATGGGCAGCCCACCCGCTGGGGTGTCTTCTCCCCGCGCTACCTCAACGGCTCATGGGAGCCCGAACGCGGCCTCAATTCGCTCTCGATCCTCAGCCACCTGCGCACCGCCCATCACATCTGCGGCCACGGGCGCTATCTCGACGCCGCGCGCGAGCTGATCGAGGAGCACCACTACGCGATCAACACGCTCAACCAGAAGATCCTGTCGCCGGGAGATGTCAACCACTCCGACGACGAGCTGGCATTCCTCTGCTACTACCCGCTGCTGCGCTATGAGACCGATCCGGACCTGCGCCATCTCTACCTGCTCAGCCTCGAGCGATCGTGGCAGATCGAGCGGCCGGAGCGCAACCCGCTGTGGAATCTCATCTACGGCAGCCTGACCGGAAACCCCTGCGATGTCGAGAACGCCGCCCGGACGCTCGGCGAGATCCCCCTCGATCTGGTGAAATGGCCCGTCCGCAACTCCCACCGCAACGACATCATCTGCGCACCGAAGACTGGCCGCTTCGGCGAGGTCGAGTGCATCGATCCGCTCCCCGCCGATGAGCGGGCGGCCGAGAAGTGGAACTCCAACCCCTACCGGCTTGACGGCGGGGGCGACGGCACCAGCGAGGAGGACGCAACACACTTCCTGCTGCCCTACTGGCTCGGCCGATACCGCGAGCTGCTGGAGTGAGGCCCCCGCTACTGCACGCTCACGCGCGCGCCCGATACGGAGATCGATTTCTCCACCGCCCCGGCGGTGAGCGCCATACTGAGCCGAAGCGCGGTCTCCCCCGCCTCGGCCTGACCGGGCGCGGTGACCCGCAGATCGACTGTCGCCGCATCGCCCGGCTCGATGGGCAGGGGGCCGTCCAGCAGTGCCTCGGCCTGCCAGCCGCGGGGTGAGCCGACCATTGCGCCGTGCACAACGAATGCCTCGGAGCCCCAGTTCGTGACGCGAACTGTCAGATTCGCCGATTTGCCCGCCTCGATTGCCGGGCTACCCTCCGCCTTGGCGACCGCATACAGGTAGGGCACGGTCAGCTCCGGCCGCAACGGGCGTCGCTGCCAGGTCTGGTGCGGCAGCGTTGCGCGCTGGCGGAACGGGCCCTCGCGCAGCGTCAGTAGCAGCCGGGCGTCTGGCGTCCACGGCGGTGAGAAGAGCTGCTGTGCGGCGAAGAGGATGATCCCGTCAGCCCCGGCCTCTCGGACCGCGTCGATCTGCTCGAGGAGTTGCCAGGGCTCGATCAGCCCGCCGCGCGCGGTCTCGGGGTAGAGGATCAGGCCGGCGTAGTGCAACGCGCTCCCGCCAATCTCCCTCTCGATCGCCCCGGCGGTCTCAGCCACGAACTCCACACTCTGCGAGTAGATCATAGGGCAGGCGATGTCAAGTTGGCCGCGCCTGCACCACCGCAGCCACTGCTGCGAGGCGCCCGTGTCGCTCGGGATGTTCGGATGGAAGCTGAAACACTGCACGGCAGACGAAACCGGGATCTCCACGCCCTCCCCGCGCAGCGCATCGACAACCTCGGTCACCACGCGATCGATCAGCGACACGCGCCACAGATACAGGTCACGCACGCGTTCGGGACCTGTCGGTCCTTCGTCGCCTAACGGATCATAGCCGTGCCTCTGCTCGAACTCAGCGCGGCTGATCTCGCTGAAGCCACCGCGGATGCCCTCCCAGTCCATGTGCAGACCGTCGATGTCGAAGTTCGTCGCCAGCCACACAGCATCTGAGACCAGCGCCTCGCGCACCTCCGGATTCGCCGGATCGAGTGCCGCGAGCCGCTCGCCAGATGCCGACACATCCGCCCACTCCGGATGCTGCTCGAGGCGCCGGGCGTCCTTCGTCCGTGGAATTGAGTGCCCCGGCAGCCATGTCCAGGGATGCACCTCGATGCCGAACGAGTGCGCGTCGCGAATCAGGTCGTGCAGCAGCTGCTCGCCGTTCGGCTGGTCGATCACGCTGCGTGCCAGCGGCAGGATCATCGTGATGTTCGCCGAGGCCAGCCGTGCCAGATAGTCGCGCCGAGGCTCTGGTGACAGCAGGACGCGGCTCTGCGACATCCACACCCCGCGGGCCTCGACCAGCCGCGTCTCGCTCGCGCGCGCGCAGGCCGTCCATGCCGCCCGCCGGGCCTCGCGAAGTGTTTGCTCCGCCGCGGCCGGCTCCGTCTCCACCTGTGAGCGGGCCTTCTCCAGCCGCTCTCCGGCCGTCGCCAGCGCCTTTTTCGCGCGCTCAAGCGGGCAGTCGATGCTTTCGGCCTCCGCCCACGCGATCCGGTCCGCCGCCCGGTCGATGTCATGCTCCACGCGCAGGAAGTGTGCCTCGCGATCGACCGTCACCAGCAGCCGAGTCCCGTCAAGCTCCACCCGCGCGCCGACCGGGCAGTGGCGCATGTTCCACGATGACCCCCGGCCGTGCCCCGAGATCACGAAACCATCGTCGGGAATCGGGCTGTCGCCACCGGAGCGCGCGACGATCCGTCCATCGCGCACGATGCTCTCCGACCCAAAGATGTTCGTCCCCGTGCGCTCGCCGAACGCAGGGGTGTAGATGACCAGTTGATCCGGACCGCGGCCAGATGGGAAGACGCTCGTGTCGGGGTCAATCGCGTCCACCTCACGCTCGTGTCGCTCCTCCTCGAACGGTGGCGCGTCGCGCAGCTGCACCGCATCACCGACCGCCAGGTGCTCAGCCAGCCACGACGCCGAATCACCATGTCCGGTCAGCACATACCCGTCCTCGGGAATCGCCGCAGCCCCGTTCTTCGCCTCGACCACCACCCCACCGCGCACTACGCAGCTCAGCGCCCACCTGTTATCGGGCGTCTCCTCGCCCCACTCGCGCGTGTAGAGCACCAGCGCGTCGGTCGTGATCGGCGTGTCTCGCCAGTCGATCGACCTGCTGCTGTCGTCCGGCGCCACGACCGCCTGTCGTGCCTGTCCCCAACATACGCCCATCGCGGCAATGATGATCGCGAACACAATGATGCCATGTCTCATGGCTTCCCTCCGGCCCTTACCTGAGCCGAATCGTCACGGGTCTCGGTCCGGTCTCGTCCTGCCCGGGCAGATCGACGACCGCCGCAATCTCCTCCCCGCTCGGTGAGAGGCCCTTCGAGAGCCGAACGTAGATCCTCGCGTCCGCTCCGGCCCGAAACAGCCGTTGACCGCCGACCGTGGTGTATGCCACCGCTGGCGAAGAGACCACGCTCAGCCGCTCGCGATTCAGCTCCACGGAGGTCGTGACCTCCTGCCGACCGCCGATGACCCGCGTGCCACGATAGCGCAGCTCCGTGCCTCGCACCACCGCTGCAGCGCGCAGCCGACCGTCAGCGGCGAACTGCAGCATCCCCAGGGCCCCACGCAGCGCCACGTCGTCGCCGGCGCTCCCGGAGCCGTAGATCACCACGCGCCGCGAGCCGTCCGCATGCATCACCTCCACCGACGCATCCGACGTGCCGGGCAGCGCCCTGACCTCACTCACTACCGGCCGGTCGTGGAATGCTTCGTGCACCGCGATGAAAGGCGCATCGCTGGCCACATGCCGCACCATCAGGCTGTGCCTGGCGGGGTTCGGCCATGTACTGAGCACGTTCACGATCTGCCCCGGCGCTTCGGCCAGCGTCACGCGCGAGTAGACGTCCCTGCGCCGCCCGGCCAGCTCGGCATCGGGCTCCGCCGGGATCCGCCACGTCGCCGAGAAGCTGCGATCTGTCGTCCCGGTTCGATATCCCGGCTCGCCGCGCGTCACGTAGAGCGCCGGCTCGAAGCTGCTCCTGTGCTCCATGGGTATCGACAGCTCGGGCTCCTCGCCGACACCATGGTAGAACCAGTCATGTGTCTGCCCGCCCTCAACGCGGAAGATGTCCACCACGTAGTCGTCGAACTGACAGAGCACGCGCCGGAAGACGCGCGTCTGCTCATACACCGCATCCCCGTGCGCCTCCGCGACCTGCATGGTCGGCAGGTCCACGAATGTCTTCACCGTCGGCACCTGCTCCTGACTGAGCCTGTCCCCGTGCGGCTGCGATGTTTCATCGACGGTGACGGTGTTGTGCGCGTACGAGGCCCCGCTGTAGGCCCGCTGCTCGGGGTCGTCGTACCGCGTGGTCTTCTCCCCGGTCAGCATGCGATCGCGCGAGTACGTCAGCAGGTTCAGGCGATCCGCGTGGGAATGGCCGCTTCCGGGCTTGAGCGCGTTCAGGCCTGCGTAGAGCCGGTTGTCGGCCGTCTCGCGCTTGAGTGCCACGTACCCGCTGGTCAGGTATGCGCTCTCATACTCCCACGGCCTCTCCTCGATCGTCTCCGCCCCGTAGAGCAGCGCGATGAGGCCGCGCTGACCGTCCCGAAGCGACGGATAGCTCCCCACTTCCTCGATACCGAGATACCGGTACCCAATCTCGGCGGTCATCGAGTAGGTCGCCAGGCTTACGCGGCCGCCCATATCTCCGAACGGCGCCATCGTCAGGTCCGGGAATGCCTGCGACGTGAACCACTTGATTGCGTTTCGCGCCACCTGCCCGCGCACGTTGTCCGTGGCCATCTCGTCGTAGAGCTCAGGCGGAAACAACTCCGGCATCTGATGAGACAGCCGCTTGCCCAGCAGCATCGCGAGACAGTGCGGCCCCAGGGCATACAGATGATACGCGCTGCACAGCCCCCAGAACGCGCCGTCCTCGCGGTAGTTCTCCTTTGTCAGCCACTTCAGGCTCTTGTGCTGCGGCCGCACCTCGGGCGCGTACGGCCCCACACCGAACGCCCACTGCACGTAGTCCGCGTCCTCGATCGCGCAGCCGACCAGCGCCACGGTCGTCAACCAGCGATACATGTTGTTATGCTGCGCGGTGCTGTCCTCGGAGAAGCGCAGGACGGTGTCCGCCCAGTGCTTCAACAGGTCTCGCTGGATGAGCTGATGCTCCTCGGCCGTCAGCAGCCCCTCGGTCTCACGCACCAGCTCATACGCGGTCGTCAGCGCCATCAGGATCGTCATGTCGCCCTCGTAGGCGTACGTCCACAATACCGGCGTCCCCACCTGTCGCACCGGAAGCTTCCCGATGTGCTCGGCGAACAGCAGCAGGATCTGCGCCGCCCGTCGCCCGTACTTTTCGCCCTCCCCCAGCGCATGAAGCAGCGCCATCTTCTGCGCGATCTTCGAGATCTCAAGCAGGTAGTAGCATCCCCAGCCCTCGTAGAGCGTTCCCGCGTAGCTGGACCCGGGCTCCGCCGCCACGGATTGCTCCGACAGATCATACGTTCGCCCGCAGCGCGGGCAGCTTGCCGTCTCGTCATTGAAGGGCTCGAAGGGCAACCGCTCGCGACACTGCGGACAGATCAGCAGCCAGTACACCTGCATCTTGCGCTTCGGAAGCAGCTCCTCCAGCCGCTCGATCGGTTGGTCGAGCCACGGCTGAGCCTCTCGCGCAAGCCGTTCTACTTCCTCGCGCGCCCACTGCTGCGTCTCGCACTTGTGCCGGATCTCCTCCAGCGTCGCGACGTCAATCAGGCCCGCTGGATGTGTCCAGCCATCATCTGCCATTACGCACCTGCCGCCAAGGAGCGACGCGAAGGTGATCGCCGCAATCCCGATCGCACGCGCTTGTCCCATCGGCCGCCTCCATCCCTGCACACATCCGCCGGGGTTGCCGCCCTACGGCCGCGACCCGACCAGTATTCTCCCATCGCTCGTGCCGACCAACAATCGATCGCCCCTCCGATGATCTCCCGGCCGCATAAAGGCCGACAGCTGCGCCGCGGCCTCCACCCGACCTTCCAACTCACCATCGCGGCCCAATACAAAGATCGCCCCGCCGGGCGACGCCGCCGCAATCCGACCGTCATCGGTCAGCGCCAGCAGCATCACGTTCTCGCCGACCCAGGTCGCCCACAGACGCTGTCCGCTCACGCCATCGAACGCCGCAACGTAGCCAGAACCGCCCGCGCAGTACACGACCGGCGTCCCCTCGGCGTCTCCAATCGCGATCGCCTCCGCCGATCCCGCCATGTCCGCATCCCACATGACCTCGCCGCTTTCGCGATACACCACGAGCTGGCGGCAGTTTGTATCCACCGCGTTCAGGATCTCAGTCGTGCCATCGCCATCGAGATCGAACAGTCGCATATCGCGGAACTGCGACGGGACCGACCATGACACGAGGTCCGGCCGGGTCAGCGTGCGCACAAGCTCACCATCCGCGCCGAAGACGAGGCAACGCCCATGGATCGATGGTCTCGAGGTCCCACCCATCAGCGCGAACGCGCCCTCGTAGCTCCCCGCAGTCATCGCTGTGAAGATCCCCCACTCCACCGGCGCTCGCCAGATCAGCTCGCCGTCGGCCGTGAACGCCCAGATCCGCCGGTCAGAGTTCGAGAGCAGGATCTCCTGCTCACCGTCGCCGTTGATGTCCGCCGAGGTGATCTCCCTCACCCGACTGCGATACTCGCTCCAGTAGTCCCACGGCATCGGCTCGTAAGGCATCTGCACCTGCCACCGAACGGCGCCGTCCGGCGCCAGTCTCGTCACCACCCCGCGATCCTCACCCACCATCAGATCATCGCCGACAAAGTGCAGTGACAGGATCTCACTCTCGAACTGTGCCTCGGCGGTTCGATTGCCTGCCGTGTCGAAGACTACCACACCACCGTCCGCATCACCGGCCGCCAGCCGCCCGTCATCGGCATCTGCGACCGCTGTCACCTCACTGTCGCTGACACGCATCTGCTGCCACGGCGGCGCCATCTCCGGCGCGTCGGGGCTGAGCGGCAGCAGCTCCTCGGCTCCCGTCTCTTGCGCCGCCAGCATCTCCGCAAAGGTCCTCGCCGGTGGCTGCGGGGCCTCGCCAAACTCGGCCAGCCCCGCACCCGTTACGACTGTCAGCCCGCCGTCATCGGCCACGACGAACTCAGGCCGGTCGCCGCCATCGACTCGCCAGCCCGCCTCCGTCCGCGTCAGCGTGTACCGGGGAGCACCATCCACGCCCGTCAGATCGAACTCCGGCGCCCCGTCTTTGCGGAGCACCAGACCCGTCAGGCCGATGTACGCCTTTCCGTCGCCACCCGGCTCGCCGACGACCTCAAGCCGCAGCGTGTGCTCGCCTGCAGCCAGCTGCTGCCGCCCCAACGGCACGACCTGTCGCACCGGCTCATCGGCGGTGTGATCGAACCGCGCCACGACCTGCCGGCCGTCGATCAGCACCCGCACCTGCCCGCGATCCACATATCCCAGCAACTCCACGAACGCCTCACCGGTCACTGGCTCATCAAGCTCGAAGGGCATCTCCAGCCACTGTCCCTGCTGTGTCGCCCGCAGGACCACGATCCCGAGCGAATCGAGGTGTCCGATGCCCGCGGGAGCCGGGGGGTCCCCCCTCACATCCGCCTCCAGCGCCCGGAGCCGCAGCCAGCCCTCCGGCAGCGCAGGGGCGCGCCTCACGTGCAACAGCGTCGCGAACTCCACCGCGTCGCCTGCCTCGACCCTCGCCCGCACCGTCTCCACCCGATGTCCCGCCCCGCTCATACCCTCCGGCATCACGCCGGCCGTCTGCAGATGCAGGCGCGGCGCCACGCCATCCTGTGTCGAGGAAGCCATAAGCCCGTCTACCGTAGGCTCCACCGTGTGCCTGATGTGCCAGTGCCGTTCTGCCAGCACCTCGCCCGTTTCGCGCACTGGCACCCGATCGATGACCAGCGTCCAGTCTCCGCGTCGCCGCACGATATGCCGCTGCCAGTCGGCGTCGCCGAGCCCCTGCAGGGCGCTTCCAACGCCCATGAAGCCGTCGCTCTCGCCGGCGTAAAGCAGCTTTGCGTACCGATGCACATTCCCGGGCCCCGAGCCCTCGAGCGCGATCGCCACGCCGTTGTTGCCCTCCACCGTCCCCGCTCCCGACAGGTCGCGGCCATGCTGTACTGACCAGACCACCCCATCCTCCTGTAGCGTCACCACGCAGTTGCCGTTCTGATAGCTGTGGTGCCCGCCGGAGATGCCATCGAGCAACAGGTAGAAGCTATCGCGCTCCCAGCCCTCGCGCAGCGAGATCTTGTCGAAGCTCTCCTCCCGTTCCGTGGTCACTACGAACAGCCCGCCGGGGTTAAAGCCCGCGTCATCGATCGTCTCGTACCACAGCGGGTCCAGCGGCGCCACGCTCACACCGAGCAGGTCATCGCGCGGCTCGACAGGCTGATCGCTGCAGAAGGCGCGCATGTACTCGTCGCCATGCCCGTCCATCCGCGCGCACCTGCGACCGTAGGCCTCGCCGCTCGCGTAGCCGCTCAGCAGTCCGGTGTCCCCGGTCGCGATGGCGCAGGCCGAGAGATACGCCCGCGGCCCCGAGCCGGCGCTGTGTGCGATCAGCGCACGCTCGGCGGCATTGCGCAGCGCATCCGAGCGGAAGTACTCCTCGCGGCCAGTCGCCAGCGCATAGTCGAGCGTGTTAAACAGCGACGCGTTCCACTGATGCCCCCACGAGTCCTCAACGGGCTTCCACGACTCGAGCTGTGGCGCGAAGTAATCGTCTGCGAGCTGAAGCCAGCGCCGGCCATCCTCCTCGAGCCCAAATCGTCGCAGGAAAAACCGTCCACCGTACAGCGCGTCCAGCGCCGTCCGCGTCCCATGGTTGTTGCGGATGATCCTCACGCCCGCCCTGCCGGCGATCCGATCGGGGCCTTCGGGGGACTGCCACACATAGAGGAACTGGCGGTCGATGCGCCGCCGCTCTTCGGGGCTGAAATGCGGGTGATCGCGCACGAGATCCCAGACGATGAGCAGCTTGTGCAGAAAACCGTGCGTCATCGGAGGTGCGTCCGTCCGCAGCTCCAGTACGTAGCCTTCGAACCAGTTCTGCAGCTCACGCGCGAAGATCGGCAGGTATCGCTCGTCTCCGGTCCGCAGGTAGCCGACGCCCGCGGTGGTGATCTCGATCTGGTAGTTCCAGCTCCCCGCACCGCCGACGCGCGTCCAGACGCTCTCGTCGTCGCCCAGATACCGCTCCGAGTATGATCTGATCTCGTCCGCCCACCGCCCGAGCTGCACGAGGTTCACGTATCCGAGAGTGGTCCCTTCGGCCCGGACGTGTTGCAATAGCGCGTCCGCGGCTGCCGACACACCGTCCGTATCGCTGCCGCCGACGATCACCGCATGTGCGCCGGTCCCGAAGGGGTCACGGATGGTGCGCACCACATGCCCTCCGGGGCTCGGCCACGAGTAGTCCGTGAGGTCGTAGGCCTGCAGGTAGAGCCTGCGCGCGACGAGGTTGTCCATCAGATTCCCGAGGACGATGACCGGCCCGCCCTCCAGCGTGTCAGGATCCACGCTGTCGGCGACGATTCGCGGCCGCGTCCCGGCCTGTTCCGACAGTCCGTCAGCGAGGCGCCCGGCAATCGCGCGATAGCTGTCGTCCTCTGGCCTGACGATCACGGTCGTCGCAGCGTTGAGATCCACCACCAGCGGCTCGGTGGCCGGCAGGTCGGGCAGTTCAGCGGCGCCGGCGCGCCCGATCACCAGCGCGAACAGCACGAGAACGGTCAACGGCGTGGCGAAACTCTGCATCTGAGGCGCCTCCCCGTATGCGTCCTTTCATGGCCGCACCAGGGAGCTTCCGTCATCGGTGCGCTCGGACCTCTCGGCCCACGGATTCACGGCCTCTCAGCGTCGATCGGTCCGTTATCCGGCCTCGAGGATCGACTGTATCTCCTGCGGCGACAGGACCTTGCCGGCCGACTTGACCTCTCCGTCGATCGCCAGCGCTGGCGTGGACATGACGCCGAACTCCATGATCTCCGAGAGCTCTTCGACCTTCACCACCTGAGCGTCGATGCCTGCGGCATCGATCGCCGCCTGCGCATTCTCCGCCAGCTGCCTGCACTTGGGACATCCCATGCCCAGAATCTGGACCTTCATGCTCTCTCCTCCCGAAGTCTGCCTCCGCGGTCGTCCAAAGCCTCACAACCGCGTTCAGTGGTCACTGTCCGCCGTCCGGCCCGCTCCTCGACGTTGCGCCCCGGAGCCACGATCCACCGCCTCGCCGGTGCAGGGGCCCGGCAGACCGAAATCCACAAGAACCTGCTCCAACACCTGCGCGCAGTAGTCGCACGCGTGACAGCGCCGGTCGCAGGTTGAGGTGCGCTCAAACCAGTCGTCGGGAAACCGCGTGTTGTCGATGATGCTCGGAGCGAACGCCGGCCCGAAGCCGGGCTCCATCAGATCCAGCAGGTTCCCGTGGAAGCGCCGGTTCACGTACGCATCGATCACCATGCGCGGGCGCGCGTGCATGCGCGTGGCAAGCTTCACCACCGGGAACAGGCCCTCGTAGTGGTGCAGATCCTCCGGCCGCACCCATGTGTTCTGCAGTACGCAGACGCGTCTCTCGGGCTCCTGCAGATAGCGCCAGCAGGTGTGGGCGACCCAGTCGGTCACGTTCAGCGTCTCGTCGATCTCCTGCTCGTGCGCCACCATACAATCATGGAAGCTTTGCCCCGAGCAGTGGATCATGCACCCCGAGTTCGCCAGCATCACCAGCCGCTTGTCGTTCTCGTCCGCCCAAAGGCGCAGCTCGCGCAGGTGCTCGAGGTCGCGATTGAACTCCCGCTGCACGTGATAGCTGTCGAACACGTCAGCGAGGTAAACCATCCCCTTGATGGTCCCGATCCGCATGTTGATCGACGCGCGGACCTCCACACGTGGATGGTATTTCTGCACCGTTCGGGCCACGAACGGACTCGTTGTCGTCACGATATCGACGCCATCGACCAGCGCCTCGAGGTAGTCCAGGACCGACCGCACCTTGTTCTCGAGCCACCGGCTGATCGCGTTCCCGCCATAGCAGGCGGAGTTGAAGAGCAGGTCCAGCTTCACGCCCATCTCCCGCAGCCGCACCAGATCCGCCTCAAGCTGCCGCTGCGCCGTCCAGTCGGTATACCCCGCCCGCGTCGCCAGCGGCGCGCGCCCGGACGGCATATCCGCCCACGGGAAGTACACCTCCGCGATATCGTCGAGGTACTCCCCGACCACATCCACGATCGGCTCATCATCCTCGCCCGGAAGCTGATACCCGACGGCAAACTCCATCTCCCGCGCTCCTCATTTCGACGGCCTGCGCTGCCCCCCGCCTGCTGCCCGCGCTGTAGAATCCGACCGACAAGACCCCCCGGTCAGGTTCGGCGCAACGTCTCCGAATGCCTTCTGTACGCGAGGGCG
>JALGTR010000068.1 GCA_029821265.1 Candidatus Zipacnadia bacterium
GGAGCTTGGCCTCCGCCCCGACACGCCGGTCTGCCTGGGGTGCAACGATCAGCTCGCCGGCGCAATCGGCGCAGGCAATGTTCGGCCGGGGATCGTCTCAGAGACGACCGGGACCGCTCTCGCCGTCGTAGTGAGCACCGGCGACCTCCTTGAGGACCATCGCTTCTACGTGGGGCGCCACGCGGTGCCGGATACCTTCTACGCGATGCCCTACGCACCGGTCTCAGGCATAGTGCTCACGTGGTTCCGTGACCTGTGCGGCGGTGCCGGGTGGGAGGACCTGCTGCGGGAGGCCGGGGACGTGGCTCCGGGAAGCGAGGGCCTGTGTGTGCTCCCGCACTTCGCCGGGACGGCGTCGCCCACGTTCAACCCTGATGCCCGCGGAGCGATCGTCGGGTGCAGCCTCGGGCATGGCAGGCCCGAGATCGCGCGCGCAATCATGGAATCATGCGCCTGCCTGCTGCGCGAGGTTCTCGAGCCGATGAGCGACCACGACGTGGACACCCGCCTGATCCGATCGCTCGGGAGGCCGGCCCGCAGCGATCTCTGGCTTCAGATGAAGGCCAACATGCTCGGCACGCCGGTCGAGCGGCCCAAGTGTCCGGAGGCGGCGTCGCTGGGCGCGGCCATCCTCGCCGCGACGGGCACGGGGCAGTTCAGGGACATCGTCGAGGCGGCCGAAGCATGGTATCGGCCTGAGCGGCGTTTCGACCCGAACCCGGCCGTGGCCGAGGCGCACGAGCGGATCTATGCCCGATATCTCGAGGTCTACCGACGCCTCTACGGCGCTTCGCAGGAGGTATGACTGGCATGTCACTTCTATTTCGCGATCAGTCATCACCGGCCATCGGTCAGGCCATAGAGCGCGACACGCTGCTCCTTATGCCGATCGGCACGACCGAGGAGCACGGGCCGCACCTGCCCGTGGATACGGATGCGCGTATTGCCGAAGCATACGGCGCGAGGCTGGCCGAGGCCGTCGCGGACGAATGTCCCGTGCTGGTGATGGATGCGATCCGTTATGGCTACTCGATGAAGATCATGCGCCGATGGCCCGGCACGGTGGTTATCGGCACCCGCACCTTCATGGACTACGTGTTCGAGGTGTGCAGCTCGCTGATGCAGATGGGCTTCCGCAAGCTTGTGCTGCTGGACTGCCACGGTCATCACTCCGGGCCGCTGCGCGTGGTGAACCGCGAGCTGTGCGATGCCCATGACACCGCGGTGGCGATCCTCAGCCCGGCCCGGCTGTCGGCCGACGCGTTCAACGAGGTGCGACGCTCCGGGCAGGGCGGCTCGATCCACGGCGGGGAGTGGGAGACCTCGCTGGTACTGCACATCAGCCCAGAGGTCGTGGACATGGATGCAGCGCAGCCCGAGCCGATGCTCTATCACTCGGAGTTCGTGGCCGGGGACAACTTCATGGGCAGCCAGCAGGTGACGTGGTCCACGTGGTATCTCCAGCCATCGGAGAGCGGAATCTACGGTGACCCGACGGTGGCCACGGCTGAGACAGGCGAGATCGTGATGCGGGCGGCAGTTGAGCGGGGCGCGCGCTTCCTCGCCGAGTTCAACCAAAACCAGCCCCAGGACGCGTGACGCGTTCGATGCTGAGGAGGAGCCAGATGATCACGCCCGGTCTTGATGCCGTCACGCTCGGCTACGTGCCGATCACCAAGTTCGTGTTCAGCCGCGAGGATGCACTTCGCTTCAAGCGTCTCACCGCAGAGCGCCTGCGCGAACTCGGCGTGAGCCTCGTTGATATCGAGGGCGTGACCGATGACGGGACGCTCTTTCGTCACGAGGACCTTCCCCGGGTGATCGGCCACCTGCGCGCGAAGGGCGTGGACGCGATCTTCTGCCCGCACTGCAACTTCGGCACCGAGGATGTTGCGGCAAAGCTGGGGCGCGAGATGGGGGTGCCCTACCTGCTGTGGGGACCGCGAGACGAGGAGCCGCTGCCCGACGGCACCCGCCTGCGCGATACCCAGTGCGGGCTCTTCGCGACCAGCCAGATCCTGCGGCGCATGGACGTGCCCTTCACGTACATTCCAAACTGCCGCCTCGACGATCCGATCTTCGAGCGCGGGGTGCTGGGCTTCATCCGCGTCGCGTCCGTCGTGAAGAGCTTCCGCGGCATGAGAATCGGGCAGATCGGACAGCGCAACGATTTCTTCTGGACGGTCATGGTCAACGAGGCACAGTTGCTGGAGCAGTTCGGCATCGAGGTCTGGCAGATCTACCCCACCACGCTTTTCGACGAGGTTCGCCGACGGGTCGAGAGCCCGGACGAGCAGCTGCGCGACCTCGTGGCGCGGATGCGCGAGGACGTGACGTTCGAGGGCCTCGACCAGACGCGCGTCGTCGCGGTCGGCGCGCTGAAGCTTGCGCTCGCGGAGGTCGCCGAGGAGCACAGTCTCTCCGCCATCGCCCTGCAGTGCTTCCCACAGCCGCAGGAGCAGTTCGGCATCTATCCCTGCTATGCCAACGCGATGCTTGCTGAAGAGGGGGTGCCGGTGGTCTGCGAGATGGACGTCCACGGAGCGATCACATCGGTGATGCTGCAGGCCGCGGCGCTTCACGAGACGCCGCCGTTCTTCGCCGACCTGACGATCCGTCACCCCGGCGATGACAACGCGGAGCTGCTGTGGCACTGCGGGGCGTTCCCGATCTCTCTCGCGGACGAGGGCGTGCGGCGGCGCGTGGGACACCATTTCATCATGCCCGGGGACGCCGCCGGGGTGTGCCACTGGCGGATCCGCGGCGGTGAGATAACGATCGCGCGGTTCGCCGACGACCGCGGAGGGTACCGCATGGCCTTCGGGGAGGGCCGTGGCACCACCGGCCCGGAGACCGTCGGCACCTACGCGTGGCTGCAGGTGGAGGACTGGCT
Source organism: Candidatus Zipacnadia bacterium (assembly GCA_029821265.1). Classification (GTDB taxonomy): domain Bacteria; phylum Armatimonadota; class Zipacnadia; order Zipacnadales; family UBA5352; genus JALGTR01. Next base: position 2,894 of record JALGTR010000068.1, read on the forward strand.
GGAGTGGGAGCGGCGGTTTATCCGCGGTCCGTACATCCACCATGTGGCCGGAATCCACGGCCACTTCGCTCCGATCCTCCACGAAGCCTGCCGCTACATCCCGGGCCTCTCATCCGACCCGGTCGGCGCGACGGATCGCGAGCTTGAGGAGTACTTCTGGCGAATCGACGGTGAGTGAGACCTACTCGGCGACGATCCAGTCCACCTCCACGCGGGTGCCGGCGTCGTCCGCCGCCGTGCTCGGGTCGAACCTGAGCGCGATGATCGTGCTGTCCCAGCCGCCATGATCGCCGACCGGGATGGTGTACTGATGCCACTGCCCGTCCGCGGTGACGTCGAAGTTCAGGTAGCGCTGATCTGAGAAGCCCGGCGCGTCGGCGGTCGCCCAGAACAGCTGGCCCGACTCGGTGCTGCCCTCCCCCACGCGCATGCGGGCGCGGATGGCACTGATGCCCGCGGCGGGCACGCGCAGGTAGCGGCGCACGATGTAGGGATCAGCGCCCGTTATGGTCATGCTCAGGACGCCGCCCTCCACGGTGATCTCGCCCAGCGAGTGTGCGCCTCCCCAGCCCTCCGTGTCGCCATCCTCGTCGAACTGGAAGTCGATCTCGTCCAGCACGCGCGGCGGCTGCGGGTAGTCGAACTGCGTCTCCAGGCGCATCAACAGGCCGCCCCCGGGCGGAAGTGCGACGGCCACTCGACCGTCCTCGATCTGCAGCTGGTTCTCGGAGCCATCCTCCGCTGAGATCGCGTGTACTCCCACGATGTGCGCCGCAAGCGACAGTTCGAACTCGAGGGGGTTCTCGTAGTCCCGGCTCGCCACCAGCGCGAACTGATTGCCCTCCTCATCCTCGAACATCCCGACGATCAGAGGCAGGTCCTCGGGCGCCCTGACGATCGCCTCAGTGCCCTGCCTCGTGGTGCCCGCCGGTATCTGCTCACCAGTGTGGTACACCCCGGTGGACGTCAGGCGCAGGAGTGTCGGCCCAAGCGCGGCAATCTCAGAGTTGAGCTGCTGCACGATCGGATACAGCCGCGCCGGGTTGCCGTCACCATCGACGATGCCGAACCGGCCCTCCTGCGCCAGCGACGCGGGCGGCCAGTACGTGAAGTACATGATGCCCTTCATCCCGTACGCCAGCGAGGTGTACACCTGCCAGCGCATCTCGCCCTCAGTCGGGTCACGGTAGGCGAGGTGCGCGAGTGACAGCACGATCTGCCATTGCGGGGTGCCGGTGCTCAGGCCCTCGCGACGGATGATCTCGAGGTTCTCATAGTAGTCGGGGCGCTGGCCGCCGTCGCGGAGCAGCGCGTAGTGATCGTAGCTGAGCACGCGCGGCTGCACAATGCGGAGGTACTCACGAACGTGCTCCTCGTAGGTGGGGGTGCCGAGCTGGTTCGAGTTCGCGTAGGTGGGGAACAGGTTCACGTAGGGGAGGCTGTCGGGATCAAGCCGTTCCAGCTCCCGGCAGATCTCGCCGAGGGCCTGAAAGTGCATGTAGTTCGGCTCGTCCTTGACGTAGTAGCCATAGAGCGCCGGATGACCGCCGTAATCAGCCACCACTTCGGCGAGCTGCTCCTTCCAGTCTGGCGCCCCGGTCATCTCCCAGCTGATCCGCCCGTCGTGCGGGAGCGCCTTGATCCCCACCTGCTCGCAGAAGTCGAGTTGCCGGAGTATCTCCTCGCGCGGATAACCTCGCGGCCCCGCGAAGGTAAAGCCGCAGTCGGCGACGGTCTGCCAGGTCTCGAGGGTGTTGGCCTCAGGGGGCGGTCCATACCAGTAGCTAATGGGGAACCTCTCGGGCTGCCAGGGCTCGGCGGCCGCCGGTCCCACCGCTATGATCAGCGCCATCGCAACGAGCATCGCTGCCATCATCACCGACACCTCCTGCGACGAATGGCCGACGCGGCTCAGAGCACACTGCGGAGGTAGTTCCGCGCCGGCCGCGGATGGCCTTCCATCGGTCGCAGCGCAGGTCGCGCGACCGCCGAGAGCGAAAAGCAGTCCGCAGGTGCCATCTTCGCCGCAGGCAACGAGAGTGATCTTCATGCCATTGTCGATCGTCCGGACCCTCGCACTCCTCAGCACGCTCGTGCTCGCCATGACATGCGCTACTGCCGCGCCGACTGACCTGCTCGCCAACGGTGGGTTCGAGTACGGTGAGTGGGAGTGGCGCAGCGTCTGGGGCCACGCGTCGCACTACGTTGTCGATGACCAGGCGCACTCCGGTCGCCGCTCGATGTACTTCGCCCGGGCGGGCGCCATCTCGTCGCAGAGCTACGACTACCATGGCGGGCCGATCGAGGTCCGCGGCTGGTACAGGACCCGCGATGTGGTGCCCGGCGACCGGCCCTACTGGGATTGGTGGATCCAGGTGAGCTTCATCGACGCGGCCGGCGAGGAGATCAGCCACCACGATGTGCTCCACGCGGAGGGGACGCACCCATGGACGCCCTTCGGCCGGCAGATCGACGCGGCGCCCGAGGGGACAGAGCAGATCAGGCTCTCGATCTCGCTCCACAACGCGGAGGGCGAGGCGTGGATCGATGATCTGGAGTTCGTCGCTGATGCCGACCTCGGAATGCCCGCGTGGCAGTACGAGGATCAGCCGCATTACACGGGGAGAATCATGCCCCGACCGCGCCACGTCGTCTACGGACCGGCGGTCCCCATCTGGAACGCTCGCGCGCAGGAGGCGACGGTCCGTGTGGACACCGGTGACGATCCTGCCCGAGGGGCGGTCTACGGCGCGGAGCTGCTGCAGTTCCGTCTCGACGCGTGCGGACGGTACCTGCGGTCAAACCGGCCCACCGTGCCCGAGCCGACCCGCGTCATCGTTCACCTCGGCCGCCTGAGCGACTCGCACGTGAGGCGCGCGGCCGAGATGATCGGCGCGCGCCTGCCCGCGTCAATGCCCCCGCAGGGGCACTTCGTCGGCATGCGCGATTCCGGCCGCAGCCTGCGTATCGTCGCTGCCGGCGCCGACGATATGGGCGTGGCCTACGCCGCGGCCTCGATCATGCAGATGATCGGCTTCGAGGGCGAGCGGCTCGTGCTACGGACCTTCCAGCTCCGCGACTGGCCGGAGGTGCTCCGCCGCGCGAGCAGCGACTATGCACCGGTCTCGGAGACGATCCTCAGGCGCATGGTCGCGCAGAAGATGTCGATGTACGCGATCCAGCACCGCGCATGGTGGCGTATGGTCGGACCGGAGGGCCAGCCCGCGTACAGTCGGGGCCGCGGGTGGCTCCAGCCGCTCAAGGAGATGCGCGATTTCGCTGAGCACTCCGGGGCAATCGATTACATGATGCTGGTGCACATCTACGTGGACGGCGGCAGGCCGGCGGAGATGACAGGGCCGGTCTTCGACATCGCCAGCGAGGAGGACATCACGGAGCTGATCGAACGCCTCCGGTGGGTCTACGACCAGGGCATCGCGACGATCATGGTCTGCGTCGATGACTATGTGCGGTCAGAGAATGGCGAGTATCAGTTCCACACCGAAGCGGAGGCGGAGCGCTTCCGCAGCGTCGGCGCCTCTCACGGCTACCTGATGCGCCGCATCTATCAGGCCCTCGCCCCGGACTGCCCCGATCTGCGCCTGTCGATCGTCGCTGCGCCGTATTCCCTCTGGCACGTCGGCCATCACGTGACCGAAGAGGCCGGCCAGCGCTACCTGCGCGACATGGCGGAGGAGATGCCGGATGAGGTTGCGGTCGTCTGGACCGGCCCGCGCATCACAAGCCCGAAGATCACCCGCGCCGACTGGCGCGCATATGAGGCGCTCGTGCCCGGGCAGCCCCTGTACCTGTGGGACAATATGCAGTCGGGCCTGCCGATCCCGAAGTATGCGGTCGACTACTATCCGCAGATGCCCGAGGATAGCGCATGGAGTCTGATCTACCAGAACTCACACTTCGTCGGCTGGCCGAGCTACGTGCCGCCCGCGCTGGCCGCCAATGACTGGATGTGGCAGCCACGCGGTTACGAGATCGACGCCGCCCATCGCGAAGCCTGCGCGAAGGCATTCGGGCGTATCGATTACGCTGACATCCGGACGGTCAACGAGGGCTACCTGCGCGCGAGGGAGCTGATCCGGTCGGCCGAACCGGCGGAGCTGATCGACCTGGTCGGGGAGATTTACGCCGCCGTCGAACGTCTCGAGGAGAATGGTGTGCCGATGGCCGTCCCGAGGCGCGCTCTCTCAGCAGTCGGCGCCACGCCCGAGATCGAGCAGCGTCTCAACGCCATCCCCTCGGTTGAGGCCCCCCGGATCGAGCGGCCGCCGGCGATCGACGGCGAGCTGACCGATGCGGCGTGGGCACACGCGAAGTCGCTCTCCACCTTCGTCCGCCACGACACCGGCGAGCCGCTCGGCGATTACTTCGGGACCGAGGCGCTCGTGGCCCATGATGGTGAGACGCTCTACATCGCCTGCCGCTGCCATCACGAGGGACAACAGCTACACGCGCACGAGAACGTGGGCATCCGCGACGCCTCGATCTTCTTCAACTCCGACACGATCGAGCTGTTCATCGGGCCGGACACAGCCGAGCAGGTCTACTACCACCTGGCCGTCGATCACACCAACACCATGACGGCTCCTGGGAGAGCGCGGTCGCGAAGGCGGACGGCGTCTGGACGCTCGAGATGGCGATCCCCCTGGCCGAGTTGGGTGCGGAGGAAGCCATGAGCACGCCGTGGCGGCTCAACATCTGCCGCTCGTTCGGCCAGCAGGGCCAACTCTCGTGCTGGGCCCCAACCTGGGGCAGCTTCCACAACTACCCGTTCTTCGGTCGCCTCACGCTCGGCGACTGAGCTCAGCCTTCGTCGAGGCCGAGGATGCGCCGCGCGTTGCCGTCGGCGATCGCCCGTCGATGTTCTTCGGCCATCGGCGTCTCGCGGATCCACTGGATCTGCCCCAGATCCTGACCCACGTGCAGGTAGTCGGTGGCGAACAGGATCTTCCGCCAGTTGCGCTCGATGAAGCCCTCGGTGAACTCCGGGTCGCGCGTCATGGCGTTGTACCCCGAGCCCGCGGAGATATCGGCGTACATATTGTCGTACTGCTGCAGGAGGCGGTCCGCAGATCCACCCTCGACGACGGGGCCGTCCGGGTAGCCGCAGCTTCCGTCATCGTCGGCCGAGATCCCGTTCCACCAGCGCGGGCCGTGGCCGATGATGATCAGGTTGGGGAACTCCCTGAGGCAGCTCTCGAGGCCCGTGAAATCCGTGTCATCGAAGTTCGAGTAGCTGCTTCCGTAAAAGATCACTGGCAGGCCAAGCTCCTGGCATGTGCTGAAGATCACCTTGTGCTCGTCGGCATCGATCGGAAGCCCATCCACCAGCTCACCGAAGCCCCGCACCAGCGAGCAGCTTTCGGCGAAGTAGCGGATCGCCTGGTCGGCCCGCGGCATCCGAGGGTCCACGTGGATGAACGGGATGATCCTCTCCGGGTAGCGTTTCGCCGCCTCGATCACTGTCTCCGTCATGGTCAGGCTGGTGACGACCTCGGGGCTCTCGATCGGCAGCGAGACGGCCATGTCGATGCCGTAGCGGTTCATCGTGTCGACGAGCTGGTCTGCTGAGATGCCGACTCGCTCACCGGGCAGACGTCCGTCGTAGTGCAGGTGGGTATGTGTGTCGATCACTGCGATCCGCTCCCATTCCGGCAGATGTCTTGTGCGTACCTGTTCGTTCCTCCACGTCGCGCTCGGACCTCCTGCACCTGCTCGCGTCGGCTCTTCTACAGCGCAGAGGTGAATTCTCCTCAGGCTCGGGAACCACCGAGCGTCGGCCTTCGTTGCACTGTACAGAAGGATCGTGGATTCCCGCGGGGCTGGGTGCTCGCAGGGGCTAGCCGCCGCATGCCGATAGCGGAGGTGGAATGACGTGAGATTCGCCTCAGGTACCCGTCTTCCGATGTCCGCCGCAGCGTCGCTTTTCGCTGTGGTCGCGCTTCTGGGACTGCTCGCAACGGGGTGCCCGCCCACCGGGTCCGAACAGATGGCGTCCGATCCTCCGGATCCTGCCGCGCCGGCCTCAGAAGCGATGCCCGCCGCCGGCGAGCAGGTCACCCTCGACGTCTGGGTCCCCTGCGCCTACGCGCCTGCCATGGTCGAGATCGAAAAGCTATGGGCGCAGGAACACCCAAACGTGAAGCTCCGCAAGCGCGTCGAGAACGTCGCCGTCATGCCGCCGCGCATCCTCGAGGGGGCCACTCCGGATGTCTTCATGTCCGTGGGCGATGTCGAGGTGGAGCCGCTGGAGGCCGCCAACAAGGTGGGCTATAGGCAGGCATTCTGCTTCGTTGAGATCTCATTGCTCACCGAAAAGGGCAATCCGCATCGGATCGAGAGCCTCGAGGACCTCGCGTCGGACCGGGTTGAGACTGTCGGCATCGGCACCGAGAACCTCTCCGTCGGACGCTACGGCCGGGAGATGCTGCAGAAGGCCGGGGTCTGGGAGGCCATCAAAGACAAGACCGTGGAAGCCGAGGAGCCCGTCGTTCTGCTACGCACCAGCGCGAAGGGCAAGGTTGACGCCGCCCTCGCCTACGCGGCATGTGTGAAGGCCGAGAAGGGCGAGGTCGTGGAGAAGCTCGGCAAGAATCTCGAGAACATCGCGTTCGAGATCGACGAGTACTGCCCCATCATCCCCTGTCCGGCCGTGTCGATCTCGGGCTGCAAGGAGCCTGAGCTCGCGCAGCAGTTCATCGACTTCCTGACAACCGACCCGGTGCAGGAAATCCTGGAGGACTACGGTTTCACGACGCTGTCGGAGCCCAAGTGCTTCTGAGTTCATCAGCCGCGGACCGGCCGGCCGCCGCACCGTCGTGAGACGAGGAGGGCACAGTTCAGCGTCCAGGAGGGGGCTTCCATGGCGAGCGCCAGGCGGGGCTTCACGCTCATCGAGCTGCTCGTGGTGATTGCGATCATCGCAATCCTCGCGGCCATGCTCTTCCCTGTCTTCTCGCGAGCGCGCGAAGCGGCGCGGAAGACCGCGTGTCTGTCCAACCTCAAGCAGATCGGGCTCGCCGCGCACATGTACGCGCAGGACTGGGATGAGATCTTTCCGTGCGCGGATCATATCTGCAACCCACATCTGCGCCTCCTCAACGAACTGATGCCCTACATGAAGAACACGCAGATCCTCTACTGTCCCTCGGCCCCGTCGATGGGGGTCTCCTCCATCACCGCCACGGACGCGAACAGGGCCGCGGGCAATATCTCCTACTACTACTTCTCCTTCGACCAGCTTCCCAGCACGGCGCCGCCGGCCGGTCCTCCGGACTATGTGGGCTGGATCGATCGTTTCCTCTACGCGCGGAAGTACGGCGATACCACGCGCGTGATGACACAGATGTGGGACACCGACTACTGGCTGGCGTCCGACTGGTTCTGCAAGCCCATCGTCCGGAGCGTTGGCCACTCAGTCCACGGCGGTGATCTCGGCGCATTCAACATTCTGTACCTTGACGGGCACGTCAAGTACTTCCCGAGGCAAGCAGTGCTTGACTTCAAGTAGGCGCATGGACCGAGTGGACCGTGAGGCAGATCGCTCCACCATCCACGCGAACGTGGAGGCGTCGCAATGAGCAAGAGGATGCAGACCGCCGTAGTCGTCCTCATACTGCTGATCGGCGTGGCGCTGGTCAACCAGTTCGGCGGAACCGGCCTGTCAGACACGCCTCCGCCTCCGGCGCCGGCCGTCACGGCTGATGACAGCTCGCACGATCAGGAGGCAGACAGCGCGCCACCCGCCGGTGCGGAGGGCGAGGCGATCACTGAGTTTCTTGACGCGCCCATCGGGCCCGAGTCGGCCCCCGTCACGGTCGAGTGGTTCTTCGAGGCCGGAAATGACTGCCACACCGGATGGGACTCGCGCTTCCGCAACATGGCCGACTACTACCAGCCGCACCTGCGGCTTGTCTTCCGCCCCATGCACAAGCAGGCCAGTCAGGAGCGCTCTGAGCAGCTCGGCGTCAACTGCATGATGGGAGTGGCGATCAACGGGGAGGTCGACCACGAAGTGCCGGGCAAGGGCGAGGTACACTTCAGTGCGCCGCCCGATATGGGGACATGGGACTGGGCCGACCTGATCACCGTCATCGAGCGCGAACTGGACAGGGCGGGCGTGGAGTACACGGCCTTTGACCGCGACCTGCTGCAACCCGGGGCAGATCCCTTCGCCGAGCCCATCCGACCGGGCGACGAGAACGGATCGTCGCCAGATTCCGAGGGCGAGGTCTCAGCGCAGCCGTAGACAGGCTCGCCTTCACGCCTCCCCGAACAGCATCAAATCCCTGCATGGCCGGAGAGGGCCCGCGCCCATCCCCGGCCGCGGCGACGCCCGTTGCGAGCAGCCCAACTCCAGGGCGCAGGACCTCGGAAGTCCCGGTTTCCCCCGCAGGCGTCGAGAATGCACGCACTGCCGAGAACCCTCAGAGCCGTGTGAGCGTCATTTATAGTGAAAAATGGCACAGACTTGAGGCGCCATTTCCACGTGATTGTGGTCGCTCCGACGGTTTGCGTGGCCGCAGGCCGCATGTAGGGCCCCTGTAATGCCATCCGAGAAGCCGCAAGCGGTCCGAAGTGGGGTTTCGCGCCGTTAGAATTGTGCAATAAATCACGAATCCCCTTGCATTCTCAGGTCGGTCCGGTATAATGGCAACGCCTGTGAAATATGTCACAAGGTCCGTCGGGTAGCTGAGCATGCACTACGCGCCACCAAACGGGTGAACAACGACAGATGGCTCAGAACGCCGCGCAGGAGAATGATCAGATCACTGTAACAATCAACGGTTTCGAGGTCACCGTCCCTGAAGGCAGCACCATCATGGAGGCGGCCGACGCGGCCAGCATACATATTCCGCGGCTGTGCTACCACCCCAAGCTCTCGCTGCAGGGCTCCTGCCGGGTGTGCGTGGTGGAGGTGGAGGGCCAGCGCAACCTCGTCGCCTCGTGCTGTTTCCCGGCCGTGGACGGCATGGTCGTGCGCACCAATACGCCCGAGGTGCTGCGTCTGCGGCGCGATATCGTCGAGCTGTTGATCGACAACCACCCGGAGGACTGCAACACATGCGAGCGCGACGGCAACTGCGAGCTGCAGCGGCTGGCCCGGGACATGGGCATCCGCGAGCGGCTGTTCGCCGGCGAGCGCAAGCGCTACGAGAAGGATGACACCGGGCCCGCGCTGGTCCGCGATCCGGAGAAGTGCGTGCTCTGCGGACGCTGCGTGCGCGTGTGTGGCGAGGTGCAGGACGCGGCCTGTCTGTCGCAGGTGCACCGCGGTTTCGACACGGTGGTGATGCCCGCGCACAACGCCCCCTTCTCGGAGACCGTCTGCACCGGCTGTGGCCAGTGTGTGTCCGTCTGCCCCACCGCGGCGTTTGTGGAGCGCGATTCCACGCGCGAGTTCCTTGACGCGCTGGCGGACCCCGACACGATCGTGGTCAGTCAGCTCGCGCCGGCGGTGCGCGCGGCGATCGGCGAGTGTTTCGGCTTCGAACCCGGGCAGGCGTGGGAGGGCAAGTCGTTTGCGGCCCAGCGCCGCCTCGGCGTCGATGTCGTCTTCGACACGCAGTTCGCGGCGGACCTGACGATCATGGAGGAGGGCGCGGAGTTCGTCCAGCGCATTCAGAACGGCGGTCCGCTGCCGAACATCACCTCCTGCTGCCCCGGCTGGATCAAATACGCTGAGCACTTCCACCCGGACATGCTTGGCTATCTGTCTACCGCCAAGTCGCCGATGTCGATGCAGGGGTCGCTGATCAAGACCTACTGGGCCGAGCGACAGGAGATCGACCCGAAACGCATCTTCTCGGTCGCGATCATGCCCTGCACGGCCAAGAAGTTCGAGGCCACCCGTGAGGAGCTGTTCATCGATGACCAGGTGCGCGCGATCGACTGCGTGCTGACGACGCGCGAGTTCGCGTGGGTGCTCAAGCACATGGGCATCGACTTCGCATCGTTGCCGGAGGAGGAGCCGGACTCGCCGCTGGGCGAGTCGACCGGCGCGGCGGCGATCTTCGGCGCGACCGGCGGTGTGACCGAAGCGGCGCTGCGGACGGCCTACTGGCTGATCTTCGGCGAGGATCTGCCTGCAGACGCGATCGAGTTCTACGAGACACGCGGGCTTCAGGGCCTGCGGAGGGCCGAGGTCCGGTTCGGCGATCAGCTGCTGCACCTCGCCGTCGCACACGGTCTGGCCAGCGCCAACCGGGTGCTCGACGAGATCCGCGCGGGCAATAGCGAGCTGCACTTCATCGAGGTCATGGCCTGTCCCGGCGGCTGCATCGGTGGTGGCGGACAGCCATACGCCGGAGAGGGCGAGCTGCCGCTCGACGAGGTGAAGCTGCAGAAACGCGCGCAGGCGCTGTATGACCTTGACGCGCATCGCCCTGAGCGCTGCTCGCATCACAACCCGGACATCCAGAGGATCTACGACGAGTATCTCGGGCGCCCGATGAGCCATCGCGCCCACAATCTGCTGCACACCTACTACTACCCGCGGGTGCCGCTGGGCATCCGGCCGCAGGAGGCGCAGGTCTGACATGCTCTATCAGCGCGAAGTGCTCGACACGCCGGAATGGTGGCAGAGCCTTGACCAGTTCATCGCGCGGCAGAAGGCCGAGCACCCGCAGTCGGTGCAGACGGCCCTGATCCCGGTGCTGCACTACGTCCAGGACCGCTTCGGGTACATCCCGGAGAAGGCCATCAACCACGTGGCGCAGTCGCTCGGCGTGCCGACATCCTACGTCTGCGGGGTGGCGAGCTTCTACAGCTACTTCTCGCTTGAGCCAAGAGGCGCCTACACGGTCAGCGTCTGCCTCGGGACCGCCTGCTTTGTGCGTGGCGCCCAGGCGGTGCTCGACGAGATCTGCCGGCAGCTCAACGTCAGGCCGGGCGAGACCACCGAGGATGGGATCTTCACGGTCTCCGACAGCGCCCGCTGCCTCGGAGCGTGCGGACAGGCGCCGGTGATGATGGTCGATGAGGACGTCCATGCCCGGGTGCGCCCACAGGACGTGGCGGACATCCTGGCGGAGTACACCGCGAAGGCCCGCGCCGAGATGGCCGAGGCGCGTGCGACAGCGGAGGCGTGATTCTGTGCCGGTCGTTTTCTGTCGCGTATCTGACTACGACCGCGACGCAGCTGCGCTCGCGGAACATCACACAGCGGAGTGAACCGCTCAATGGGCAAGAAAGTGCTCATCATCAAGAAAGACCCGCAGTTCATCGAAGAGGCGACGAACGTGCTGCACAGCCGCGGCATCGAGGTCTCCGTTGCCAACAGCTCGCGACATGCCGTGGAGGCGGCGCGGCGGGAGAACCCCGATCTGATCATCGTCGGACTGGTGATGGATCGGCTCTACTCCGGCTGCTCGGTCATCGGTGAGCTGCGTTCGGAGGCGGACACCAGCGCGATCCCGGCAATCATGGTCTCCGGGGTCACCACTGAGACGGGCTTTCGGATCGACGAGGGTGGCCGCGTCCCGGGCTGGCTCAAGGTCCAGGCGTTCTTCAACGAGCCGATCGACTACGAGGCGCTGGCCGACCAGATCGTCGCGATGATCGGCGAACCGGAACCGATAAGGCAGGGTGCTTGAGCGAACAATGGATGCGATTCAGACCGTGAGGGCGACGGACAGGCTCGCCGAGATTCGCGAGCAGGCCTCCCCGCATGTGAGCCTTCAGCCGGACCGCACGCAGCTTCTCATCGGTATCGCGACCTGCGCAAACGCGGCGAAAGCCCGCGAGACGCTCTCCGCGGTGCAGCAGGCGCTGCAAACGCAAGGGCTGGCGGACGATGTCGATCTCATCCAGGTCGGCTGCGTGGGCCGCTGCTCTCTCGAGCCGCTGCTGGAGGTGCGCGCGCCGGGTGAGGCGCCGCGCATGTACATCAACGTCACCGCCGAGCGCGCCAGCCAGATCGTCGCCCAGGACGTCGGCGGCGGGAAGCCGATCACGGACTGGCTCATCGACGAGGGCAAACGGCCCGAGGGCGAGCTCGAGCCTGATACCGCCGAGGCGGGCGCGATCAACCACTTCATCCGCGACTGGCAGCATGTGAACTTCTTCGCCCGCCAGTTACGCATTGCGCTGCGCAACGTCGGTCGCATCGACCCCGAGCACATCGACGATTACATCGCGCTGGGCGGCTACGAGGCGCTGGCGCGGGTGCTCGACGAGATGTCGCCCGAGGATGTCATCGAGATCGTCAGCGACTCGAAGCTGCGCGGCCGCGGCGGAGCGGGCTTTCCGACGGGCCTGAAGTGGAAGTTCACCCGCGAGGCCGACGGCGACCCGAAGTATGTTATCTGTAACGCCGATGAGGGCGACCCGGGCGCGTTCATGGACCGCAGCGCGCTCGAGGGCGATCCACACTCGGTGCTCGAGGCGATGGCCATCGCCGGCTTCGCCATCGGCGCGCAGCAGGGCTACGTCTATGTGCGCGCGGAGTATCCGCTGGCGATCAAGCGCCTCGAGAAGGCAATCGAGCAGGCGCGGGAGCTCGGGATTCTCGGCCAGAACGTGCTCGGCACGGACTTCAGCTTCGATATCGACCTGCGCCTCGGCGCCGGCGCCTTCGTCTGTGGCGAGGAGACGGCGCTGATCGCGTCGATCGAGGGCAAGCGCGGCATGCCCCGCCCGCGACCGCCGTACCCCTCCGAGAGCGGCCTGTGGGGCAAGCCAACGTGCATCAACAACGTCGAGACGCTCGCGAACATCCCGCCAATCATCCTCAACGGCGCGGAGTGGTACGCCGGCATCGGCACCGAGGGCTCGAAGGGCACCAAGGTCTTCGCGCTCGCGGGGAACGTCGAGAACACCGGCCTGATCGAGGTACCGATGGGCATCACCCTGCGCGAGATCATCTTCGAGATCGGTGGAGGAGTGCCCGATGGCCTTGAGTTTAAGGCCGCGCAGACCGGTGGGCCATCCGGCGGTTGCCTCTCGGCCAAGTACCTCGACACACCCATCGACTACGATTCACTGCGCGAGGCCGGCGCGATCATGGGATCTGGCGGCCTGATCGTCATGGACAGCAACTCGTGCATGGTGGATATCGCCAGGTTCTTTCTGACCTTCACGCAGGATGAGAGCTGCGGCCGCTGCACACCATGCCGCGAGGGCACCAAGCGGATGCTCGAGATCCTCGAGCGCATCACGCAGGGCAAAGGTGAAGAGCGGGACTTCGAGCGGCTCCAGCGCCTGTGCGACGTCGCCAGCCGATCATCGCTGTGTGGGCTTGGACAGACCGCCGCGAATCCGGTGCTGAGCACCATGCGGCACTTCGAGGACGAGTACCGCGCGCATATCGAGGAGCATCGCTGCCCGGCGCACCTGTGCCGCGCGCTGCTGCACTATCAGATCGACCCCGAGCGCTGCGTGGGGTGCGGGCTGTGCAAGCGCGTCTGTCCGGTGCACTGCATCGTGGGCGATCCGCGCGAGCCGCACGTCATCACCGAAGAGGTCTGCACCGCCTGCGGCGCCTGCTTCGACGCCTGCAAGTTCGACGCGGTGCTCAGGACCTGACGCGGAACCGCCGAGGCGTACATCCAGCCGACCTGCATCCAGCCATCGAACCTGCCAACCGAGGTGAAGCGGCGGAGCTCGCCGCATGAGCATGTCCACCCGAGACGTTGTCGCAAGCGAGATCATCCACGAGGCCGAGATCGACCGCGCGCTTGAGGAGGCGCGGCGGCCCGATCGCGGGCGGCTCGACGAGCTTCTGGCGAAAGCGCGCGACAAGCAGGGGCTGACGGTCTCCGAAGCCGCTGAACTGATGAAGATCGAGGAGCCGGAGCACCTGCAGCTGCTCTTTGACGCCGCACGAGACGTCAAGCAGGCGATCTACGGCAACCGCGTGGTGCTCTTCGCCCCGCTCTACATCTCCAACGAGTGCGTCGGCAACTGCGTTTACTGCTCGTTCCGCGCGGACAACACCGATCTGAAGCGGCGAACGCTCGGGCCAGAGGAGATCCGGGCAGAGACTGAGGAGCTGCTGCGCCACGGCTACAAGCGGCTGCTGCTGGTCTTCGGCGACCATCCCAGCAACGATGTCGACCACATCGTAGCCGCCGTGGACGCCTGCTACTCCGCGCGCTACGGCGAGGACCGCATCCGGCGGCTCAACGTCAACGCCGCGCCACTGTCGGAGTCCGGCTTCCGCAAGCTGCAGCCCTCCGGTCTGGGGACATTCCAGGTCTTCCAGGAGACCTACCACCGCGCAACATACGAGCGCATGCACCCCACCGGCCCGAAGGCCGACTACGACTGGCGGCTCACCGTCTGGGACCGCTGCCTGCCTTCGGGGATCGACGATATGGGCCTCGGGGTGCTCTACGGACTCTACGACTGGCGCTGGGACACGCTGGCGCTGCTCGAGCATGCCGACTATCTGATGCGCACGTACGGCGTCGGACCGCACACGATCTCCGTCCCGCGTCTTGAGCCCGCGCTGGGCTCCGAGTTCTCCACGACCTCCCCCTGGCGCGTCAGCGACGAGGAGTTCAAGAAGCTCGTGGCGATCATTCGGCTGGCCGTGCCGTACACGGGTATGATCCTGACCACACGCGAGACGGCCCAGTTCCGCAACGAGATCATGGACCTCGGCTTCTCGCAGATCTCGGCCGGATCGAGGACATCGCCGGGCGGGTACACTGAGGAGCATCCCGACGAGATGGATACGCGCCAGTTCGAGCTGGGCGACCATCGCGACCTCGATGAGGTCATGCTCAGCCTGTGCGAGAACGGCTATCTGCCCAGCTTCTGCACCGCCTGCTACCGCTCCGGCCGAACGGGGCACGAGTTCATGGAGCTGGCGAAGCCGGGCAAGATCCAGACGTTCTGCCTGCCCAACGCGCTCCTGTCCTTCAAGGAGTACCTCCTCGACTATGCCACCCCTGAGACGATCGCGGCGGGTGAGCGGATCATCGCCAGGCACCTGCGGCAGATCGAGAGCGACGCGATCCGCAGGCAGACCGAGGAGAAGTTGCGGCGCACCGAGCAGGGAGAGCGCGACCTGTTCATCTGAGCCTCGCCGGCGTCACGTCGTCTCCGGCGGCCGCGCACGGAGCGATCCTTCGAGAGCCGACTCATCGGTTGCCGCCACCCCGGACGACAGTCATGCTGCCGCGGCCCTCATCATGAGCTGATCGTCGCAGATGCGAAGCGCACCCTGGTCGTTCCGGCTACACATCGGGCTGTTCGGTCGCAGGAACGTGGGCAAATCGAGCGTTCTGAACGCCATCACGCGCCAGCAGGTCTCGATCGTCTCCGAACAGGCCGGTACGACGACCGACCCAGTCGAGAAACCGATGGAGCTGCTGCCGCTCGGGCCGGTGCTTTTCATCGACACCGCCGGCATCGATGATGCCGGCACGGTCGGTGAGCTTCGCGTGCAGAAGACGCGCAGCGCGTTCGACCGCACCGATCTCGCAGTACTCGTGACCGACGGAGCGTGGGGCGAGTTCGAGCGCGGGATCATCGACGAGTTCACCGAGCGTGACGTGCCGATCGTGGTGGTCTTCAACAAGATCGATCTGCGCAGCCCGCCGCCGGAGGCCGTCGCCGAACTGGAGCGCCGCGGGATCCGCCATGTCGAGACGATCGCCTCCGAAGGCGAGGGTATCCTCGACTTCCGCCAGGCGCTGCTTGACGCCGCGCCACCGGACTTCGTGGAGCAGCCGTCGATCGTGGCGGACCTCGTCGGCCCCGGCGGCATGGCGGTGCTGGTCGTGCCGATCGACAAGGAGGCGCCGAAGGGCCGCCTGATCATGCCCCAGGTGCAGTCGATCCGCGATCTGCTTGATGGAGACGCGTACTGCATGGTCGTCAAAGACCGTGAGCTTCCCGACGCCCTCAAGCGCCTGAGGACGCCGCCCGACCTCGTGGTGACGGATTCACAGGCGTTCCTGAAGGTCGCCGCGGACACCCCGCTTGACGTGCCGATGACCAGCTTCTCGATCCTTTTCTCCCGTTTCCGCGGCGATATCGTCGTGCAGAGCGAGGGCGCGGCGGCGGTCGAGCGCCTGCGCCCGGGCGACGAGGTGCTCGTGGCCGAGGCCTGCTCCCATCATCCGATTGCCGAGGATATCGGCCGCGTGAAGATCCCCCGCTGGCTGACGCAACACGTCGGCGGAGAGCTGAGCTTCACGACTGTTCAGGGCCACGATTTCCCCGAGGACCTCTCTCCGTACGGCCTCGTCATCCACTGCGGCGCCTGTGTACATAACCGTCGGGAGATGCTCAGCCGCCTGCTGCGCTGCCGCGATCAGGGCGTGCCGATCACCAACTACGGGATCGTCATCGCGCATTCGCTGGGCATCCTCGAGCGCGCCCTCAGTCCGTTCCCGGCCGCGCTGGAGGCCTATCAGGCCGCGATGGAGGACGTGCGCGAGCATGCCGGGTCCTGAGATGTCCGTGTGCGAGATCGAGCGCTGGCTGCGTGAGGATGACCCTCAGGCACTGGCCACCCTCTGGGAGGTGGCGGATGAGCTTCGCCGTCGGTATGTCGGAGACGAGGTGCATATCCGTGGCCTTTTGGAGATATCCAACAACTGCGCGCGTTCCTGCGCGTACTGCGGCCTGCGCGCGGAAAACGTCAACCTGCCGCGCTATCGCCTGACGTGGAAGGAGATCCTCGAGGGTGCCGCGACGACCGCTGCCCTCGGCTGGGGGACGATCGTGATGCAGGCGGGCGAGGACTACGGCATCACGCGCGAGTGGCTGGCTGAGGTCATTGCGGAGATTAAACGCCGGACCGACCTTGCGGTCACACTGAGTATGGGCGAGCGGCCGCTTGAGGATCTGCGGGCGTGGCGCGAGGCGGGCGCGGATCGCTATCTTCTGCGGTTCGAGACGTCGGATCCGGGCCTCTACGCGCGCATCCATCCGCCGCTTCGTGAGGGCGAACCGAACCGGCTGGAGCAGCTCGAGGTTCTTCGGGAGCTTGGCTACGAGGCCGGAGGCGGGGTGATGATCGGCATCCCCGGGCAGAGCTACGCGTCGCTGGCCCGGGATATCGCGATCTTCCGGGCGATGGACATGGACATGATCGGCGTCGGCCCGTTCATCCCGAACCCGGATACGCCGGCCGGCTGTGGCGAGCTGCCGCCACTCCCCGAGGGCGAGCAGGTCCCCGCAACGGACCGGATGGGCTACAAGGTGGTGGCCCTCACCCGCATCGTGCGCCCGGACGCGAACATCCCCGCCACAACGGCTCTCGCGACCGTCAACCGCCGGGAGGGACGCTGGCTGGGGCTGCAGCGCGGCGCCAACGTAATCATGCCGAACGTCACGCCGCGCCGGTATCGTGAGATGTACCGGCTCTATCCCGGCAAGGCCATCCCTGAAGAGACCGCCGACGCGACCGCAGATCGCCTCGCGAAGCAGCTTGGCGAGATCGGACGGACGGTCGCCGCCGGCCGTGGCGACCGGCGGCGCATGCTCTGCTGACGGCCGCTCAGTCGATCATGATCGGGAACGGCGACGGCCAGATGAAGTGAATGATGATCCAGACCGTGAAGATCACATTCATCCCCAGGATCAGACCAAAGGCCAGAGGCCGCAATCTCCTGAAGGCGCGGAAGCCTCCAAGGCGCATCACCGTCACCTTCAGCAGCCAGCCGATGAAGATCGAGGTCCAGTAGCGGTCGATCGGCCATCCGAGCCATGTCACGAAGCCCAGGGGGTGCAGCGGCCACCACACGAACTGGCGACGCAGCGCGAAGAGCGCCCACGTCGTACCTGCTCCCAGCGCCAGCGCGAACCAGTCCTCTGCCACGAGCGAGCTCGGCTGCTCGATCAGCCGCGCGATGCCGCGCGTAGTGTTCAGGCCGGCGTTGCTGGGCCATTCCGCCAGCTTCGGGACGCCCCAGTTGTAGATGACGTACGGCGCGGTCACGTGGCAGGCGATCACGGCAGCGGCAACCGCCGCGATCGATAGCAGCATGATATCGCGCCGTCGAGCGCCCATCGCGCTGCCGATCCGATAGCCCTGAAAGACCGCCGCCATGTTCTGGGTGGCAGTGGAGCGAATCTGCACATGGCTCGTGAGGGTCATCATCGCCAGGTTCTTCGGGCCGATGCGTTCAGGGCCAAAGAGCAAGAACAGGGCCTCGTTGAAGCCCGCGGTATAGCCGCCCAGCGGGGCGCTGTAGACGAAGATGCCTGCCTCGCAGATCACTCGGGCGACCACCATCCCAACCAGTGGGAAGAAGACGTACTGCGCGATCGCCCAGATTGTGTCCATCCCGAAGTAGCTGCACCACCAGACCAGGAACAGGAAGGCACCGATCGAGCCGAGGACGCCCAGGTGATAGGGCTCCTCCCGGTCCGGGGCTTCGGGATGCAACCTCTTCCAGCCAAAGGCGACGGCTATCGCCTTCTTCAGATGATCGCGCGCGGAGTAAAGCAGCGCACCCGCCAGCAGAAGGTAGCCGCCGATGGTCTGAAGCTGGAAGAACTGATGGTGCGCGGTCGTCACCCCGAATGCCATCCGGATGAACTGCTGAATCCGCCGGAAGAAGAAGAAAAACCACAGTGAGAAGCCAACCTCGCTGGAGAGCAGGTAGGCGATCCCGATCATGTCCATGCGGATGTAAAGCAGAATGCCGTTGAAGGCCGCCCACGGTCCGGCGAAGCGCGTCTGCATGTTCCGGTCAAGCTCAACGAATGGTATCGACGGCCAGTAGCCATGCAGGCCTTTGAGCGTGTAGTGGATGCATGGCAGCGCGAAGGCGATCCAGGTCATCGGGTTTTTGAGCAGAGAAGCCGCGGCCGAGGGCTCGCCCTGCACGACCTCGACAGGCACCTCGACCAGCGGGTAGAGCAGCTTCTCCTCTCGTTCCCACCGCCACGCAAGAGTTGCCGCAAAGCACAGCACAAACCAGTAGACCGCCAGGATGAACGGAGTCCAGACGAGAAGCGGCGTCACCCACGCGCGCCACGGCCACGTCCTGCCGGGCGGAAGGCCCTCGTGTGCCCAGACCGTCACGGGATCCGACGGGCTGTCGGCAGGCAGCAGAAGCTCGTTGAGGTCCTGCAGAAACAGCTCGGGAGGCGCGATATCAGGCGTGG
Source organism: Candidatus Zipacnadia bacterium (assembly GCA_029821265.1). Lineage (GTDB taxonomy): Bacteria > Armatimonadota > Zipacnadia > Zipacnadales > UBA5352 > JALGTR01. Next base: position 21,983 of record JALGTR010000068.1, read on the forward strand.
AATAGTAGGAGACCCCAAGCAGCTTCAGGTAGAAGTGCTGGGCGTACTCCTGCCCCGCGATGGCGCCGCATACCATCAGCAGCAGGAAGACGAGCAGAAGCTCCTTTGCCGACAGTGGACGGATGCGCAGCCACCTCGCGGCCCGCAGCAGCGCGTTAGCGGCGACAAGTGCCAGCAGCAGGGCCACGGCGCCGCGCGGCAGATAGCCCGTCCCGATGATCTCGTAACGCAGAAACACCGAGAAGCAGCCGGCCACGGTGAAACCGATGACCAGCACGAAGGCGATGATGATTGCCCTGGGGGTGATCCCGGTGCGCTCCGGGGAGCCTATCTCACGTTGCTGGATTTGAGCGGTAATGGCCTGGTCAGCTACGGTCTCTCAGTCCCTTCCGGTGTTCGGGGTCGCGAAGCATACGTTAGAACTCAATATTCGTCCATCGGGGGGGGCGATACCTTCTTTCGCGACGCATATTCTGAGCCGAGCAGGTGGCGGCGGCATGGCGAGGAAAGATGGCCGAGACCCATGAGCACAGCCGGAGGGATAGCGATGGGACGACGGGGACCGCACATCAAAGAGCTTTTCAGTCTGGAAGGCCGGATCGCGATGGTGACCGGCGGGGCACAGAACCTGGGCCTCGACATGGCCGAGGCGCTCGGCGAGGCGGGGGCCGAGCTGGTCATCACCTCCCGCGAGGCCGACAAGGCCCGGCGGGCCGCCGATGCAATCTCCGAGGACGTCGGGGTGTCGGTGCTCGGGCTCGCAATGGACGTCACCGACGAGGCCTCCGTTCGCGCAGCTTTCGAGGAGGTTGCCGACGGCCCCGGCGGCGTGGATGTGCTGGTTAACAACGCCGGCGGGGCGAGGCTCACCGGTGGCGGCGTCACCGTGGAGGAGAGACTGCTCGAGGATTTCCGCTACGTGCTGGAGGTCAATATCCTCGGCACGTTCCTGTGCTGTCGCGAGGCGATCCCGATGATGCGCGACCGCGGCGGGGGCTCGATCATCAATATCGCATCGATCGCCGGCATGGTCGGCCGCGACCGCTGGGTCTAAGAGGGCTCCGAGGAGATGGTGCCCAATATGAGCGACTACTCGGCCGCGAAGGCGGGCATCATCGGCTACACGCGGGACCTCGCGGCCGAGAACGGGCGCCACGGGATCCGCGTTAATGCAATCTCCCCCGGTGGCTTCGAGCGGGGTCAGCCCGAGGAGTTTATCCGCAGGTACAACAGCCACGTGATGCTCGGCCGCATGGGTCGCGACGGGGTCGACCTCAAAGGGGCGGTCGTCTTCCTCGCCTCCGACGCGGCCGCCTACGTCACCGGGCAGAACCTGGCCGTCGATGGAGGCTTCACCGCATGGTCATGATACCCGAGGCAACCGTGCTGGTCGTCGGCTGCGGCTCCATAGGCCGCCGCCACGCGAGGCTGCTGTCCGAGCGCCCCTGCCTCGACGTGCTGGTCTGCGACACGCGTGAGGAGAACCTGCAGGCGGCCCTCTCCGAGGCGCCCGGTTCGCGCGGGTTCTCGGACTACGAGAACGCGCTGGCGGAGGGCCCTGACGCGGTCTTCGTCTGCACCCCCAACCACCTGCACCGCCCCATGGCGGTCGCCGCGCTTGAGGCAGGCTGTCATGTGCTGTGTGAGAAGCCGATCGCGGATACGGTCGACAACGGCGAGGCGATTGCGGCCGCGGCGGAGCGGGCGGCGGGCACTCTCGTGGTGGGCTATTCGCTTCGCTCCCACGCCGGCCTCAAACGTCTGCGTGAACTGGTCGCGGAGGGTGTCTGCGGCACGATCGTCGGCGGCCGGGCGATGGTCGGCACGTACTTCACGCTCATGTGCGCGACCACGAACTACCGGCTGGAGGAAGAGAACGCGCTGATCATCGATTACACGCATCTGCTCGATTACATGGCGCTGCTAATCGGACCGATCACTCGCGTAAGTGCAGAATCGGTGACGATGGGCGACCTGCCGATCATGCCCACGCCGAACGTCTTCAGCCTGATCCTGACCCACGAGTCGGGCGCGCTTTCGCAGATGCACGCGGACTACGTCCAGCACCCGCAGCGGCACATGACCGAGGTCTTCGGCGACGAGGGCGTACTCTGCTACGACTGGATGGCGGGAGAGCTGCGCATCTTCGATCCTCAGCGCGAGGGCTACCACGTCGAGAATGTGGTCGTCGGTCGCGACGACATCTACCGCGTTGAGCACGAGGAGTTCTTCGCGGCCATCACGGGAGAGGGCCCGCCTGCCTGCACCGCCGCCGAGGGCGTGCAGGCGCTTCGCGCCGCGATGGCCGCAGTCGAATCGGCGCGCACACACCGAAGCGTGGAGGTCTGACCGGCTGGCGAGCGCTCAGTCCGGCAGGTCGATGTGCTCCATCTCGGCGACCTCGCCGTCGCGCAAGGAAACGTACCAGAAGTCGGCCTCAGTCGTGACGCCGCCGAAGCGTTTGATGCCGGGCACTCCATCGGCCAGCCTGACCAGCTCCGTGTCGTCATCGCGCGCGATCTCCCACGCCTGCGCCGTGCCTCCGGCGTTCACTGGAAGCTCCACTGGGATCTCCCGGATCTCGGTCAGCGTCAACGCCTCGCCCGGCTTGCGCCACTCAAGTGCAGAGACCCACGTACTGGCGGAGCCCTCCCGGCGCG
>JALGTR010000303.1 GCA_029821265.1 Candidatus Zipacnadia bacterium
GGTCAATAACGTATGCCGCGATCAGCACGAGTATCGTCAGTGAAAACGCCGCCCATTCGATGATCCAGGCGACGAATCCGCCGATTACTCGACCAACACGCTCCGGCGTCGAGAGAACCAATCGCACCTGATCGAGGAAGCTGCCTGGCGCCCGCGATGGCGTCGAGGCGGCGGCCTCGGCGAGCAGATCGGCATGCTGATCGAGGAGCGCGTGGACCGCCAGGACCACGCGCCGGCAATTGGCACAGTGTGAGAGGTGTGCGACGAGTCGCTCGCTCGCCTGCGGCGCCGCCAGCCCGTGCGCCGCAAAAGCCGCGAGGTCCACGTCACTGGGATGCTCGACCTCGGAATCGTCGGCCCAATCGAACGATGCACTCATGGCCACCCGCGCCGCCGCCCGGACCGCCTCGAGATCCTCCCGGCAGTCCGCACATTCGGCGAGGTGTCTGAGCAAGTCCTCGTCGTCGAACGAGGAATCCCCGTCCATGCTCACGATCATCTCCGCCACGTGTGTGCATTTATCCATCTGCTATCACTTATGCGTTTGTGTGATTATAGTGTTACCGCTCTATGAACTAAAGTTCCGCATCATGCTGGTCGATGATAGCCGCAAGTCGGCGGAGAGCCTTGTATATGCGCTGGCGCGCGGCGCCGCGCGATATTCCGAGAAGCCGCGCGATGGCGGGCCCGCTCATCCCCTCGGCGAACCTCAGAGATAGCACCAGACGGTCGCTGTCGGAGAGCTGCATGATGAAGCCATGAAGCGTCTCCTGCATGTCCCGACGGATCACGGCGGCCTCGGGCTCAACCTTATCGTCCGCCGGAATGAGGCGTTCGAGGATATCGGACACGTCCGCATCCTCCGCTGCAGGCTGCAGACGCGCCACATGTTCGCTGCGGGTGTTCTTGCGATCCAGCCACGCCAGGCAGTGGCGGACGGCGATGGCTGTGAGGAATGCGCCGAACGGAGCGATCGGCTGCCACGCCCGCAGTACGCGCCTGTCGTCTTCCAGCAGTTTGGCGGTGATCTCGCTCAGCAGATCCTCGCGGTCCTCCGGATCCGCTGCGTACCTGGCGATGATCATGCGCAGGTGGCGCGCGTAGCGATCACGCAGAGCGCAGAACGCCTCGTCGTCGCAATTCGCGGCAAGTTGGACCAACTCCGTCTCAGTTTGAGGAAGCTGCTCCATCATCCCACCGGACGTAGAATAATGAACACTCGGCGGGGGACACCCGGCAGTCATCTTTCCCCGTCACGTGAGCATTTCTCCGCAGCTGGCGGCAAATCATCTTTCGTTTTTCCGCCAAGAATGGTGATATTGTGTCGTCAGAGGTCGTCCTCGGTGCGAATCGCCTCGAAACCTGACACGATATCGAGCAGCTCGGCGGTTATCGAGCTCTGTCGCGTCTGCCGGAACTGCGCGCGGAGCTCCTCCAGGCGCTCCTCGATGTTCTTCTCGGCCGCCTGCATGGACGCCATGCGCGCGGTGTGTTCGCTGATCATCGATTCCACGACCGCGCGGTAGAGCACCACCAGCAGGTGCTGCCGCATCAGGCGGGAGAACAGCGGCCGCCACTGCATGGCGAAGGTGGGGAGGACCTTTGAGGGCCAGCGTCGGCGCTCAATGCTGGCGAGCCACTCACGGTCTATGGGAAGCAGGCGGTTCGTGGCCGGACGGTAGTGTCCGGATGACACGCGCTCGTTGTAGAACAGCATGACCCGGTCGATGCCGCGTTGATTCTGCCAGCGCTCCACGATCAGCGGGATCTGCTCGACGACCGGGGTGATAGCCCCGGGCGAGGCGGGGGTGCCGAGGTAGTCGTCGATCGCCAGGCCCGCGTTCTCGAGACCGGCCACAGCGCGTGCTCCGACGGCCAGGATCGCCCGATCACGCGTGGGCAAACCAACCGCGTCGAGTTCATCGACCACATGTGAGACGATGTCCTCGTTGAACTGCCCGCACATCCCCTGATCGGAGCCGAACACGACGAGCCCCAGTGAATCGCTCAGCGCCGGCTCCACGACGGCGACACCCTCCGGTCGCCTGGTCAGCACCACCTGCAGGCCCAACTCGACGGAGCGGCTGTAGTGGTCCAGCGGTCGGAGAACGCCCTCGAGCTGCTGGATGTTGACCGCTGCGAGGGACTTCATGGTGGTGACGACCGACTGGAGGCTCTCGGCGGTGCCTATGCGATCGCGGAGGGCCTCAATCGTCTCCATCTTCTCCGGGCTCCTCCTCGATCTCGAAGTACGCCGCCTGCCGGGCGACGGTCTCCATGCTTTCGAGGTCCTCGTCGGAGAGCTGCTCGCCCGCGACGATTCGGTCGCACAGCTCCGGCAGTCTCTCGGTCACGGCCTCCCGAACGTGCCTGGCCACCCTGGAGACGGCGTCAGGCTCGATATCGTCGAAAACCCCGCGGCTGGCGGCCAGAAGCACCGCGATCTGCTCCGGAACGGGGATCGGCTCGAACTGAGGCTGCTGCAGGGCCTCCCGCACGCGACGGCCGCGCTCGAGCTTGGCGAGCGTCTCCTCGTCGAGCCGTGTCCCGAAGCGGGCGAATGACTCCAGCTCCTCGAACTGCGTGTACTGAAGCCGCAGGTCGCCTGCCACGGCACGGTAGGCTGGAAGCTGCGTCTTCCCCCCGACGCGGGAGACGGACTCGCCGATGTCGATGGCGGGCAGGATGCCCTTCTGGAACAGCTCGGGGTTGAGGTATATCTGCCCGTCGGTGATCGAGATCAGGTTGGTCGGGATGTACGCCGAGATGTTCTGCGCCTCAGTCTCGACGATCGGTAGCGCGGTCATCGAGCCGCCGCCGAGGTGGGGCCGCAGGTGCGTCGCGCGTTCGAGCAGGCGCGAGTGGATGTAGAAGATATCGCCCGGGTAGGCCTCTCGTCCCGGTGGCCGGCGGAGCAGCAGGGAGATCTCGCGGTAGGCCTTGGCGTGCTGGCTGAGGTCATCGTAGACGATCAGAACGTCGTCGCCCTGTCCCATGAAGAACTCGGCCATGGTGGTGGCGGCGTAGGGCGCGACGTACTGCAGACCGGGCGGATCCTCCCCGGATGCCACAACCACAGTGGTGTAATCCATGGCTCCGTACTCGCGGAGGTGGGCGATGACCTTGGCGGTGTCGTCGCTGCGGCGGCCGATGGCGCAGTAGATGCATTTCACCTGTATGTCGCGCTGGTTGATGATCGTGTCAACCGCCACCGCGGTCTTCCCGGTCTGCCGGTCGCCGACGATCAGCTCGCGCTGACCCCGCCCGACGGGGATGAGCGCGTCTACGGCCTTCAGCCCCGTCTGCAGGGGCACGCTGACCGGGGCGCGGTTCATGATCGGCGGGACCTCACGTTCGATCGGGTGGCGCACCCACGAACGGATCGGCGGACCGCCGTCGAGCGGTTCGCCGAGGGCGTTGACCACGCGGCCGAGCAGGTCCTCGCCAACCGCCACGTCGATCACGCGGCCGGTGCGGCGGACCTCGTCGCCGGACGACAGATG
>JALGTR010000069.1 GCA_029821265.1 Candidatus Zipacnadia bacterium
GGGCGAATATCGCGGGACGGTCACGGTCGCGGCAGGCAACGTGGAGCTCGCGCGCGTCCCGGTCGAGTTGCGCGTGTGGGACTTCGAACTGCCGGATGAGATCGCGATGCGCTCAAACTTCGGCGCCCTGGGCAGTCGCGTGGCGAGCTTCCTCGGAATGGACGCGGGCAGTGACGAGTTTGCGACGATCGAGGACAGATACATCCAGACGCTGCTCAACCACCGTGCTATTCCCAGTTCTCTAGGCGACATCTGGCCGGACTGGAGCCCGGAGGAGGGTCTGCAGGAGGATGGTGAGGCAGAGCGCCTGCGGCGGCTTGTCGAGGAGGAGCATGTAAACGCGCTCCGCATGCCCTTCCCGTCCGGTGATGACGAGCGGCGAAAAGCCCACATTGCTGCGCTGGCGGACTGGCTGAGGGAGCTTGGCTACCTCGAGCTGGCCTACATCTACATGAGGGACGAGCCGAACGACCCCGAGGAGTACGAGATTGTGCGCCAGCAGGGCGCGCTGATCGAGGCGGCGGATCCCGATATCGCGCGGCTCTGCACGGAGCAGACCAAACCGAGTGACCCCGCGTGGGGTGATCTCTACGGCGCTGTGGACATCTGGTGCCCGCTCTGGGGGCTGTGGGACGAGCCGACCGCGAATGAGCGTCTGGCGCTGGGCGAGGAACTGTGGAGCTACACGGCGCTCTGCCAGGGCCCGGAGGGTACGCCGTGGTGGCAGATCGATATGGAGCCGCTGCATTACCGCGCGCCCTTCTGGGTGAGCTGGCACTATGACATCACCGGCTTCCTCTACTGGTCGAGCGTCTACTGGAGCGCGTACGAGACGCCCGAGGGCGTGTGGGAGGCCCCGCATTTCCGCGAGCGCTTCTGGGGCGAGGGGATGCTGCTTTACCCCGGGCAGCCGGCGGGGATCGACGGGCCGGTCACGTCCATTCGCCTGAAGCTGGTGCGCGAGGCGATGGAGGACTACGAGTATATGGTGATGGCGGCGCAGGAGGGCGGCAGGGGCTCCTACCGGGCGGTCATGGGGCCGGAGACCATGCGCGTCATCAGGCCACGCGATCCGGAGAAGCAGGTGAACGAGATCGTGGCGGGGATCGCGACTTCGTTCCAGGACTGGAGCCACGACGCGCGCGACTACGCGCGTGCACGCGAGCGGCTGGCGGAGATTATCCTCGACCGCTGACGACGGTGCCCCCGAGCGCCCCCGGTAGCCGGCGCGCACCCAGCGCTCGGCGACTTCCAGAGCGAATGGCCCGGGACGTCGGCATTTCAGGTGGGAGGGAGGAGAATGCCCGCGCGGCGGCCAAGATGCCGGCGGCTGGAACATCCGCGTCCGGAGCCAATGCACCTGCCCGGGCGCCTGAACTGACTCAGGAGGGATTCGATTGGGTTTCTCGACGGTGACGTCACGGTTGCTGGCAGTCATTGCCGCCGCCACAGTGTGCATGGCGGTTTCCGCGGACGGGACCGCGAACCTTCCGGGCGCGGATCCGTACCAGGGCCCGGGCACACTGGGCTCCGTAGAGGCACGGTTCTTCGATACCGACAACCAGACCTGGGCTCTGGAGGTCCTCTGGCCGGTTGGTCGCGACCTGGACGAGGAGATCGACTACGGCTTCTCGTTGTTCTACATGGACACAAGCGGCGAGGACCCGATCGCCGGAACCATCCGCGATTCGGAGGCGTGGCTGCTGGGCGCGAGGATGCGCTGGCTGGCGCACCGCGGAGACGGCTACACGGTCGCGGTGATCCCGGGCATTGAGTACCCCCTCAACGACATGGAGGGCACGAACACGGCCATTCCGCTTACTGCGACCTCCGACGACCTCATCCTGACCCTCTCGATCCCCGTTCAGGTGCAGGTGGCGCCGCGCACGAACGTTCTGGTGATGCCGCGCTACATCGGTTTCGATGAAGCGCCAAAGGTCGGCGATGGAACCATCGACGGTTTCGGCGATGTCGTCGCGATCAGCGCCGGTGTTGTGCACGAGATCGAGGGGTTCGTTCTCCACGCAGACGCGCAGGTGGTGGTTGAGGGCCAGAACAGCATCAACGAGAGCACGAACGCGCTGGAGGACGATCTGGCCTGGTCCGCAGGCGCCACGTGGGTGCGCGATGACGGCGACCTGTGGATCGATCTGTTCGCGACGAATGTAGCGGGACCGACTCCGGCGACATCGATTATCGCCACACCGGACCAGTCGATTGGGGTCGGCATCAGGGCAACGGGCCGGTTCTGACCCGCCAGATGCTCGCCCGACGGCTGCCGCTGCTGAGCGTGACGGGCCTTATGCCTGCAGAATGGGCGGCCTCTGAGAGCCCCGTGTGGACCCGCACGCCGGGCCGGGGGCGGAGGTCTTCAACTCCGCGCGGCGAATCTGAGTTACAGCAAGCAGCACATCACGTGAGATGAGAGGGATAGCACCATGATGCTTGGTCTGATTCACTATCGGGCGCCCGGCGACACCACCGAGGAGTTCGTGCGTTGGGCCGCGGATGCCGGCTTTGAGTGCGTGGAGCTTCGCTGGAACGATCTGATGCCCGAGGAGATGGACGAATCCGACTACGAGGCCCACTGCGAGGACCTGAAGAAACTCATGGACGGGCTCGGGATCGTCACATCGGCCGTATCGCTGGGCAATGACTTCGTTTATCTCGACGAGGACGCAATCAACGAGCAGGTCATGCGCACACGACGCATCGCCGAGCTGACGAAGATCATGGACTGCGACATCTTCCGGACCGAGGGCGGTCAGCCAAAGGAATCCGTGCCGGAGGACAAGTACGCAGAGGCGATCATCAAGTGCGTGAATGCCACGCTTCCCGTCTGCGAGGAGCTTGGGATGTACCTCGCGATCGACAACCACGGGGTCATCAGCAACGACTATGAGCTGCAGCTTGAGGTCTTCGAGACCGTGGACAGCGAGTATGTCGGCGCAAACATGGATACGATGAACTACCGCTGGTACGGCTACGAGGTCGAGAAACTCCCTGAGATCTACGAGGCGATCGCCCCGTGGACGCTGCACACGCACATTAAGGATGGCCGTCACGCGCGTCCGGACTACCAGGGGGCGGCGCTCGGCGAGGGCGAGATTCCGCTGCAGGCGGCACTGGATGCGCTGAAGGACGCCGGCTATGACGGTGCATACTGCGCCGAGTATGAGGGGCAGGAGGATGGCGCGATCGGTTACACCAAGTGCCTCGAGTGGCTGAAAGAGAACGTGAAGTAAGCAGAGCCATCCTGCGACAGGTCATGGGCCGCCGCGAGCCTCTCCAACTTCCGCGGCGGCCCGTTTGTTTTACGGGGCGGTGATGGATCTTGGGGCCAATGCAGGACGCCGCCTCACTCCAGCGCTTCCACCCGCTCGACCAGCCAGTCTGCGATCGCCTCGGCGAGCCATTCGTGGCCGTCCACGTTCGGGTGGGCCATATCGCGCAGCATAGCGCCCCACGCCGCGGCTCCCATCGCTTTGATCTGCGTGTGCAGGTCGATGCACTGCACGTCCTCGCGCTCGGCGCACAGGTCGCGCACCTGCTGCGCGTAGTCGTCCAGCATCACGAAGCGCGGTCCGTCGCCCGGAAGTGTGGTGATGGGGCAGATCGCGGCCTGTCCGGCGGTCACCCGGGCGATGCGATCGATGTAGTCAGCCATCGAGAAGCGGTAGTAGTCAGCCGGGTACGTGCCCGACTTGTCGTTGTAGCCGTAAGCGATGGTGACGAGATCGGGCTTAACATCATCGAAGTCGCGGCCGATCCATGCGCGACCATGGTTTGTCTTCGAGCCACCCACAGCGCGTGAGTAGCAGACGATCTCGTCGTAGCCGAGGCGCTCGCGCAGCTTCTGTTGCAGCAGGACCGCGTAGCGCTGGCTGTCGCGGTCGGGTAGGCCGGTGCCGGCGGTGATCGAGTCGCCCATGCACTGGATGGTGACCGGCTGCTCGTCGCGCATCAGCCTGAGGACGTCATCGAGCGGCCGCGCGGGTGGTGTGGGCGAGGGCTCAGGCGCGTCGCTGATGAGGCGGAAATCGTCGATTGCGAACTCGTGCGGCGGAATTGAGGCGTTGTTCCAGTGGATCGACCAGCGGTCACCGAGGACGATTGCGCCGATGCCGCTGATGGGCAGCATTCCAGGCTCGCCGAGGCCGTAAACGGGTGTATCGGTGGCCGAGAACTCGGAGAAGTGTGCGCGAACCTCGTGCCACTCGGTGTCGGCAAGCGGTACGTAGAGGCTGTAGCTGAACTGTCGATTTGAGCCCTCGCCCTGCAGCCCGATGCAGGCCCACAGCTCGGAGCCATCGCCGCGAAAGCGGAACGCCACGCCATTGCAGCCGTCCCATTCCTCGCGGTCTACCTCGCCCTCCAGGGAAATTGTGACCATCCCGCCTCCTGGGAATGTGGCGGCGATGGCGCTACCGCCCTGACCGTCATCGACCACCTCGTACGCGGCGCCCGCTGCGGCGCGGGCACGCCCCCCCTCGGCGAATGCCTCAGGGCTGTCGAAATCCTCGATTGTGAAGGGCTGGGCGAGACAGAGGCCAGCCGTAAAGATAAGGACGACTGCGATTACTGCTGTGCGCTGCATTCGCTGCGCCTCCCCGCGTTTGTGTTCGCTGGATGGATGCTGGCTGCCGGCCTGCTCAGCCGATGCGCCGAACCGTGGACAGAATCTCGCTGAGCTGTCCCTCGATTCGCTCCAGGCTCGTAACGATCCGGTTCATGTACACGATCAGGCAGATCGCGGGCAGTATCGGAAACAGCAGCGGAACGACGATCGGCACGACCGGGAAGTAGTCTCTGACTACGTCCATCATCGGGCAGCAGGAGTCATTGCGCTCCTCCACCATCGCCACCTCCGTGCGTTCTGGATGACCGGCACTGAATGCATTCGTCATCCGGCGCGCATGTCCTGCGCGAAGGTCGATGCTACACGAGCGCGAACTAACCGTATTCAGGACGGTGGGAGCGCTATCATCGCGGTGAGGAGCTGGAAGAGATGGCTACGCTGGCGATCAACGGCGGTCCGAAGGCGGTCACACGGGACCCCGGCGACATCTTCGTGCATCCGATTATCGACGAGCGCGACGAGAAGGCGATCGTGGAGATGCTGCACTCGCGGCAGATGTCCTCGATCGAGCCGTCGCTCGCGCTCGAGGAGCAGTACGCCAGGTGGCAGGGTACCAGATACGCGCTGGCGCACAACACGGGCACTGCGGCGCTCTACGGGGCCCTCTGGGGCGTGGGCGTGGGTGAGGGCGATGAGGTAATCTGCCCGTCGGTAACCTACTGGGCCTCCGCGATGCCAGTGCTCTCGCTGCGCGGTGTGGTCGTCTTTGCGGACATCGAGAGGGCCACGCTGTGCATCGATCCCGAGGACGTTCGGCGCAAGATAACCGAACGCACGAAGGCGATCATGGCGGTGCACATCTACGGGCATCCGGCGGACATGGACGCACTTATGGAGATCTCGGAGGAGACCGGCGTCCCTGTTATCGAGGACGTCTCCCATGCCCATGGTGCGAGGTACAAGGGCCGGCTGGTCGGCTCGCTGGGACAGGTGTCGGCGATGTCGCTGATGACCGGGAAGGCGCTGCCGACCTCCGAGGGCGGAATGCTCTGCACCGATGACCAGGAGATCTACGAGCGAGCCATCGTCTTCGGGCACTACGGCCGGATCGCGAAATACTGCGAGATGGAAGAGTACCGGCGCCTCCAGGGGCTGGCACTCGGCGGGCACAAGTTCCGAATGAACGGCTTTTCGGCCGCGATGGCTCAGGTTCAGCTCGAGAAGTACCCGGGGATCCTCGAGGAGAAGGAGAAGGCTGCGAAGCTGTGGTGGGGTCTGCTGGAGGACGTCCCCGGGATCGTGCCCCACTATCCGAAGTGGGAGGATTCGACGCTCGGCGGCTGGTATGCGCCGCACGGGATTTACGACCAGGACGCGGCCCCGAACAACCTGCCGCTGAAGTCATTCGCGCGCGCGGTCACTGCCGAGGGCACAGTCTGCAGGGCAGGTGGGTACCGCCTGCTACATCGCCACCCCGCCTTCAACGATTACGCCATCTACGGGGAGGACGTGCCGACCGCTGTGCGCTTCGCCCAGGAGGACATGCGCATGGGCGACGACGATCTGCCACAGACGATGGAGATGTTCCGCCGCGTGTACAACATCCCCCGCTTCTCGTTTTGCGACGAGGAGTACATCACCCAGTGCGCCAATGCCTACCGTAAGGTCATGGAGCACGCGGATGAGGTGCCGATCGAGGAGGGCGACGAAACAGACGAGGGCCTCGGCCTGGCGGGCTTCACCCAACAGCGGTAGCGGTGGCACGTGCGCAACCTCTGGCGGGGCCTCCATGCTACGGCTCGAGGCCCCGCGCGTCCTCATCCGCTGAAGCTGGCCTCCTGACCGAGCCGCAGCGCCCAGCAGGCCTCCTGTGGGCAGACCTGCAGCGGGGCATCCACCCGAGCGACGACCATCTCGGGCATGACACTGACACCGTTGATCCTTACCGCTGAGATCCGAAAGACGTCAGTGGCAGCGTCCGTCGAAGGTGCGGAGAACTGGCGCGCGCCGATGACGCAGAGGGCGCCCGCAGGACGGGGCTCGGGGACCGTAAGGCTGATCGTCGCACACTCCACCCGCTCAACGACGAGTGCCGGCGCACCGGTGTCCGGATGCATCATGGGCGTGCAGGTGAACGCGACGGGAATGCTGTGCAGGGCGCCGTCCGGGGCGAAGTGTACTATGGTGCGGACGTCTGTGACGGGATCGGTGCGCAGCTCGACGCGCCAGCAGTTGCGGAGTCTGTCGTCGATGAGCCGGGCTTCGGAGGCGCAGATGGTGATGAGGACCGGACCGGCGGAGACCTCGATGGTGGCCGGCGTCGGTTCGGCGCGCCGGGGAGAGCGGACCTCGAGGTCATACTCGAGACGTAACGAGCCTGTCGTGAGGGCGCGATCGAGGAAGTCGGGGGGAGGTCGCATCTCGGCGCGCATCTGGCAGAGGACCGGCGAAGGCTTCCGCAGCAGGCGCCTCTGCAGCGCGTTCCAGAGAGCCTCATCCGTCCAGACCAGGCCGGCCGCGGCCAGAAGCACGGCGCACAGGCCGCAGATCACTGCGCGAGCCCACGCACGGAAGATCGCCATCGGGCGTCCCCTCCCGTCACCACGGTGATCGGCCGACCGTGGCGGCAAAACGCGCTCTACGCTCTGTGACGGTGGGGCATTCGCGGGCGAACGGGAGAGACCTTCTTCCGATCGTCAAACACGGGGGCCATCTGCGACGGAACGTGGTGAGTTCGTGCGGCTACAGCCTTGCAGCGGCCTCGTCACACGGACGGTAGAACGCGATGTAGCCGCCGAGGATCTCGCTCGTACCGAGGCGGCCGTTGAGGTTGGAGAGCAGCATCAACCGACGTCCCTGGCGAACCGCGAACCCGATATGTTGTGACCGCCCCGGCCCGTAGGTGAACGGCCACACCAGAATGTCACCGGGACGGGGAATGCCATCATCGCGCGCCACGTAGCCCATCCTCGGCAGGCGATAGGCCCACTGATGCGCATCGCCCAGGCCCCACCCGAGGGCCTCCCGCATCGTGCCTGCGCAGAGGTTCGGACGATGGCTGACACGCCCCTCCAGCATCGTCCGGATAGCATCGGAGGTGGGACTGTCGGCCGGATAGCTGATGGCGGTGCCGTCGTCAAGGATCGTGGTCGTCATACCCTCGATGAAGCTCGCGCGCCACCTGGCAAGTGCTGCCAGGCGCTGCGCCGCTGCGCCGTCGGTGGGCGTCTGGTCGGCCAGTCGGGTCATCGGTTCGAGGCGCAGTCGCCCTGAGAAGTGCTCGCGGCTGGCGACCATTGGCTCAGTAACGCGCCGGATCCAGACGTCTTCAGGCCCGATCGTCGGGAAGATGCGCTGGAGGCGAAGTTGCGCGGCTGCAGATACGGGCTCTCTGACCGGCGTGATCGCCTCGTCGGTGATCTTGTCTTCGCCGACGCCCGCCTCAAGCGTCATCCAGCGCAGGGCCAGGTAGGAGTCATCGCGGAATGGACCAGAATCGCAGACCACGAGCAGGCTGACCTCGACCTCCTCGCCGCCCTCGCGCGGTTCCACGGAGGCGATCCAGCCCTCGAACCGGGCTTCCGGATAGTCGGCGAATGTCAGTGTCACGGAGCGTCCGACACGGAACTGCGGCGCGTCGGACGTCGCGACGACCGCCGATAGCCGTGCGATCTGCACGTTGGCCACGCGCAGAAGATCGTCGCCCTCCTCAACAAGCGTTCCCTGCGGAGTGAGCACCTCGCTGACAAGCCCCGGCGCGTCGGCCCGCAACTCTTCCCAGCGAGGCGCCGCAAGCTCATGCACCTCGCGCACCATCGGGTAGCTGCGGGGTGCGGCCGCGACCGAAGGTTCGGGCTCCGGTTCGGCCTCGACGGGCTCGAGTTGTGCCGGCTGCGGGTCGGGATCCTCAGCCGCGCCGCTCGATTCCTCACGTGTGCGAGTGGCCGCGAGTTGCCGAGCACGAGCCTGGCGCGCCTGTTGAAGCTGCTGATGCGCGTCCGCGGCCTCGCGCTCAAGAGCCTCGATGCGCCGGGCAATCCGCTCGTAGCCACGCTGTGCCTCAGCGAGAGCGGCCTCAGCGCGGGCCAGATCGGCCTCCGCCGCACGGACGCGATCGCGCGCTGGCTGCAGCGCGGCCTCGGCAAGCGCTCCCCGGTCGAAAAGCTCCGCCCGGTGTCCGAACTCCCTCCGCGCGGAGGTCAGTTCGTCTGATGCCCTCTGCACGTCGATCGTCGCCGCGCTGACCACCTGGCCGGCGAGCTCGGCCTCCTCGCGCAGTTGCGACTGCTCACGCTGGTTCGCCTCAAAGTCGAAGTCGATGGTCACAGGAGGAAGGTCGCGTGCCGTCACCTGCTGTCGCGAGGCACCTGTGTCGGGCTGTCGGCGCGGAGGCGCCGGGCGGGGCGGCGGCTCGGCCTCGGCATTCTCGGGCTCCGCCCGCGGAGGCGGCTCGGCCGCGATCGTCAGCGGCGAGACGTCCGATGTTGCCATGAGCCGCTCCGCGCGCTCCAGATCGCTCAGAAGCTCGGGATCGTAGACGCGCGCGAGAGCGTCTCCACGGCGGAAGAGCGCGTTCGGCGGAAAGACGTATTCGACGATGCCTCGCCACAGGGACTTGAGCGTGTAGGAGAGCGAGCGGTTGCTTGCGCGCTCCATCAGACGACGCTGGTTCGCGAGCCCCGGCCCGAGGTGAATCTCCGCCTCAGGCGTGAGCATCCGCGCGAGAAGTTCGTCGGTTGGGCCGACCGTGGGCGTGGGCGAGACGAGATCGGCTGGCTCGGCCGTCGCGGGGGGCTGCGGCGATGCCGCATGGAGCATCCCCGCCAGCAGAATGGCACTGGCGACGATCGTGACGACTCGCAGCACGGCTGGTGTCAAGCGCTGGTGCATAATCCGCGAGCTTTGACTGTCACCGGACGCAGAATGTTCGTTCGTCGTCTGCGGCACATGATACCGCCGGACAGCGGTGAGGTCAAGCCTGGAGCGCATGTGCACGGTCCCGCGCGCTCCGTCTCGGGTTGCGCCCGGCCCCTGGCCGGTGCTATAATTCCCGCGGGAGCCAGACCCCAAACGTAAGGAGTGTCAGTCTTGGCAGGTCACTCAAAGTGGGCAAATCGGGTCCATCGGAAGACCCGGCAGGATGCCAGGCGCTCGAAGATCTTCTCGAAGTACTCCCGCGCAATCATGGTGGCGGCCCGGGAGGGCGGGGGGAACCCCGACCACAACCCGACGCTCCGCTCCCTGATTGATCAGGCGAGCGCCGCGGAGATGCCCAAAGATAACATCGAGTATGCGATCCAGCGCGGCCTCGGTGAAGTCGAGGGCGTGGAGTTCGAGGCTGTTCGGTATGAGGGATACGGGCCTGGCGGTGTCGCCATGCTCATCGAGTGCGTCACGGACAACAATCAGCGCACCGTCGCTGAAATTCGCAACATCATGAGCAAGCGCGACGGGAAGATGTCGGGCGCGGGCTCCGTAACGTGGATGTTCGAGCAGAAGGGCGTCATCGCCATTCCGCGCGACCATGCGGACTACGACGAGATCTTCCTCGCCGCGGCTGAGGCCGGAGCCGAGGACGTCGTCGATGACGACGAGGACTACTGGGAGGTCCGCACCGCGATGGAGGACTATCACGCGGTGCTGGAGGCGCTCAGAGAGGCCGGGATCGAGTACGAACGAGCGGAGCTGTCGATGATCCCGACCAGCACGATCGAGGTCCCGGATGACAGCGCGGGCAAGCTCCTGCGACTGCTCGAGGATCTCGAGGACCATGACGACGTCCAGCACGTCTACGCCAACTTCGAGGTTTCGGACGAGGCCCTCGAGGCATTCGAGGCCGAATCCGGGAACTGACGCTCAGCGCGAGGTGCAACGTGTCCGAGATACGGGACTGGAAGCTCGTCGAGACGAACCTTGGCCGCTCTGAGCAGATACCGTATGAAGTCGCCGTGCTCCCCATCGGTGCGACAGAGGCGCACAATCTGCATCTGCCATACGGGACCGACAGCTACCAGGTTGAGGCCGTCGCCGAGCGCGCCTGTGAGCGGGCCTGGCAGCAGGGAGCCGAGGTGCTGCTGCTTCCCACTATCACCGTAGGCGTGAATGAGAACACCCTGGGTTTCCCCTGGACGCTCAGCTACAAGCCCACGACGATCCTGCAGATCCTGCGTGATACGGTGTCATGTCTCGAGCAGCATCGGCTGATGAAGCTGCTCATCCTCAACGGCCACGGTGGCAATGAGCTGAAGCCATTCCTGCGCGAGCTGTTCCGCGAGACCGATGTGCAGATAGTGCTCGTCGACTGGTGGACAGTGGACCCGGAGGGCTTTGAGACCATTTTCGATGAGCCCGGGGAGCATGGCGGGGAGATGGAGACGTCGGTGATGCTGCACCTGCGTCCCGAGCTGGTCGAGATGGAACGCGCTGATGAGGGCGCGACCCGTGAGCCTCATTTCACCGGCATGAAGCAGGGTTGGGCCTGGATCGCTCGCCCGTGGGACCGACTGACCTACAACAGCGGCGTGGGCAATCCCCGGAGTGCCACGGCCGAGAAGGGCGAGCAGTTCGTCGAGCGCTGCACATCGAAGATCGCCACGCTCCTGGTCGAGATGGCTCACGAGTCGCTGGATGACTGGTACCCATACGAGGCCGACTGACGATCGGAAGTGTCCACAGCCTGAGAGCGGCGCGGTGGGGGAGACCACCGCGCCGCTTTCGTGTGGTGTGGCTCGAGGACCGTCAGCCAAGGTCGGCGGCAATCTGCTCGGCGGCCACCACGCCGTCGGCGACCGCCTGCACCACCGTGTCGCCTCCGTTAACGATGTCGCCTCCGGCGTAGACGCGCTCGCGTGAGGTCCGGCCTGACAGCCCCCGCGTCACGATCAGCCCGCGGTCGGTCAGCTCGACGCCCGGCAGCCAATCGCTCAGATCCGAAGGTGGCGCCTGTCCCATGGCCTCGATGACCATATCAACCGCAACTACGCGCTCGCTGTCTTCGTCGACGATCGGGCGGCGGCGGCCGGACTCGTCCGGCTCTCCGAGGACCGTGCTGGCAACGCGAACGCCGCAGACCCGTCCATTCTCGGCCACGTAGCCGAGGGGCTGCGTGAGGAGCATGAAGTGCACGCCCTCCTCAAGCGCCTCATCGCGTTCGTCGGGCCAGGCGGGCATCTCCGCGAATGAGCGGCGGTAGATGAGATAGACGTCCCGAGCCCCTGCGCGGGATGCAGTGACAGCGGAGTCCATCGCCGTGTTGCCTCCTCCCAGCACCGCGACCCGTTCGGGCACCTCCACCGACCTGTCGCTCTTGGCCTGGCGGAGGAAGGTCAGCGCATCGATCACTCCCTCCTCCGGTCGATCGGCCCCCGGCAGGCCGATGCTCTCCGTGAGCCCCACGCCCACGAAGACCGCGTCAAAGCCTTCGTCGAACAGATCATCAACGGTGAGGTCCTCGCCCATTCGTGTTCCCATCCGCCACTGCAGGCGATCGGTCTCACACGATTCGAGGATAGCCGTCGTCTCCTCGGCCGCAGTATGACTCGCCAGCCGCTCCGCGGGGATCGTCTCCGACGCAGTCCCACCGGGGCGCTCGGCCGCGTCGATGATCGTCACTCGGAAGCCCTCCCGCAGCAGCCTGACCGCACAGGCGACCCCCGCTGGCCCCGCGCCGATGACAGCGATTCGCTCGTCACGCAGCTGCTCGGGAGTGCTCATCGCCGTCCATCCCTCAGTGCGCGCCACCTCGCAGACGTAGCGTTGCAGCATGCGGATGGGGACCGGGCCGTCGCTGATATGTCGCTGGACGCAGGCGCCCTCACACTGCTCGGATGCCGGGCACACATATGCGCACAGCTCAGGCAGCGGGTTGGTCTCGCGCAGCACCTCGTAGGCGGCGCGCTCGTTGCCCTCGGCAATCGCGGTGACGAAACTGGGGATGTCCACGCCCGCGGGGCAGCCGGTCTGACAGGTCGGCGCGTGGCAGTCGCGGCAGATGGTCGCCAGCTCCCGCATGACCGCCGGGTTCCGTGCCTGGCCCTCCTTGAAGATCGGCTCGTAGACCTCCCAGTCGCGGACAACGCAGCCTGATCGACCGCCGTCGCGCATGATCTGCGTGCACGACGAGCAGCAGATACACAGCTTTGTGGGCGTCAACGCACCGTCCTCGAAGATCTCTCGGGCGAAATCGGGGTGGGCGAGCGCCATTCGGCCCCATCCGACGCTGAGCGCCTCCTCGCTTGCGACGAGTGCGGCAGCCACGTTAGGCGAGAACTCCCGCAGCCACGTGAATCCGGTCGCCACGAGCGGCATCTCCGGCAGCCTCCTGGCGAGGTCGCGGTGGATGTCGACCATCGTGGAGATGTTGACCAGGGGATGCTCATCGGGAACATAGCCGCCAATCTCGTGCGTGTCGTACGGCCGCTCGACGTGCGGATTGTAGTACGGGCTGCCGTAGGCGACGTTGATGAGGCAGACCCCCATCTCGCGCAGTTCATTGATCAACCGCACCGGCTCTTCGAGGTCCGGCTCCATGCTCCCGTCCTTCGACATCCCGAAGCCGTAGGGATAGGGCATGGCGTCATAGACGCTCAGGCGGGACACGACTGCGATCTCGGGGACTTCCTCGCGGATCCGCTGGACGATCTCGCGGAGCATGCGTGTGCGGTTCTCGTAGCTTCCTCCGTAGCGACTGTTCTCGCGCGTGAATGCGTTGAGGAGCTCGTAGAGCAGATAGCCGTGACAGGCCTTGACGTCAACAGCATCGAATCCGGCGTCCCGCGCAAAGCGAGCAGCATCGACGTATGCCTGCTGCAGCTCGTCGAGTTCGTCATCACTGATCACCGGGTAGTCATCAGGCAGATCGTGCCGGGGATCAAGGATGGGATGCCGGTATGCGATGACCGGGGCCGGGACACCAGCGGGTTTGCTGTAGCGGCCCGAGTGTGTAAGCTGGGCGACAACCACCGGTTTGTGGTCGGGGCCGAACTCCTCCGCGGCTGCGTCGCTGATCATCGAGCGCAGGCGAGCGAAGTCCTCCACGGTCTGCTCGTGCAGCCATAGCTGCCGGGGATTCGCGCGTCCCCGATGGACAACGGCAGTCGCCTCCAGCCAGATGAGGCCCGAGCCGCCGCGCGCGAAGCGCTCGTAACGGCGAAATGTGAGGGCCTCGGGGCGTCCGTCGGCGGAGCCATCACAGCCCTCGACGGGATGGATGGCGATCGCGTTGGGGAACGAGAGTGGTCCGGCCTGACGGCTCTGTGCGAGTGCCGAGATATCCTCGGTGTATGGAAGACTGAGGCTCAGTTCGTTGAGCTTCTCCTCGATCTCTGACCACGAATCGAAATTGAACGTCTCGTGTTGCGACGGCTGTCTGACGTCCATGACTGGTGGATGCTCCGTTCCATGCGGGTTGTGGCGCCGGGCGCGGTCACACGATGGTTTCGCCGGTCTCGGCGTCGAAGAGATGGATCTTGCGCATATTGAGGGCAACGGCGAGGTCTGAGCCTTCCACGGCCCGACTGCCGCTGTCGAGGCTGGCAATGAACGTGCTGTCGCCGACTCGAAGGTAGACCATCGACTCTGCCCCCATCGGTTCGACGACCTCAACGTTCGCGTGGACGGTATTGGTCTCGTCGGGCGAGACCGGTCCGGGCAACGCGGGATCGTAGATGTCGCTCGGCCGCACGCCGAAGACGACCGGGCCGCCGACGCGGCCCTCGACCTCCGGCAGCCGCGCCGTCTCCTGTGGCAGTTCGACGCTCACCCCCGGCGCCTCTACCCGGATGACGCCGTCGTGCTGTGCGAGCGTCGCGTCGATGAAGTTCATCGGCGGGCTGCCAATGAAGCCGGCGACGAAGCGGTTGGCGGGATGGTCGAAGATCTCCTGTGGTGTATCGCATTGCTGGATCTCGCCGCCGCGCATGACCGCGATGCGGTCACCCATGGTCATGGCCTCAACCTGATCGTGGGTGACGTAGATGGTCGTGATGCCGAGGCGCTGGTGCAGCTTGATGAGCTCGGCCCGCGTCTGGATGCGCAGCTTGGCGTCGAGGTTCGAGAGCGGCTCGTCCATCAGGAAGACCGCCGGCTCGCGGACGACCGCGCGACCGACCGCCACGCGCTGGCGCTGGCCTCCGGAGAGCTGTCCGGGTCGGCGATCGAGCAGCTCCTCGATGCCAAGCATCGCGGCGGCCTCGTGGACCCGGCGGTCTATCTCGCTTCGGGGGAGTTTGCTCAGGCGCAGGCTGAACGCCATGTTGTCGTAGAGCGTCATGTGCGGGTAGAGCGCATAGTTCTGGAAGACCATCGCGATGTCGCGGTCCTTCGGGGAGAGGTCGTTCACCCGGCGCTCGCCGATATAGATCTCGCCGGACGTCGGTTCCTCGAGTCCCGCGATCATGCGCAGGATCGTGGTCTTTCCGCAGCCGGACGGTCCCACGAGCACGAGAAACTCGTGGTCCTTAACCTCGAGGTCTACGGACTTGACCGCCTCGGTTTGACCAAATCGCTTGGAGAGACCGGCAAGACGAACCTGTGCCATCGAAAATGCCTCCGACGCGCGGCCCCGCCCTGCCCCCATGCCGCCACCTCGGGCTTCACGGACTGCTTCCAGCCGGCGAGGCAGAATTCTCCCACAGCGGCGGGCCGAAGTCAAGGCTGAGCGCGCCGCCCGCTACCCGATCAGTCGGGCGCGACGATCACCGTCACTGTCCGGTCGATGACCTCCGTGGAGCCGTCGTCGAGCCCCACCACACGGATTTCATGAGGTCCCGGCTCCGCCCCGGACGCGTCCCAGCGGTAACGGAACGGTCGCACATTCGTCATCGCCTGGATGCGCCCGTCGATGTAGAACGTCACGAACTCGACGTCGAGCAGCTCTCCCGGCTCCGCGGCGATCTCCACCTCGCCGGTAACGGCCTGTGGCGGCGCGCCTCGTACCGCGATGTCCAGCCCCTGCGGTTCGACCGGACCCAGCTTCGAGAGGGCGAGAGGGTGTGCGGGCGTAGCGCGCAGAGGGGGTTCGGCCGGTGCCGGCGCAGGCTCCCCGGCGACAGGGACCTCCAGTGGGCCGGCTGGCTCTGCCGCTGAGCCCTCCCGCTCGGGGGGCAGGGGCGGCAGCGAGGCAACGAGGGCGCTGATATCCGGAACGCGGCCGAGGAAGTAGGGATCGCTGATAAGCTGGCGATAGCGCTCAAGAAAGGCCGATGAGTGGGTCAGCGAGTAATTGTTGGCCGCCAGCCCCGAACCGTATGCATCGACGCAGAACCAATTGATCATCTTCACCCGCGGAAAGCGCGTCGGCAGGGACTCATACAGCCGCGTCATCTGCCGGAGGCCCATCTCGGTCACGTCCTGGCCGCATGCAGCGCAGTAGTGAGTGGCGGCGTACTCGCAGATCGCAATCGGCTTGCGGTCGGCGTAGCGATCGTAGACGTACTGAAGCAGATCGCGGGGATCGTCATCGGCGGGCCTGGAGATGTCCCCGTCGTAGTGATGCACGCTGTAGATGTTCACGCCGACCCAGTCAACCCACTCGTCGCCCGGGTAGTAATCATCGATGGTGCTTTGTGGCGTCGCGAAGGGGCACCAGCAGAGGATGACGTTCGGCGCCAGCTCCCGCATGATGCTCGCAACCACCCGCCAGCGGTCAATGAAGCGCTGCGGATTGCCGGAGTAGGCCTGCCACGTTCCGTTCATCTCGGACGCGTAGCGAAGGAAGATCGGGCCCTCGGTACGGGCGGCCGCTTCCGCCCATCAGCGTAGGTAATCGTCGTCATCGACCGGCTCAAGGCCGTCGTTGGGCTCCCATGCGATGTGAGGCAGGATGTTCTGCCGGTGCATCTCCCGGACCCAGCGGAACGGGAATGGGGAGCCGTAGCCAACGTAGCGGAAGTACGTGGCATGGGGCTTGCCGACCATCTGCTCGAATGCCTCGATGTCACCGCCGGTGGCCTCGTCGAGTTCGATGTATGCCCCGATGTAGCAGCCGTTCGCGGGGATGTAACCCGCCGCGGCAGCAATGGAGGCATTGCAGATCGCCGCGGCCAGTACGGTGGCGAGGTGGATTGTCAGATTCCGGCTCATGGTGACCTCGATGCCGATCTGCCCTGCAGGAGTGCTCCCGGTGTCAGGACGGGTCGGGGGCGTGGCGTGTTCGGATCACGCTCCGGCTGTCGCTGGCGTGTCCAGATCAGCCGGCGGCTCCCGCCAGCGATTGTGCATCCACATCCACTGCTCGGGGTACTTCCGGATCTGCTCGCCCAGCACGTCGTTGATGCGCTGAGTGGCCTGTCGGATGCTCTCCTGTCTGTCGTCGCCCTCGGGGACGGTGATTGCCGGCAGGAAGTAGACGTCCAGCGTGCCGTCCTCCTTCCGCCTCGCGAAACCGGGGACGATAC
>JALGTR010000304.1 GCA_029821265.1 Candidatus Zipacnadia bacterium
CGCGAAGGTGAGGCGAGATGATCGCACGTCTGGCAGTGCTGAGCGTTCTGCTTGGGATCGGCTGCACGATGGCTCCGGCGGGCGATACCGTGTCCGCCGCGCAGGTCGCGCCGCGCATCGAGAGCCTGTCGGTCTCGGCGCGGACGATCGACCGCCAGACCCTGGTGATCGAGGTCGAGCTGCACAGGCCGCCGCAGCGGTCGCGCCACGATCTGCGCTGCACCGTGACCGATCCGCAGGGCAACGTTCAGGCCGCGACGACCCGCCAGCTCACTGCGCGGAGACAGAGCTTCACGATGACCATCGCGTCCGTTCCGCCGGGCAGTCACTACCTGCAGGCGGAGGTCACCGACCGGGGGCAGGTCGTGGACTCCGCGCGACGGTATTTCCGGAGCCTCCCAACCGACGAGCGGCCGTATCTGAACCTCATCTCCTTCTACTCCTCGCGCGTGCGGGACGGCGCCAATGGTCTTCGCGCACTCAACGGGCAGGCCTTCGACGGCGTTGCGCTCCCACTCTGGGGCGCCTACCATCATGAGCCGATCGAAGCCTTCGACGCACTGTGCGAGCGATTCGCGGACGTGCCGGAGGTGCTGGAGATCCACCCGTGGCCATGGGTGTTTCTCAACCGCATGCTGGGACTGCCGCCGAAGGGCAGGAGGCACGAGAGCATCGAGGGAACGCGTCCGGAGTACTTTGCGCGGATCCCCACGATCGATCTCGACAACACCACCGGTGCGCGCGAGGACTTCCTGACCATGTGGCGTCACTCTCTGCGGCTCGCGCGACGGTGGGGCGCTCCGGGCGTTGTGCTCGACTACGAGAACTACAACAACTACGACGCGTATGACCTGCAGTACGTAGCCCGACAGCGTGGTGAGACGTGCGAGGCGGTCGCCTGGAAGCTGCACGAGCTGGGCCGGGACATGGCACGCGCAATTGAAGAGGAATACCCGGAGGCGGTTGTCTGGACGCTCATCAGCGCGCTCCAGCGCTTCGAGGACCGTCCCGGCTGCAGCGTGCCGATCTATCATACGCCCGGGTACATCTCGATCGGCCTGCTCGACTACGCCGCGGAGCACGATCTTCCATGCGTGCTGGTCAACGGCGGCGAGGGGCTGCTGCAGTACTACCATCCTGACCTCGCGGCGTGGCGGGAGCGCATCCGCTACGTTGACGATCGCCTCGCCCCCGCCCAGGAACGTTGGCCGCGCAACTTCGACCTCGCCGGCTGCATCTCACCCTACCACGATGCTGCCCAGCTCACGGGCTGGATTGCGCAGAAGGCCGGCGACGCTCCGCGGCTTCGCGATATCGATGACTTCGTCCCGATCTTCCGCGAACTGATGGTCGGGCACCGATATGTCTGGGTGTATGCGGCCAGTGCCTCGAATACCAACCCCTACGATCCCGAGATCGCCCGCATCTACTCCGACGCGCTCGAAGAGGCCATGCGCGAGGCCTTCCCCGAGCCGCCAACTCAGTAGTCTGGAGCGCGGGCGCCCCCGCCCGCGAGGCCTTCCCAAGCGGCAGCGGCTGGCCGCGTCACCCGGTGCTACCTGCCGCACCCAGGATCTGCCGCCACGTCTCGTCGTCCACGGGAATGCCCTCGCGCGTGCGGCGCTGCCATTCGCGGCGCTCAACCTCACCTGGCACCAGGACCTCGTCGAAGCCCGGCGCCGGTCGCGAGCTCTTCACCCACTCCACGAGCGAGTCCATCTCGGCCATGAACCTCTCTTTGCCCACGAACCGCTCGGGGTCGATTGCGATGATGCACATCGCGTTGCCGCCGCGCTCGGGGTCCGGGCCGCTCGTGCCCGCGCCGCTCAGGCCGCCTGCCATCGCCTCCACGAGGAGCGACAGTCCGAAGCCCTTGTACCCGAGGTTGCCGCCCATCGGCAGCAGGGCGCCTCGCGGCTGCGAGTAGAGCACCTCCGGATCGTTGGTCGGCCGTCCCTCGCTGTCCACGATCCAGCCGTCCGGGACCGGCTTGCCCGCGATCCGGTAGGTGCGCACCTTGCCCTCCGCGACGGCGCTTGTGCTCATGTCGAGGACCACCGGCCCGTCACCGGTCGGAAAGCCGAACGCGAGCGGGTTGCTGCACAGCCGCCGGTCGGCCCCGCCCCACGGCACGGTGTTGTGCGCGCCGCCGTGGCCGTTCACGAAGCACATGCCGATCATCCCGCGAGCCGCCGTCAGCTCGACGTACTCGCCCAGCCGCCCCACGTGATTCGATCGCCTGAGCGCCACGGCCGCGATGGCATGCTCCCCGGCCTTCGCGATGGCCATCTCGGTCGCCCGCAGGGCAGCGACCTGCCCAAAGCCCCAGTTGGCGTCAAGCACGGCGGACGTTGGGGTCTCCCGCACCGTCTCAATCTCCGCACCGCAGGCGATCGAGCCGGCCTCGATGCCCGCGAGATACTGTGGCAGGCGCAGCACGCCATGTGAGTCGTGCCCTGCGAGGTTCGCGGTTACGAGATGCGCTGCGACGATCCGCGCCTCCTCGTCCGTCGCACCGGCGGATCGGAGGGCCTCCTCGGCGGCGCGCTCAAGCTCGTCCGGTCGAACCAGCGGCATACTCGCTCCTCCTGTCTGTAGTCCTCGTCTACCGGCTACCGGCCGACCATACATACGTGCAGGATTCAGCGGCCGAGATGCTCGCGCAGAGAGACGATATGATCGGCCGTAGTGCGACGGATTTCCTCCAGCGCCGCGCCGTCGAGTCGGTCGGACATCGTCGCGACCACCGGGTAGTTGGCGTACTCCTCGCGACTGACCTGCTGGACCTGACCGGTGTCCGGGACCATCTCGCGAAGCTCGGCGAGCCACGCCTGCGCTTCCGCGCAATCCGCACCGGCTGCGGTGGCCTCGCCCACAAGGTCCTGCAGCAGCGCGAAGTACCACGCATCCTGCGCGCCGAGGCGGAAGCCCTCCCAGTTGCGCAGCGGGATTGGTGTCACGAAGTCCTCCGGCGACATGACCGTGTAGGCCATGTTGTGGATGAATGACAGCGGCCACGTGTTCATCGTGCGGTAGCGGTAGGGGCAGTGCACGGTGAAGGGCGTCGCGTTGAAGTAGAGGCCGTTGATCAGCCGCGACCACTTCGCGGTGTACCACGGGCGATGGGGGTTGTAGTAGTACCATCCCTCGTCGCCGCTGCTCTCGAAATCCTCCGCGATCGCCTCCCATGAGCCACCCGCCTGGATGTACATGCCGAGCGCGTACCCGTTGTAGCCGCGGATGTCCATCCACGGATCAAGCTCGGCGATCGCTCCAGGGACATAGTCGCGCGGGAGCGTATGCATCGTGATGTATATGCGCTGGCCGGGCACGCGACGGATTGGCCGCGCAAGCTCGATGTACAGGCCCCGGCGACGCTCGCCCATCACCTCGTCCATGTGCGTGAGGACGATCTCGAACCGCGGGTAGCGCTCCCGCAGCGGATCGAGGCCGCGACGGCGATGGTCTCGCCGTGGCTGCCCTCCTCGGCGTCATGGCCGAGCAGTCGGGCAAGCTGCTGCAGACCATCCTGGAGGACGACCTCGCCGTGGAAGCCCATCTCGCCCAGCAGAGCCAGCGTCTCCTCAACGTCATCGTTGATCGCGACGATCTCGCCGTCGCGCTCCTCGAAGCGCAGGCCCGTCCATGTGAAGAGCCGCGTCACGTGATGTTCGCGAATGTCCTGAAGCTCCGCGAGGACACGTTCCCGCGCGGCCTCCGACAGGTCCAGCCTGTAGTACATCCCAAAAGCCTTGCGCTCTGATGGCTCCAGCCGGAAGGGCAGCACCTCCACCAGCACGGGGATCGACGAGGACTCGCCGCCTGCGCAGTCGATGGCAAGTTCCCCGGCGTATTCGCCGGCGGGCGCATTCGCCGGCACGCGGATCGTCAGCGAGACCTCCTTGAAGTACCCGGCGGGCAGGTCAAACGGCCGGGCCGGATCGAGCAGCGCACTCGCCTCGACCCGGTCGTCGTCCGGCACTCGTGGGGCGCGGCGCTGCATCACACGGCGGCTGAGCCGCACGTCGAAGCTCGCGGCCGGAATCGTTGCGCCATCGGGCCCTGAGAGATCCCCGGGCGTGAAGCTCAGGTCCGACAGATCTCGGGTCGCGTAGACGACGAAGCCGAGCGTGCGCCACTCATCGCGCGCGGAGAATGTGCTCAGCGACGGTTCGTTGGGGAACTCCGGCCGCGCCCGGCGATCGATCTCGTCCACGAAGTGCTTCGGCGCGATGCGATAGCCGGGGGCGGAGTCTGGCAGATCGAAGAGGTAGCGATCAAGCTCCGTCACCGGCGGCGGCATGATCTGCACCGCCGCGGGCGGCTCCAGCTCCGGAGTGGCCATCGGCTGCTCGAGCGCGAACCGCGCGCGCGGCTCCGACCAGATCAGCAGCTCGTCGATCGTGCCATCAAGCGACGGGCCGAGGACGATCTGCTCGGGCGCGCGGAGTGGTGGGATAGACTC
Organism: Candidatus Zipacnadia bacterium; assembly: GCA_029821265.1. GTDB lineage: Bacteria > Armatimonadota > Zipacnadia > Zipacnadales > UBA5352 > JALGTR01. The sequence continues at coordinate 4,466 of JALGTR010000304.1, forward strand.
ACCTTTCTCGCCGACACGCTCGCCGTCGAGGTAGACTGCGAGCCTGCCATCGCCCCACGTGGTCGCGACATGGTGCCACTCGCCGGCCCGCCAGCCCGAGATATCGGCGTCCACGCGGACATACTGCCCCACGCCCGCGCCGCCTGTCGCCGCGCCGAGCGTGTCATCGTCGAGCTTCGCGATGTTGAGGTAGTTCCCGCGCTCGACGGTGGCTGTCAGCAGCACATGGACCTGGCCGTCGTCGCCATCCCACGATGGTCTCACCCAGAACTCGATTGTGCCACGATCAGGCCGGAAGTTGCCATCATTGCCGACGATCGTGTAGGTCGCACCGCCCTCCAGCGAGAGGCCGCCGCCGAATCGCCCCTCGACGATGCGATCCTGCGGCAGCCGAAGCGCCGGGGCACGCTCACCGGCCGCCCAACTGGCAGCCGGATAGTGATCGAAGTGAGCGGCGTACAGCAGGTCCTCGGGCACGTCCTGTGCCTCTGCGCAGACGCACAGAAGCGGCATCAGCGCGATCGTCGCGATGGCTCCGTTGACTACCCGCATGATCGTACCCTCCCGGTCCGCAATGGCAAGCGGCTGTCCGGCCGACGGACGCCCAGCCGGGCAGCAATGGGGGGAAGGTCGCGGCAGGTGTGCCGCGAACCCTCCGGCGGTGAGGCCATTGCGCGGAACAACTGTCGCTGCGATGCTGACGTTGCTCGTGTGTGCGTTGATCGTCCCTGCCCGGGCGCAGATCGCGGGGCCGGAGGTCTGGC
>JALGTR010000070.1 GCA_029821265.1 Candidatus Zipacnadia bacterium
CTCGACTTCACCGGCTGGCGAGAGTTCAACCTCACGTGGGAGGATTTCCCGGGCGGCAATCACAACTACTCGCGCGACGGAAAGCCCAACTGGGACACGATCTTCTGGCTCGCTCTCAACCCGCGAGGCGCGTCAACGCGCTTCGCCATCTCCGACCTCCGATTCCTTGAGCGCAGGTGACGCGAAATCACGGGTGACCACGATGCATCGACGGCGCGGGCGAGGTCACAGCCGCCCTTCATCTGGATTCCGGTCGAGCCGGTGTCCGGCCGATGCCGTAGTGTGCAGTTTCGGATTATTCCGCGGTGGCAGCCGACCATGTCGATCCCTGTGCCGCCTCTGTCGCTCCAGCGAAGCGTTGGGTCGTGGAGCTCCACCCACGCCGGATCCGACCGTTGCAGGCCCGAGCCGCCACCGCTGATGACCTGGGGGCCCTCGCCCGATCAGGCCGCTTGCAGGCTGTCGCCTGTGCCTGTATAATCCGGGCGGCGGAGAAACCTTCCCCGTCCTGTCGTGTCCAAATGATCGTCCGGCGCTGCCGGGCATCCAGTTCGTATGATGATTGGCGCGACGATCCCTCGCGCCAGGGGAGAATGTCGATATGACGACTCGGTCGCACGCCCTTGTATTGCTCGTGGCCCTGCTCGGCCTGGCGATTTTCGCCGGCTGCGGCGGCGACAGCGCGAGCACGATCTTCCAGAACGTATCCGAGCGCACCTCCTGGGGGACCAACGGCTATATCGCGTTCGCGTCGTTCGGCGGGAACGGGCAGCTTTACGTATATCGCATCAACGATAACGGTGGCGGTCTGCTGCTTCTGACACCCACCGACAACGATCAGGACCTCAACGACGAGGGCGGTCGTCATCCCGCTTTCAGCCCTGACGGCTCGCAAATCGCGATCTCAAGCCGCAGGGGCGACACGCCCGCGATCCACCTGATCGGCACTGACCGTGGTGACCGCGACGGCATCAGGCGCGTGACACCTGCCGCGGGCGTTGGCGCCGACACCGAGCCGAGCTTCACCCCGAGCGGCTCGCAGATCGTCTACACCACCACCCGCCGGGCGGGCGATGCCGACATCCATATCATCGGCACCGACGGCAGCGGCGACAGCCCCCTCGTGGCGACGGATGCCGAGGAGCACTGGGCCTCGGTCTCGCCCGACGGCACAATGGTCGCGTATCAGTCCGACGCTGCCGACAACACCGACATCTGGGTCAAGCCGATCAACGCCCCGGCCGACGAGCGCGGCACGAACATCACCGCGAACTCGCCGTTCAGGGATGAGGCTCCGAGCTGGTCGCCAGACGGGACTCAGATCGCTTTCCACTCCAACCGCAACGGTGATTTCGACATCTTCCTGATGAACGCCGACGGCTCCGGCCAGGTCGCCGTCACGGCCGACCAGCGCTCCGACGGCTTCCCGGTCTGGAGCCCCGACGGCGACAGGCTTGCGATAACCCGCGATCGCGAGGTCTGGACGGTTCCCGCGCGCCCGTGGACAGACTGGCGCGGCGACGCCGATACCCTCGCGGAGCAGCTCACGCGGCGCTTCTGAACCCCAGGCACCGCGCAAAGGCACCACCGGGCCCGGCCCCTTCGAGGGAGCCGGGCCCGTTCGATTCGACAGGCCCGGATCATGCAACGGAGGTCCATCTCCCTCCGCGCGGAACTGGCGCTCTCAGATCAACAGCCCAAACGCAGATGTTGTCCGGGAGCTGGTCAGCATGGTCCGCTATCCACAGCAGCCGGTAGTCATCACGTCGCCCTGGGACGGGGACGTGCTCAACCGCCACGATGGAGACGAGACCGACGCCGGTCTCGTGGTGGAGGTCGCGGGGATCGCCCCCGAGGGCGCAGAGGTGCAGATCAACGGCGAGACGGCCGAACGTGATGGGGAACGGTTCCGTGGCGAGGCGCTCCTCACCGCGCCGGAGAGCCTGATCGTCGCCGAGTCTGAGGCGGGGCGCGATGTCATCGCGGTGCTCTATGACCGCGCATCGTACAAACGGTACCGGTTCTCGGTCGACGACAACGTGCTCTTTTTGCGTGACCTCGCTCAGGAGCCCCCCGATTCACTGTTCGACCACTGGTATCTTTCGTTCTGGCGCGAGATGCACGAGCGCTTCGGGACGAAGATCCACGTCAACATCTACTACCAGTGCCCGGGCTTCATCCTCCCGGATCTCCCCGATATCTGGCGCGAGGAGTGGGCCGCTAACAGCGACTGGTTGCATCTGAGCTTCCACGCATTGCAGAACGATCCGGCCAATATCTACCGCAACGCCCCGGGACGACGCGTCGCGCGCGACTGGATTCTGGTGCAGGATGAGATCGAGCGGTTCGCGACCAACTCGGTGACCGGCGACACCACGACGGTGCACTGGGCCGAGGCCACTTTGGACGGCGTTGAGGCGCTCTACGCGATGGGCATCCGCAAGCTCATCGCGCTGCCGGGCTTCACCGCGGAGGGCGACGTGAAGACCAGCTACCACCTCGACCGGGCGCAGGTGCAGCACCTGCTCGAGCGAGACGCATGGCGCGATCCGGCGACCGGTATGATCTTCATCGCCTGCGACGAGGTCGTCAACAGCTACTCGCTCGACGAGGTGCCCCGGGTGCTCGACAGGCAGGCGGAGAGTCCGCACACCTGCGAGATGATCGAGCTGCTGATCCACGAGCAGTACTTCCGTGAGGAGCTGGCGATCTACCAGCCGGACATCAAGGAGAAGGTCATCGCGGCGCTCGAATGGGTTAGCGAGCGCGGCTATGAGCCCTGCTTCTGGGCCGACGGCTTCCTCGGCAACACGAGGGGCTGGCAGGGGATGCGGACGGGAGGCCGTTCACCGGCGAGCGTTCCCGGGGCATGAGGCAGAATACCGCAGATCGGAGGAACACGGATGCGCGATGAGTTCAGCATGATGGTCGCGCCGGCGAGTGCGGGGAATTCACGCAACACTGAGGGCGATATCGTCGTGCTGCGCGACGGCCGCCTGCTGCTTGCGTGGTCGGATTTCTACGGCGGGGCCGAGGACAACGCCGCCGCCCGGATCTCCGCGAAGGTCTCCGCCGATGGCGGGCGCTCGTGGAGCGAGAAGTACACGCTCCAGGAGAATGTGGGCAAAGAGAACGTGATGTCCGTGAGCTTCCTGCGGGAGCGAGAGACTGGCGAGATTCTCTTCTTCTACGGGGTCAAGAACGATGTCGATGATCTGCACTTCTACGTGCGCGCTTCGGATGACGAGGCCGCGACATGGTCCGATCCACTGCGCATCACCACCGAGCCGGGCTACCACATCCTCATGAATGATCGTGTGGTGCAGCTCACGTCCGGCCGGATCATCGCGCCGATGTCGTGGAACGCCGAGATCTGGCGCGAGGGCGCCTCGACGACCTCCACCGCGTGGCTGTCCGATGACGCCGGCCGAAGCTGGACGCGCAGCGAGTCATCGATCTCCTGCCCGCAGCGCGGTGCGATGGAGCCCGGTGTGGTGCAGCTCAATGACGGATCGCTGCTGATGATCATCCGAACGCAGATGGGGCAGATCTGGCGCTCGCTCTCTTTCGACGAGGGAGCGACCTGGACCGATGCCGAGCCGATGGGCGTGCGCGCTCCCGAGGCCCCCTCGACGATCACGCGTATCCCGACGACCGGCGACCTGCTGCTGGTCTGGAATGACACCTTCGAGCCTGGCGCCGGGCACGGGGGAATCCGCACGCCCCTCGTCTCCGCGCTTTCGAGCGATGAGGGGCGCACGTGGCGGAACCGCCGCGTGCTGGAGGATGCCCCCGATCGCGGCTTCGCCTACACGAGCGTGACCTTTCACGACGATCGCGCGCTGCTGACGTACTGGGTGCACGAGCGCTTCAGTGAATCTCCCCTGCTGCATCTGAAGTTCCGGAGCCTGCCGATCGAGTGGTTCTACCACACTCCGGCGGGCTAAGTGGCCCCGCACCAGGCGCGGGCGAGCGATGATCATGCACGATGACGTTGATCGCGGGGACGGTGATGACGATGGCCGGGCAGCCACGAGGATACACGATTCCGCTCGTCGATCTTGCCGGTGAGAGCCAGCGGCAGGTCGTGGTCGATCGCGAGGAGGGGCAGTATCTCGGGCATCCGACGACGGTGCTGCTCGAGGACGGAAGAACGATGCTCTGCGTCTATCCCAAGGGCCACGGGCGAGGCGCGATCGTGCTCAAGCGCTCCGAGGACTCCGGTCTGACGTGGTCCGAGCGTCTGCCCACGCCCGAGAACTGGGCGACGTCGCAGGAGGTGCCGACGATCTACCGTGTGGTCGATCCGCACGAGTCGAGGCGGCTTATCATGTTCTCGGGGCTGTATCCAATCCGGATGGCGCGTTCGGAGGACAACGGGGAGACGTGGACGCCGCTGGAGCCGATCGGCGACTTCGGCGGCGTCGTCGCGATGGCCGACTGCGTCCGGCTCAAGGACGGCCGGTACATGGCCACATTCCACGACGACGGGCGCTTCCTCAACGGACAGGGAGAGACCACGAAGTTCGTCGTGTACGCCACATTCTCCGAAGATGGCGGGATGACCTGGACCGCACCGAGGGCGCTCGTCTCGCACCCGGAAGCGCACCTTTGTGAACCGGGCATCGTGCGCTCTCCCGACGGCGACACCCTCGCGATGCTGATGCGCGAGAACTCGCGGCAGTTCAACTCATTCGTCAGCTTCAGCGACGACGAGGGGGAGAGCTGGAGCGATCCCGTCGAGCTGCCCGGAGCGCTGACCGGGGATCGGCATCAGGCTGTGTACGCGCCCGACGGCCGGATCTTCATCTCATTCCGCGATACCACGCACGAGAGCCCGACTCATGGCGACTGGGTCGGCTGGGTTGGCAGGTGGGAGGACATTGCGGATCTGCGCGAGGGGCAATATCGCGTACGGCTGGAGGACAACACAAAGGGCGGCGATTGCGCCTATCCAGCACTTGAGGTGCTGGCGGACGGGACCATTGTGGCAACGACCTACGGACACTGGACCCGGGGCGAGGAGCCGTGGATTCTGAGCGTGCGCTTCACGCTCGACGAGCTTGACGCGCGCCTCGAGGAGCACTGAGGGCGGAGTGATCGCGTGACACAGCAATACCGGGCTGATGACTGGGAAGAGTATCGGATGAACACCCGCGAGCCGTTCGTGGAGCTGGAGAGCCTTGAGCGGGAGCTCGCGGTGGTGGACGAGGCACTTGAAACGCTGGTGAACGCCGGCGTGCTGCCGCATCGTGACTACGATCATGCGGCCTTCGATGCGCATCGGCGGGCGGTGCGCGGGTGCTTTGAGATCCCGTGGACGGCCATTAGCCCGCGGATGGAGCGCATACTGTGGGCGATTAACGCTATCGCGCGGCCGAAGCGCATGATCGCGGCGGGGATCTTCTGCGGCTTCACGTTCATCAGCAACGCCGGAGCCGGTGTCGGCCCAGGTGCGGTCTATCGGCCCGAGGACCTGGTCGGCGTCGAAGTCAAGGCCGATGAGGCCGAGCGTGCTCGCCGGAACGTCGAGGCACTCGCGCCGCGGGGCCCTGCGCGAAGTGTGGCCGCCGATGCCGTGGACTTCGTCGCCGAGTACTGCGGCCCGATCGACCTGCTGTACCTCGATGCCGACGGCGATCGTGGGCGGGGCAAGGGCATCTACCTCGAGATTCTCGAGGCTGCGCTGCCCATGATGCCGCCGGGATCGCTCGTGCTGGCTCACAACTCCGTCAACTGCGCCGATCGGCTGCAGGACTACCTCAGCTTCGTCCGCGATGACGCAATGGCGGCGTCGGTGAACGTGATCGTCGATCCCGAGGGCCTCGAGGTTAGCGTGGTCTGAGAACGTGCTCAGGCCACGCGGCCGATCTCCGCAGCCGGAAGCGGGACCTCGCCGGAGGGGGCCCGGCCGAGTGTGCGTCGCACCTCATTGAGCTTCTCAAGTGCCGCGATCAGCCGGCTGCGAGGGGCGCCCTCCCGCTCCATCACCCGGATCTGGTGGGCCATCTCACGCTCCGCTGCGGCGATCGTCGCCAGCGCGTCATTGACCTCGACCACGCACTCGCGGAAGCGAGCGAATGCCTCACTCTGCTCCACTCGGGCTGTCTGCCACATGGTCTCACCTCTACACGCCGGTTGATCCTGCGCCGATACATATCGGCGGCAGAGGCGAGAACTTGAGGATCGCTCCGATGACCGATAGTCAGACCGTGATCTCCTCGAACTCCGTCGTCGCCGGGTTGCCTGGGGCCACCCACATCCTGCGTAGCTGCGGGCAGATGATCGCCGCGGCGCAGGTCGTGCCGGCCTCCGGGTCCTCGACGGGCGGGCGGCAGACCGGGTGCTCACCCTCCTGAATGCGCAGGCCGGCCATAAAGTGCTCCAGCGTCAGCTTCCCGGCACGCTCGCGGAGGTAGCCGTCGAGCATCGCTTCGCGAGCGATGGAGTTGTCCGCCGGTTCGGAGGCGGAGAGCCCAAGCAGGTCCGGATCGTGGTAATGGTTTGCGTGAACAAGCAGTCCGTCGGGCTGCGGCAGGGCCGTCTCCCGCGTCGCGGTTGTCTCGATTCCCGTCACCGAGCCAGAGACCGACGCCACGTAGTAGTAGTGCCCTGAGGCGCGTTCGGCCCAAACAATGGCCCGGCGCGCCGTTGCATAGTCCGGCGCACGAAGGGCCTCATGGATCATCGCCAGGTACATGACCCCCGGCCGCGCATCGATCGGCGCCAGATTCGTGTTGCCCACCGCGATCTGCCGGTCGTTCAGGCCGATCAGAGACAGACAGCCCGAGGTGGTCAGCGTGACCGAGGACGGCCCCTCATCCGGCGTGCGGCGAAACACGCGCATATGCTGCTCGGCGAACGCGTTCATGTCCCACGTCTGGCCAACGTATGTAAGCCCATCCGCGGTGGCCGCGCCTGTGGCGACGAATGATGTGCACTCGCCCTCCAGCTCGCCGCGCAGCACGTCGATGTAATCCGTATATCCGTTGCCTATCAGCAGCTCGTCCGCGCCGACGTCGAGCGCTTCCGATAGGGCCATGAACTCGGCGTGGACGGCGGGGGAGTATTCCTTCATCGGCGGAATGTGTTCGGCGGCGACCTCCAGGCAGCGCTCCATCGTCAGATCTGCCAGCTTTTCGCGCCCGCGTCTGAGCGCAAGGTCACAACGCGCGCGGATCATCTCGCGTGCTGAGTCGTAGCAGGCGTCGGCGTGCCCGGCCGCCATCTCCTCCGGCGAGCCGGTCAGTTCGATGATCTCCATCTCACAGGCTCCTCGCTGCTCCAAACGCCGTGGGTCGCGACTGCGCTGCCCAGACCGTCTCCGTCTCGTCGCCACCCGGTGGCACGACCGTAATACGCCGTTGCCCCTCCGCGCCGCTGCGTGCCAGCACGCTCTTCACCGTCTCGATCACCTGCTGCACCTGCTTCGGTGATGTGCCCTCGGCGCAGTAGCTGAGCTTGACCTGACCGCCGCCGGAGAACCGCCGATAGTCCTGGAGGCCGGCCTTCGGCTCGAAACCAACGTCCACGAAGACCTGCGGGCGGCCGAGATCGGCGGTCTCTGCCTCGATCTCGTCATCGACCTCACAGAGCCACTCCCGGAAGGCAAGCTCGCGCTGAGCCGGTCGCGACACCACCGGCACCATCACCCCGAGCGCCATGCTGGCAATACGGTAGGGGGCGAGCAGACGAATATGCAGCGCACTGCGACGGCCTTCGACCCCTGTGCATCGAGCTCCTGCCAGACCGCCCGCGACCGCCGCTCAGCGACGATCCACGAAGATCGGGCTGGACCAGGCGTGGCCGCCATCATCCTGCGTCACCCGCACCCAGTACGCGCTGGTGCCCGGCGGGGGATCGTCGGACCACGTGAAGCTGATCCGCCGCGGTGGTGTCCCCTCCGGGAGGCGATGGACGGCGACCTGCTGGCCGACCCCGCCCGCATCCAGCACAAACGGCTCGCGTCCCAGCTCGCCCACTTTGCAGTCGAAACTCGCCGGCGCCGACTGGAAGCGGATCTGCGCCTCCTCAGCGCTGGAGAGCCACAGGTCCACGCCATCCTCGTCGCCTGTCGTGATCGATTCCCACTCGACCGCGCGCTCGGAGACATGCGTGAGCCCCTCCTGCGGGCCGTCGAACGCCCACGCCTCCGCACGCTCGATCGTCGCGTCGGCCACAAGCAGGCGGCCGTCCCAGTGTGTCGCACGATCGCGGCCACGAATCCTCGCGCCACTCCAGATCACCCGCACACGATCGTCCGACAGCGGCGCATCCGCCAGCGGGTCATGGGTGTGCACCACCTCATCGCCGCGCAATACCTCCACCGTCCGAATCCCGGTGGTGCCGACGCAACAGACCGTCAGTAAGACCGGTTCGTTGGCGGTCAGTTCGCTGCCCATCGGGTGGTTATTGCACTGCACCCGGAGCACGATGCGCTGGCCTGTCGTGGCATAGCAGCGCCGGGCGCGAAGCGCGTCGAAGATCGCCTCGCGGGTGAGCTCCTCGGAGATGATGCCCGTCAGCCCGCCGTACGCGCCGAACTGTGATGCCCCCGGATAGCTCGCGCCCGGCCGGCCCTTGTGTCCGTCGCTTCCCGCCACCACACCGACGCGATGGCCCATCGCGAGGCTCTCGGTGAGCTGCCACTCGAACTGCCCCCACGCGGAGTATATCTCCACCGCCGGGACGACCTGCGGATCGTGTCGCGACAGGTCGGCTCGGCGACCTCCGACATGCGGAATCGCGATGGCGTCGCGACCGCGCAGCTCCTCGAACAGCGACTCGATCGGGTAGCGATCGGTATCGACGGTCGCCTTGTCCGGGATCAGCGCGTGGCAGGAGCGGTGAATCTGCTCGTCGGTGCCGCGGAAATAGACGTTGTGATCGCCGCCGCCGGCAGTGTTGCCCGACCATTCGTAGCCGAGCAGCGCCACGAAGCGCCCCGGCTCGGTGTACTCACGGGCAAGGCGCTGGAACTCCTCCCAATTCTCCGGCGTCACCTGGAAATCGTTGCCCTGATGTCCAACCACGTCGAGGCAGCCGTACTCCCGCGCAAAGCGATGGTAGTCCTCGGCGGTGTTCGTGCCAACCGTCTCCTCCGACTGCCCGTGCAGGTCGGCCCACCAGATGCGTTGCGTCAGCATCTCCTCGGCCGCCACCAGCGGGTTGCTCGTCGCCTCAGCGCCCAGGGCCTCATCGCGGACCTTCAGCCAGTGCTCGCCCTGGTCAATGACCGAGGCGGGGAGGCGGACTACCCCCGCATCATCGGTGCTGAACGTGTACCGCTCGGACAGGCCCTCGAATCCCTCCGCGTCAAAGCGCACCGTGCCCTCATAATCGCGCGCGGGATTGCCCCAGATGTCCTCGGCCTTTACGATGGCCTCGAACTGCTCGCCAGCGTTCGCACGTGAGGGAAGAATGCACACAAGACGCTCAGCAGGCCCCGGGACGATCTCGATCTCCGGCGCATCGGGCAGGAGGATGAACTCGCCCGTGGCGAATGGATTGGCGAGCACCCGCCACTCAAAGGTGTACTCGCAGAAGGTCTGGGCGCGGATCCCGGGCGAGCCGCCGGAGGTGTCGCCGAATGTGATCGCGATGACCTCGCCCTCACGCAGGCCATCGTCATAGACGTCGATGATCGTGGACTTGCGCCACGGCCTCACGCCACCCTTCGCGTCGAACCGGGCACGAAGACTTGCCGCACCATCGGTCTCGAGCGAGCAGAAGTTCGGGGCCGAAGGATCATCGAACTGCGGTTTGCCCCAGTCTGTGGCGAAGCGCCAGCAGACCATCAGCGTCCCACCATCGTCCATCCCGTACTCGCCGACGTGATAGATTAGTCGCCACGTCCCGTAGCTCCCGGCAACGACGGGTTCGGCCGGCTCCAGCTCGGCCCATCCGAAGGCGCGCTTCATCTCCTTATCGGTCATCGGGCCCTGTGGGGTCGGGGTCAGTTCAGACATGACGGGATCACTCCGAGCGACTGATGGTGTCCGGGGATGGCTTTTCGCGAAGCGTCGCTGGTACCCCTTCCGGGCACCGAATGCCCGATCAGGCCAGGACGTCGTACCGGGCCATATCCACCGCGCCCTCGACCGGGTTGCCCTCGAATGCATCGATCAGCGCCTGGACGGTCTGCCGGCCGATCTCGAAGTACCCGTAGTAGCCCGAGCCCGAGCAGTGGGGGGTGACGATCACGTTGTCGAGGCCGCGAATCGGATGATCCGGTGGCAGCGGCTCCGGAACCGTGACGTCGAGACAGACGTTGATCCGACGAGCCCGAGCGTGCTTCACCAGCGCCGCCTGGTCTATCACGGATCCGCGCGAGGTGTTCACGAGCGTGGCGCCTTCGGGCATCAGCGAAAGCTGCTCGTCGCCGATCATGTTCTCGGTCTCCGGGATGCGCGGAGCGTGAACCGTGACGTGATGGGAGCGCTCGAACAGCTCATTGAGCTCCACCAGCCTGACGCCCATCTCCGCTGCATCGTCTTCGTCCACGTACGGATCGTACAGGAGGATCTCGCAGTCGAAGGGCGCCAGCAGCTTGATCAGCTCGCGACCGACCTTCGACGCCGACACAACGCCGACCGTGCTGCCGTGCAGGAACTGACCGTTCCTGTCATACAGCGGATTGACCCAGTGACCGGTCTCGTGATACCAGTTGCTGAACTGCACCCAGTGCCGCATGGTCATGAGCAGCATCCCGAGCGCCGCCTCGGCCACATTCACGGCAATGGCGCCGTTCGCCGAGAAGACCGTTATCTCACGCGGGATGATATACTCATCGACGATCTCCCGCGGCAGCAGAGACTTGATCGATCCGGCCGAGTGCGCGATGAGCCGCAGCTGCGGCGCGGCCTCGAAAACCTCCGGGATCATCCTGGGCGCTCCCCAGCCGGTGACGATCGCGTCCATCCCCTCAGCCTGCTCGGCGACCTCCTCGCTGGTCCAGTTCTCGCCGCACTCGTTCGGCGTCACCTCAAACAACTCCAGCATTCGCTGGTAGTCGGCGTCCCGGAAAACGCGCTTGGTGTGACTCCCCGTGCACACGTACAACACCTTCGGCCTGTCGCTCATGAGGATCTCCTCGTACCGTGGATAGCATCGAACGCTGCGATGCATTTTCGTCGAAGGCGCCGCCACACCTCCGGCGACGGCCGCGCACGTAAAGCATCTCACGCGATGAAGACAGAGCCGCGGCAGAGACCTCTCATCCGGTCCGCCGGGAGGAGGCCTGCCCCCGCCTCGGCTGCCGTCTCGGCCATTCGTCGGCTCCTGCGGAGCCATCTCCTGACCTCGTCGGCGTGCCGGGACCTTCGTCCCCGGCGCTGCACGCTTCGCGCGCACCGAGGCGCTCAGGCCTCGGAGTGGGCATGCTCCAGCGCCGGGATGGCGTCGAGACCCTCGTGAACGACGTTGGCAACTGCTCGTGCCATGATCGCCGGGTCCATCTCACCCGGGTAAAGGACATTGCGGCCGACCAGGCAGCCGCGGACGTTCGGCCCCGCCTTCATGCCCGAGGCGAACTCGCTGAGCACCGCCTGCTGATCGTCGCGGGCCGCGCCGCCGAGCATCAGGATCGGGCAGCTTGTGGCGCCGGCCACCGCCTCGTAGCCCTCGCAGTAGGGGAGTTTCAGCCAGGTATGCAGCGAGCTGTCACCGAGTGCGGCGACGACTGAGACGGCCTGCATCATCGCCCGGGGGGTGCGCACCGCACGGTAGCCGTTCTCGGTGCGCTCCACCATGAACGCTTCGACGAACGCGATCAGGTCGTTCTCGATACAGCCGTCAACCGCCTGCGCGCAGCCCTCCAGCGTATCGAGCGAGCGGGGATCCGCAAGGTCCAGACGCACCATCATCTTGCCGCCGTCGAGGTTCATGGCGCGCAGGCCCGCGGCGTCGTAGGCGGTGAAACGATCGTCCATCTCGAAGGCGGAGCCGGAGAGACCGCCGCGGTTCATGCAGCCGATCAGCAGGAGGTTGTCGAGGACGCTGCCCTCTCCATTGCGGGTCATCAGCAGGTCGAGCCCGATCAGCTCTTCGAGAACATCGGGCGTGCCCATCACGCCATCGGCGCTGCCTCGCTGCAGCACCCGCAGAATGCGCGCGAGGTAGCCGCGCCGGTTCGCGATCGCTCCATCGTCATCCTGCACGTCCACGACCATGCGCGCGGGATGGTCGGCGGCGACGATCACGAGCCTGCCATCCTCGGTGAGCCGTCTGCGCCGGCGGCGGTGACGTGCGTGCGTCAGGATTTCCTCCGAACCGCCCACGCGCAGGTCGCACAACGCCGCCCACGTCTCATCGTCGATGATCTCCGTTGGATCGAACTCGTTCATGGTCACCTCATCCTGTCTACTGCTCGTTTGCGTCCATGACCCTGGTCCGAATCTTCGGTCCCCTGCGGCATTGTCCCTTGTTCGCGTCCGACCACACATCTCCGTCGGGCCTGCGGTGTGTTGGTGGCTGGCGGGTGTGTGCTATAATGCACGGCGTCGCAGCATACGAGGGAGGCAATCACGATGAGCAACGCTGCATGGACGCACGTTGATGATGCCGACGTGACCCATTTTGAGGACCGCCGATCCGCGGACCTGGTGGGCACCGAGGAGATCCCCACGACCTCCGGCTTCAATGTCGGCGTCGCATGGTACACAGCGGAGCAGTTCGGGCAGCCTCAGGTGCACGACGATCAGGAAGCGCTTTACGTCATCTCCGGCCACGGGGAACTGCGAGTCGGCGACGACGTCGTCGAGCTCCGGCCGGGGACTGCCGTGTACGTTCCGCCGGGCACTCCTCACGCGGCGCGGCGGACCGGTGATGATCCTGTGCAGGTGGTCTATACCCACGGCGCGGTATGAGCGCGCACAATGGCACGCACTGACAAGCAGCGTTTCGAGGACAGGCAACCTGCGCGGAAGCTCAGGACCAGCGCCGCCGTCACACTGATCGGCGGCAGCTCCTACGTGGCAATGCTCATGGCGCTGGTGCGCTCGGCGCTGATCATGCGCATGATCGGCCCGGCGGGCAGAGGAGTTCAGCGGCTGGCCGGCCTCTACAAGGGCTACCTCGCGAACCTCGCCATCGGCTGGCGGCATGGGCTTTCAAAGGACCTGCCGATGGCGGTCGGTGCCGGTGACGCCCGGCGTGCTGCGGAGGTTGAGGACAGCGCCTGTGTGGCCGTCGGCGTGGTCTCGGCGCTTGCCGGGCTCGGAATGGTCCTGTACGCGGTCTTTCTATCGCCACACGGCTATGAGACGCGCGTCGCGCTCGCCATCGCCGGTGGGCTGCTCGTCGCGGAGGAGATGACGTCGCTGTACTGGACGATCCTCCGCTCGTGGGAGAGGTTCGGGACACTGGCGCTGGCCGAGCTGGTGCGCACCTTCGGTCAGTTCGCGCTGATGGTGGCCGGAGCGTGGGTGCTGGGCGTGACCGGCGTGATGCTCGGATGGCTGGCCGCCGCGCTCGTGCTGCTGGCATTCTTGCATTACGCATCGCGGATTGCGATCTCACTCGATGTTCGCTGGCGGGAGATCACGCGTCTGCTGCTCGTCGGGCTCCCTGTGGCGCTCATCACATTCTCGGATGTACTGCTGCGAACGGTTGACGGCGCTGTGCTCGCGCACTTCTACGGCAAAGAGGACTTCGGGCTGTACACGCTCGCGATGCAGATGGCGACCTACCTGTTCGCCATCCCGCAGTCGGCGGGCTTTGTGATCTTCCCGAAGGTCCTCCAGTCCTACGGCGCCGGTGATCAGCGCGGCCTGCAGCGACGCCGCGTGCTCACGCCCACGATCGTGCTGGCCGCGGGAATGCCTGTCATCAGCGGCATCGCGTGGCTGATGCTGCCCTCGCTGGTCGCGCTGGTGGTGCCCGATTTCGCGCCTGCCGTCCCTGCCGCACAGGTGCTGAGCATGGGGGCGGTCTTCCTGGCGCTCCCCATGGCGACGAACGCCGCACTTGTCGCGAATGACCGTGAGCCGGCGGTGATCGCCACGAAGCTGGCCGGCTCGGCCATTGTGGCAGGCGTGACCCTCTACCTCGTCATGCGCGACGCGTCGCTGCTGAGCGTCGCGTATGCCGCCTGCGGTGGCTTCGCCGTCGCGGCGGTGCTCTCGGTGGCGCTGCAGCTGCAGGAGCTCTTGCCGCGGCGCCTCGAAATGCTACGGGAGGTCGCGCTGTCGGTGGCTCCGACGGCGTGGGTGGCCGGAGCGATCTGGCTGAGTCACCGCGCCCTGGGGGCGATCGGCCTTCCGATAGTGACCCTCAGCGGCGGGCTGCTCGGCAGCCTGGCGCTGGTGGCCATCAGCTTTCCCTGTCTGTATTACGCACATCGACGAACCGGTGTCGGCCACGAGGTATGGGAGGCGCTTCGGCGCCGGTTTGGCGACTGAACCGCAGCACCGGAGGTTATCATGAAGCAAGCGACGCTGGATCTGCTGCAGGAACTGACGGAGACGAGCGGTGTTCCGGGCTACGAGAGCCGCATCGCCGCGATCATGCGCTCGCGCCTTGAGGATGTGGCCGAGATCTCCTCGGACCGCCTCGGGAGTCTGGTAGCGCGGTTGCAGGGTACGAGCGAACGACCGCGGGTGATGCTCGCGGGGCACATGGACGAGATCGGCTTTATGGTCAAGCGCGTCACCGATGAGGGGTTCGTGCAGTTCGCGCCGCTGGGCGGCTGGTGGGACCAGGTCCTGCTGGCCCAGCGCGTGATCATCGAGACCTGTAAGGGGCAGGTGACAGGCGTTATCGCCTCGAAGCCACCTCACCTGCTGCCTGCCGATGAGCGCGACAAGGTGATGAAGCGCCAGAAGATGTTCATCGACGTCGGGGCGACAGACGGCGATGAGGCGAGGGAGAAGCTCGGGATCCGCCCCGGCGACCCGATCGTGCCGTGCTCGCCCTTTGAGGTGATCGGAGCGGGCGATGATCGGCTGCTGGCGAAGGCATGGGACGATCGCGTGGGCGTGGCACTGGCGATCGAGGCACTGCAGGCTCTGAAGGATCGCGAGCACCCCAACACGGTCTACGGAGTAGGCACGGTGCAGGAGGAGGTCGGCCTGCGCGGCGCCGAGACCTCCGCCGATGCCGTCGGGCCCGACGTCGCGCTGGTGCTTGAGACCGCGATCGCGGGCGATGTGCCGGGCATCAGCGACGACGAATCCGACGTGGCGCTGGGCGATGGCGTGGCGATCTACGTCCTCGAAGGCTCGGCCATTCCGAACTTGAGGCTGCGCGACATGGCGATCGATCTGTGCGAGGAGAAGGGTATCGACTATCAGCTTACGGTTTTGGAGCGGGGAGGCACGGACGCCGGGCGCATCCATCAGCACGAGGCTGGCGTTCCGACGCTCGTGCTGGGCGTCCCCTGCCGACACATTCACACTCACGCCGGGATCATCAGCGCGAAGGACTACGAGACGACGCTTCGGCTGACCGTGGCGCTATGCGAGATGCTGGACGAGCAGACGGTGCAATCGCTGGTCGAGTGAGGAGCGTGCGATGATGCGCACCTGCCTGAATACCGCGACGACGCGCGGCCGGCCACTGGCGGATGACATCCGCCTCTGCGGCGAGGTGGGCTTCGAGGGGATCGAGATCGACACCGGCAAGCTCGATGAGTTCCTGCAGGACGGTACGGTGGCTGACCTGCGAGCGCTCCTGACCGATTGCGGGGTGGAGTGTGTGGGCCTCATGGCCTTCGCATTCCACCCCTTCAGCGACGCGGCAGGCCCGCAGATTAACCGAATCGTCGAGTATGGGCCGATCTGTCGTGAGCTTGGCGGTGAGATCCTGCTGGCGTACATCGCCGACCAGCCGCCCGCGGAGGTGACCGACGATGGCGTGATCCTCCGCGCGGCCGAGGTGGCGCATCACTATGCAGTCGCGGCCCAGGCGTTCGATCTGAAACTGGCGCTCGAGCCGATCGGCGGCCGAACGTTCATGGGCGGCCCGAGGGATGCGCTGGCAGTGATCGAGGCAGCCGACGCGCCGAACCTGGGGCTGATGGTGGACACATTCCACTACTTCAAGTCCGGCGTGCCGGCGGAGGCCGTCGCCGAGATCCCGCGCGATCGCCTCCTGATCGTGCATATCAATGACGCCGAGGACTGCCCGCGGGAGGAGCTGACCGACTCGCATCGGCTCTATCCCGGGCTCGGCGTCATCCCGCTCACCGGGTATCTGCAGGCGCTCGATGGTGTCGGGTACGATGGCTTCCTCTCGGTCGAGCTGTTTCGGCCAGAGTACTGGCAGCAAGAGCATGCCCGGGTTGTGGAGGACGCGTACAGACATCTGCGCGAGGTCATGGGGGCACAGCGATGAGGCGAGTGCGGATGGGATTCGTCGGGGCCGGATACATGGGTCAGCTCGCCCATATCGCGAACTACACGAGGACGCCGGGGGCGGAGATGCTTGCGCTGGCCGAGCCGCGTCCGCGGCTGCGCGAACTGGTGGCGGAGCGCTACGGTATCCAGCGGACGTATCCGGACCACCGCGAGCTTGCGGCCGACGAGGATGTCGATGCGGTCGCGGCGATCATGCACGAATCACTGGTCCCCACGGTTGTCCGCGACCTGCTTGAGGCCGGCAAGCACGTCATCACCGAGAAGCCCATGGGCGTGGACAGCGAGGAGTGCCGGGAACTCGCCGCGCTGGCCGATGAACGTGGGCTTGTCTACCAGGTCGGGTACATGAAGCGCCACGACACCGGGATTGCGCTGGCGAAGTCGATCATCGAAGAGATGATTGCCGGCGGGCGCTTCGGCGACCTGGGGATGGTCCGCGTCTGGAGCTTCGGTGGCGAGTGGAAGTACGGGATCGAGGAGCATATCAGGACCGACGAGCAGGTGCCCGAGGGCGTCTCGGAGACGAGTTCGCGCCCCAGGTGGATCCCCGACGATCTGCTGGCGCTGCACAATCGGGTCCTGAACG
>JALGTR010000071.1 GCA_029821265.1 Candidatus Zipacnadia bacterium
GTGCACCTCGACCCACAGTTGACGCACCTCACCGGGCGGGATCGTCAGCACCTCATCGCGCCGCAACCTCGGAAGCGCATCCGCAACGAGCTGTCCCGCGCGATTGCGGACCGCAACTGCCTCGCGCAGCACCACGTCCGTCCGGTCAAGCGGCGCGTCCTCGTCCGGAGCAACCGCTACCCGCGCAAAGATCGTCTGCGCGCCGGTGTTTGCGATGTTCACCGCCGCGCACTCCACCTCGTTGCGTGCGGCGTGGATCGTGATAGCCGGCGCTACCTGGCCCGCGAGCGGGGTGGGGGAGAGTTGATTCTCCCACGGATCCGCCTCCCACACAACCAGCTCGGCCTCCGTCCCCCCAGCCGCCGCCAGCGCAATCAGCAGCGCTGTTATCCGCATCCACCTCGTCATGCGCGATCTCCCCTCAGTATGCGAAGATGAAGATTGTGGTCGGCGTCAGTTTCCTGTCACCGAGGCACGGACCTTTCAGGCGCGAAAGGTCCTCACCGGGCGCGAGGTGAACTCGGCCTCGTCACGCGAAACTGCCGGCAAGATGGGGAGAGAGATCATGTTCCAGCGCGGGATCCTCACCGATGACCACGTCCAGCCGCTGGCCGACGGCGTGCTGACCACGCTCGATAAGGTCGGCGTGCTCTGTCAGAATGACGAACTTCTGAAGGCGCTCGACGAGATGGGCGCAGAGGTCGATTACGCCGAGGAGCGCGCGCGGTTTCCGCGCGAGATGACCGCGGAGTTTGTCGAGCATCTGCGGAGTGAACATCTCTCCGGTTGCGTGACCGACGACGAGCCGAAGCTCCAGCCGCCAGGCCTGCCGGGGATCGGAACACAGGTCGCGCAGATCTACGCTGACCACCGCACCGGGGAGCTACGGCAGTCCAATCGCGACGACTTGATCACGCTCATCAAGCTCGGCGAGGTGTTGCATGGAAGCCACGGCGTGGGCCATGCGCTGGCGCTGACCGACGTGCCGCCGATGCTCGAGCCACTCGAGGCCGCGATGCTGCTGGCGGAGTACGCCACCGAGCCCACCGGGGTCTTCGCGTGGCACGTCGATCATATCCCGTACCTGCGGGAGATGGGGGAGATTCTCGGCCGCGACGAGTGGTTCTCATGGGGCGCGATCTGCTTCGCGCATCCGCTGCGCTTTGACCGCGATACAGCCGCGAAGTACGTTGCGCTCGCGAAGGCCGGACAGCCGTGCGGGTGGACGGCGATGCCCGTCGCAGGTGTCTCGACGCCGGTGACGGTTGAAGGCTTTGTGGTGGTCACCAGCGCCGAGCATCTCGCCGCATGGATCGCCGCTCGCGCCATCAATCCCGACGTGCCACTGCGCGGGAGCATGTGGCCGGGGACGGTGGACATGGCGACCGGCGCGGTCAGCTACTCGGCGTGGGACGCGCTGTACTACGGCTTCGCCTCGGTCGAGTTCATCCGCCGATGGATCGGCATGCGCATCCCCATGGGCTCGGGCGAGTATTGCGACGCGAAGGTGCCGGGGCTGTACGCCGCGCTCGAGAAGTGCTACAAATCGATGACGGTCGCGGCGTTCTGCGGCCAGCCGCTGTCGCCGGGCACCGGGATGGTCGATGAGGGCAAGACGATGTCGCCGGTGCAGCTTCTGCTCGACCGCGAGTTCGCGGCGGCGGCGCAGCACCTCGCTCGCGAGTTCGATCCAACGCCGGAGAATATCGCGATGGATGATATCCTGGAGGTCGGCATCGGCATTGGGACAAGCCATCTGGAGACGATCCGCACCGCCATGCGCTTTCGCGACAGCGTCTGGCTGCCGCAACTGATCGATCGCTCCGGTTACGCGGGCTTCGAGCGCGAGGCGGAGATCCTCGCGCGTACCGCCGACCAGGTGGACGCGCTGCTGGATGCGTACGAGAAGCCCGAGGGCCGTGAGGATCAGCTCGCCGAGATGCGCAGGGTCGTCGATCGCGCCCGCGAGGAGCTGATGTGAGCGCAGGTTCGCCGGATGCCATCGGCGAACAGGAGACCTCCGCCGCATCATCATTCGCGAACCTGGCGGCCGATCGCGCCGCCATCCGCACTGTGACCGGGAGGCCCCACCATGAGCATCATCACCGTCGAGCGCCTTGCCGACCTCACCCCCGAGCGCTATGACGCCATCATGCAGCGCTCCATGGAAGAGCTGGGCGACATCTACGATGACGTGCGCGCAATCTGCGAGGATATCCGCAACCGCGGCGACGCCGTCACGCTGGAGCATTACACGAAGTACAAAGAAGACATCGCCCCCGAGGACCTCAAAGCCACGCCTGAGGAGATCGAGGCGGCGTACGACGAGGTGCCGGCTGACGTCGTCGAACACCTCAAGTTCGCCGCACACAACATCATCGAGTTCCACAGCGCCCAGTTCGAGCGCGATATGTGGTCGATCGAGATCGCACCGGGCATCCTCGCCGGACGCATCATCCGACCTGTCGACTCTGCGGGCTGCTACATTCCCGGCCGCCAGGCGAGCTACCCGTCGAGCGTCCTGATGACCATCCTGCCCGCGAAAGCTGCCGGCGTCGAGCAGATCGTCGCCTGCACCCCACCTGACAGGGGCATGGTCGCGAACCCCACCTCGCTCGTCGCCGCCGACATCGCCGGCTGCCACGACATCTACAAGATCGGTGGGCCCTGGGCGATCGCCTCGATGGCCTACGGCACCGAGAGTGTGCCGCAGGTTAACACCATCGTGGGGCCGGGTAATAAGTATGTGACCGCCGCCAAGATGGCCGTTTTCGGAACCGTCGCGATCGACGCGCCCGCGGGCCCAAGCGAGATCCTCATCCTCGCTGACGACACCGCCAACCCGGAGTGGCTCGCGATCGACTTCCTGTCGCAGGCTGAGCACGATCAGGACGCCGCGGCCGTGCTCGTGACCCCATCAGAGCGCCTGGCCAGCGCCACGGCGGAAGCCGTCCAGCGTGCTTTCGACGCCGCAGATCGTCAGGAGATTCTGCGCCCGGCGCTCGAGAATAACTCCGCGATCCTCGTCGCGGACAGTCTAAACGAGGCGATCGAGTTCACCAACGAATACGCCGCAGAGCATCTCGAAGTCGCGATGGACGATCCGATGCTCGTGCTCCCGCGCATCAAGCATGCGGGGTCGATCTTCCTCGGTCATTACGCGCCGGTCCCCGCGGGCGACTATGCCTCCGGCACAAATCACGTACTGCCCACGGGCCTTACCGCAAAGATGTTCTCGGGGCTCTCGATCGACAACTTCCTCAAGAAGCCGACCTTCCAGCTTCTCTCGAGGCAGGGCCTGCAGCACCTCGCCCCGGCGGTCATGCGGCTCGCCGAGGCCGAAGGCCTCCCTATGCATGGCGAGGCCGTCCGTGTGCGAATCGAGAATGAGCGCTGAGCGGCAGAGTGGGGCAGAGGACCATCGCCCGAACCTGGCCGCCAGCGCCGACGAGACCACGCGAAATCTGTCCAACTTTATGGCCTTAACCTATACACACACCAGTGTTGTATAGGTTTACAGCCTAAACCTTTACGGGCAGACGGGGCAATTTGGCGTCCAGCTCCAGTCCCACGTGGCGAGGCCCCCCTCAAGATTGTAGACCGCGCGGAAACCGCTTGCGCACAGCAGCTGAGCCGCCGTCAGGCTGCGCACCCCGCTCGCGCAGACGCACACCGTGCGCTCCTGTGGGTCCAGCTCGTTCATCCACGAGGAAAGCTGGTCGAGCGGGATGTTGACCGAGCCCGGGATATGCTGACTCTCATACTCGCTCGTGGTCCGTACGTCCACGACCTGGATGCTGGAATCGTGCTCCAGCATTGACTCCAGCTGTGCAGCCGAGATATCCTGCGGCACCCCAACGAGCGGCATGCTCGTCGAGCCCCCGCATCCTGCCAGCCCAACGACCGTGACCAGCACAGCAATCCCCAGTATCGTCGCTCTTCGACCAGAGCAAGCCATTTCCTTCCGATCCTTTCCGTTTGAGAGTCGATGAGCCGGGCTGTATAGCTATCAGACAGCCCAGTATAGGTATATACAGCTTTTATAAGCTAACTTATCCAAACCTATAAGACAAAAATGCAGCTTTCCGCGTTCCGCGAGAGAAGGGTGATCTGCGTCGGCGACATCTCGGCGGCGGCCTGCGCGAGTCGCAGAAAGGCCACCCAGCGATCCGGATCATCCCAGAGCGCGCGGGGAATGCCCACCTCATCAAGGACCTGCGCCTGCGTCTTGTCGGGAACGAGGTCCACCGCCCGACAGATGCCCTGTGGAACACTGCTGGCCAGAGATGCAAGCTCCTGCCCATCGACGCCCGTCAGTTCGGCGAAGCGCTCGAGCTGATCGTCCGAGGGTCGCTGGATGTCGGCCTCCCATGCCATCAGAGTGGCGGGGGAGACCTCCAGGGCCTCGCCGAACTGCACCTCGTCGCTGTAACCCGCGTCGATCCGCGCCCTGCGCATGCGCCGTCCAAGCGTCATGTCATCACACTCCAAGGACAACAACGCGTGGCGTCACTGCTCCTGGTCGCGCTCATGTGAGGCCCTGCATCACACGATCGACGAAGGCGGCGGAGCGGTACGTATCTGCGAGGATGGCTCGCACCTGATCGAGCGGCCACTCCCTGGTGAGACTGCGCGCCCAGTTCCGAGCGATCATGAGGCGCTCGCGATCGCCATGGCTCTCCTCTTCGATGCGCGCATCCTTCTCCGCCTGCATCACCTTGACCACGGTGTAGAAGTAGGCAACTGGTTTCTCGATGGGCTCGCCGTGTGCCAATCGGCGCGCGACGGTCTCGAGGGCATCAGCGACCACGTCGGCGTCGTACTGCTCGAGGTAGCTCGTGATGCTGCCGACCTGTTCGGGCACTGCGAAGTAGTCTGCGGCCACCTGAGCCAGTCTCTCGACATTTTCCACTATTGTGGAAAACTCTACGTCGCTGCCTATGAAGTTTTCCACAATGCCGGGCAAGAGTACGTACGGCCGCTTCGTTTCGCTGAGGCCAGCCGTATCAGCGAGTTCATTCCCCGTCGAAGTCGAATCGCTACGGCTGCTCCGATTCGTATTCTTATTACTATGTTCTTCGGACTCCTGTTCTTCTGCTTGCGGATTCCGCGAAGCCTTGGTCTGCGAATCCTGCGAAGTCTTGACTTGCGGATTCTGCGAAGTCTTGGTTTGCGAATCCTGATTCAACTGCTGGCGACGTTTCAGTTTCGGCCGCCAGTCGTCGATGTAACGCTCCAGCTTCTCCCGCGGGATACGGTTGATGATCCAGATATTCGTCTTTCCCTGGCCGCGACGCCGCACCCGTACGAGCCCGACCTCGATCAACCGGCTGAGATGGCGTGAGACCGTGGAGACCGTGATATCCCGCGCCCGGGCCAGCGTCTCCTCGCCCACGAACGTCTCCGGCCCGACGTACGCGAAGCTTTTCAGCACCGCATACGTCATCTTCTCGCCGTCGGAGAGCTCGGGGTAGCAGCGCAGCACCGCGTTCGAGATCTGCGTGAACCCGGTCGCCTGTTCGAGGTCCTCGTATTGAACGAGGGGCTCGTCGTCAGGCTTTTCGTTGTCGGGAAGCTGCGGATCCAGTTCAGACATCACTCGACCATCCCGCGTGTGTTGGCGGCTATGGCGGGCCGCCCGGTGCGATTGATTCGCCAGTTACCCTGCGGATCGAAGTACGTTTGCGTCAGGAGCCGGCGTTGCGTGCGCCGCCCTCCATGATCCAGCGTTCGAGTTGCTCACGATGAAACCGCCAGACGCGTCCGATCTTCGCGCCCGGGACCTCACCCTCGCTGGCTTTCATGCGAAGGGTCCGCGGATGCACGCGCAGGTACGCGGCGGCCTCATCGAGCGTCAGGACATCGCTCTCGACTCGCATCGCATCTCACGCTCCCTCTGGGAAGTGGTGGTGAACGGGGATCTGCGTATCATCGTAGTGCCTCATGCAGTGAGCGGATGATTTCAACTCTCACGGTTCGTCCGGAGGTTTCCGCACGATTCCGTAGAATCCTCTTGCGTTCGCCTGCGGTCGGATTTTTCTGTGGTCGCGCGGCAGATTCCTCCTGATTGCCCGCGGGTGTAGGGATATTGCCGTCGCAGCGCGAAGGAGTTCCCGGCGCAGATTCTGAGGAGGGATGGATCCAGATGCGAATGGCAGGCGCGGGGGCACTGATGCTGCTGGTTCTTGAGATCCTGCTCCTGCTGGCGTTTGTGGCGGGCTCAGTGTGGGTGGGTGGCTGGCAGGGTGGGGTGGTGCTGGCGGCTGTGATACTGCTGCTGATCGCGCTGCCCTGGCTGGGAGATCTGACCGTGTGGCTGGACAGCGCCCGGCCTTTCGCCAGGGTCCGGATCGGCTGGTGGGGGGCGGCGACATTTCGCGGCGCGAAGGACCCTCCTGAGCTGGAAGTTCGCATCCTCGGCATTCCGATCCGCCGCAAGATCACCCCTTCGACGAAGCGCGACACGGAGACGGTCGGCAAGATAGAGACGCCGGAGCCGGGCTCGGACGAAGAGCGCGAGATGTTCGAGGAGATGGAGCGTGAGGGACCACCGGAGGTGCAGGAGAAGGCGAGCACCCTGCAGCGCGTCTGGCGACAGATTGATCCGCAGAGCGTCGAGGGCTTCAGCCGGGTGGCGACCGCGGGATTGAAGGCCGCGACGGATCTGATATGGGATGCGCACGAAATTACCATTTCCGTGATGGACCCCACTGAGAAGCCGATCGTGGACGGTGCCATCGAGCAGACATTCGGGCGACGCGGACTGGGGCCGCTCGACCTGACGTTCAGCGCCAACAGCGGGAAACGGCGGATTCTGGCGCGCTACCGGATCGGCCTGTTGCGGGCCGCGATGTCGATGGTCCAGATGGCGATCGACGGCCGCGTGCTGGCGTTCTCAAAGATGATGAAGCGCAGGAATGCACAGGAGCGGGAGCGCGTCAGTCACGATCAGAAGATGATCGACGAGATTCTCGATAAGCGGGAGGGCAAGGGCGATGGGACAGTTTGATGCGAGTGAGTTCATGAAGGATATCGTGTCGGGGCTGGCGACGCTGAGCGAGACGATTCAGATCATCGGCGAGCCGGTGGAGGCCGGGGGTAAGGTGATCATCCCGGCAGTAGTCGCGCGCGTCGGATTCGGCGCGGGCGGCGGCTCGGGGAGCAGTCCGGGCGAGGATGGTGAATCGCGCGAGGAGGGCTCCGGCGGCGGTGGAGGTGGTGGCGCGACAATGACGCCGGTCTTCCTCGTCGTCGATGAGGATGGCGAGCGCCTGCACACGGTTCCGGGCGCCTTTCAGAAGGCAACGGCGGTCTTCGAGAAGGCGCGCGAGGCGATCGATCAGATGATGCCACGCAAGAAGGGAAAGTCGGACCTCGAGGAGGACGAGGAGTTCGAGGACCTCTCTGAGGGAGCGAGCGGACCGGCCCATTGAGGAGGCGCATCTACAGCAGGGGGACTTACGATGATGCCGCGATCGGTCGTGCTGTGCGCGCTTGCCGCGATGCTGACAGCGACGGCGTGGGGTCAAGAGGCGCGGACGGTGTCGTTCGGGCCCTGGACAGCCGCGGTCGACGGAACCGGCCTGCGGAGCCTCCAATGGCAGGGCGAGGAGATCGTGCAGGCCGGGGGCATGGCCGCCTACCTGCCCGGGTGGGCGGGCGGCCGCTTCGGGATCGAGGGCAGCGAGCTGACCGTCGGTGAAAGCTCTGCGACGTGGCACCGTGATGTACCGGGCAACCAGGTAGCGACGATGTCCCTGGAGCTGTCGCCCGAGCGCGCGACCCTGAGCCTCGACACCACGATCCGCACCGATGGGCCGACGGAGTTCTGGGCGCAGATCGTGCCGGACACTGTGTACGCGGCGAAGCAGTGCTTCCTGTGGGCCAACGACGATCAGTTGCACACGCTGCCGCGTGACGAGACGTTCGAGAAGATCGGTGGACTCCGAGTGCTCCGCTTTGAGACACCGCAGCGGACGGTGACAATCCGGTGCAATGGATTCGAGCTGCAGGATCGGCGCCGGTCAGGCAGCGGCCTATTCCTCGTGAGCGTGATCGGCTCGGGAGATCCGCCGACGAGCGCTACCCGCACGATCGAGTTTGAGGTCGAGCCGGCGCCGGAGGGGATGGTGGAGGCGCGCGAGGCGATGTATTCCCAGCAGGCGCTGGAGACCACACCGGTTGAGTTCTCGAACGCGGACTTCGAGCAGGGCCTGCAGGGGTGGAGTGCGGGGCCGACGGCATCGATCGACGAGCAGATCGTGCACTCGGGCGATCGGGCGGCGCGGCTGGACATCGAGCAGGAGGTCGCACGGTCGGGCGATGTGTACATCACGCGGCAGATTCCCGTGCGGGAGCGCGGGGTGTATCGCGCATCGGCTTGGATACGCGGCGAGAACGTCGAGTCGATGACGCATCAGGGGATGGGGCCGGTCGGCGCGACCATAATCATCGAGTTCGCGGACAGGCAGGGCCAGTGGTTCGCGAGTGGCGACTATGCGGAGAGCAACTACGAGACGTTCGACTGGCGCCATGTGCGGACCGAGGCGGTGCAGGCGCCGCCCGGCGCGGGTTACGCGATCATCTTCCTCGCCCTGCGCGGCGCTGGCACCGCGTGGTTCGATGACGTGACGCTCGAGCGTGTACAGCATCATGTTGTGCTGATGGAGCCGCTGCCTGGCGCGGAAGTCTACGACAACACGCCGCGGCTGAACTGGCAGTTCAGCCGTGAGACGTGGGCCACGGTCGAGCTATCGCAGGACCCCTCGTTCCCCGATGACGGCACCCGGCGGCTGGAGCGCGTTTCGACGCCGCCGGTGGCCGTGGAGGAGCCGCTGGAGCCCGGGACGTGGCACTGGCGCGTTGTGGTGCCGACGTATGACGTGGTCTCGCATGCGTGGAGCTTCGAGCAGACTGCGCCGCAGGACGCGGATACCACCGAGCCGGAGATTACCGGAGGTCATGACTGGCTTGCTACGCCTCGGGCGCCGTTGCGCGTGCGGTTCTCGGATAACGTGGGCGTCGAGCGGGTGCGGATGATCGTCGACGGCCGGGACGTCTCGGATGCTGTCGAGATGGGGGAGGGCAGCGCGATCTACCGGCCGGATGAGCCGTGGGCGGACGGACTGCGGCTGGTCGAGGTGCGGGTGGAGGACGCTGCGGGGAATGCGGCGGAGAAGACGCTGTTCTTCACGCGCGCGGATCCGCCGTCGCGGATCGTCTGGCAGCCGGTGGGCGGCGTGACGATCAACGGCGAGCCGCATTTCCTGCTGGGGATGTACGGCGTCAATATCGAGGACATGCCGGAGATGGCCGCGGCGGGCTTCGATTACGTGCACTCGTACGCCTGGGACGGGGCGGGCAGCCTCGAGTCGGCGCTCGAGTATCTCGACGCGGCGCAGCGCAACGGCCTGCGTGTGTTCATGGGTCTGTCGCGGCAGAGGCTGATGGCCCATGACGAGCGGTTCGTGGCCGAGCGCGTGGCGGCGCTGATGGAGCATCCGGCGCTCTTTGCGTGGTATCTCTACGATGAGCCTGACCTCGAGCATCAGTACGTCTCGCCGATGTGGCTCGAACGATACTATCGGCTGCTCAAGTCGCTCGACCCCTTCCACCCGGTGGTGGTGACGGTTGCGCGCGATCAGTGGGTCGAGGCCTACGCCGATGCGCTGGATGTGCACTGGACGCAGGTGTATGGCAGCACGCAGTTCGTCGCCGATCGGATCGAGCGGCATCGGGAGGCGCTCGACGAGGGAACGCCGGTGGCGGCGATCCTGCACTGCTACGATCGCCTGCAGACGAGTGAGCTGCGGGCGGGCGCGGAGCCCGATCCGGAGCAGTTCAACCCTTCTGGCGAGCTGATGCGTGCAAACGCGTTCATGGCGCTGGCGCACAACTCCAGCGGCCTCACCTGGTGGTGGTGGGGCTACGGTGGCGGCGATCGGTACTTCACTGTCGCGAATGCGCCGGAGGAGTGGGCCTCACTGAAGGAGACGATAGCGCGCATCAGGGAGATCGAGCCGGAGCTGACCTCTGATGGCGTCATCGCGCGGGCGGTGCTCACGGCCGAGGACGGCGTGGACGGCCCCGAGGGCGCCGAGGTGCACGTGTGGGAGAAACAGCTTCCCGGACGTGTGCTCGCGATCGCGGTGAACCAATCACAGGAGGCGGTGGATCTGCGGTGGCGTCCGCAGATGACGCCGGCGGGGCGGGTACGCGTGCGGTGGGAGGGCCGGACGCTGGAACCGGCGGATGGGACGCTCGTGGACAGCTTCGAGCCGCTCGGCGTGCATGTGTACGAGTGGCCCACGCCGGAGATGTGATCGCCTGGCACGTCGCCAACGGTACTCGCGGTGCGGCAGCTTCCGCGCCGAGCACGATTGCTGTTCGTGGCTCGATCGCCGCAGTCCGAAGGTAGTTAAGCTGTTTTACCGGCAAAATGTCCGGCCCATCGACTGCCCGTCAGCGCGGTAGTTCTACGCGGTAGAACTCAACCTCCACGTCTTTGGGGCCATCGTAATCGTGTGCCGCAGATCGGATGGTGTCCACCCGTTCGACAGTCAGCCCCGCCGCCCGATAGTTCGCGACCGCACGCTGCATCTGATCGGACTGGACCACGAGGTATACCTCCGAGAATCTGTCGCCGAACTCCTCCAGGAACCGCCGAACGCGCTCGCCATCATGCAATGGCGGATCGGCGACCTGCCCCGCCTCCAGCACCGGCCGACCCGTGTGGAAGCGGAATGGCCAGCCCCGCCAGGCGATGATCAGCGCGTCGGGCTCGGTGTTCCTCTCAACCCAACGGTCCATCGCGGTCCGCCGCGGCGTAACGTCGGTCGAGAAGTGCACCGCCCCGATCGGTCCGAGGGCGATGGGAAGCGCCAGCAGTGCGATAAGAGGCCACCGGCGCAGAGCCTCGCGTGGCGGCTCACAGGTCCGTGCAAGGGCGAGGCCGAATGCGAGGACGCTTACGAAACCCGGGAAGAAGTAGCGTTTGTCGGGCGGTTCGTCGATGAAGTACAGCGTCTGCGAGACGATGACGACGGCGATCTGCAGGACTGCGCTGGCGAGGGCGGCCGTCACGAAGACGCTCGTGGCGGGCTCGGCGAGTGAGGCGTCGCGGCGGCGCCGGTATCCCAGCGCGGCAATCGCCATCGCCAGCAGGAGCGGGCCGAGGAACAGGTAGGTGCTCGCGGCCAGGCGCATGAGGTTGGAGTCGAATGATCGGCCCCCGGCCGGCCGATCTCTCCCCAGCAGATCGCCGTTGACGAGCACATCGCGCGCCAGCCACGGGATCACCACGAAGGCGGCGCCGCCGGCGATGGCGATGATCAGATCCCAGCGCCGCTCACGTGGGATACCCGGGGCCACGATCACGGCCGCCACGGTCGCGACGATGGTCGCGAGGCCGACGTGTCGCGTGAGCATTGAGGCTCCAGCGAGCGCGCCTGCGGTGATGCCCAGCCAGAAGCTGCGGCGATCCGACTGCGCGGCCGCGGCCATCCCGGCGCAAACGATCGACCACAGCATCAGCGCGGCGTATGGGCCCTCGGAGATGGCGCGGAAGGGCAGGCCTGAGATGAACGAGAGGTAGAGGAATGCCAGCGCGGCGGCGACGGCCCAGTGCGGCGTGCGCACCATCCAGGCGAGGGCGGCGATGCAGGCTCCGTAAGAGAGCACGGCGATCAAAGCCGACGCGATCTCCGGCGAGGCGCCGAACGCCAACGGCACTGCCAGCAGCGCGGGGTAAAGGGGCGGCCAATAGAGGTTGGTCGAAGGCACGCGCTCGCTCGCCAGCGTCAGGTGGTAGGTGGCAACGGTGTGCTCCTCGAGCATCACCCGCGCAACGTCGAAGTAGTGCACGCTGTCGGGATTGAAGTGCATGTCGCGACAGGCGATGGCAATGATGATCGTGGTCGCGGCGATGAGGAGCACGCGCCAGTGTCGCAGCCAGCGGTCCCGCGGTGTCAGCGGCGCGTGCGGGCCCTGCGGCATCGTGGTCTCGCTGGCCATCGTTTCACCTCACGGGGAGCTTGTCGGGAGAGAATTGCTTCGGCGAGGGGCGCCCGGAATCCTGCCGGATGACAGGGACTGCACGAGGCAGGATGCCCGCAGGGGGGCGCGGCGCTGGCGGCGAAATGACGGCCGCTGGCGAACTGTGATCAGGCGGAGCGTGACCCGGTGGAGAGCTCGATGACCCCGCGTGAGCGGATTGCTGCTGCTCTGGCCCGCCGGCCGACCGACATCCCCGCTGTCGGGAACGCGGTCTCGGTCGCGACCATCCCGCTGATGGAGGCATGCGGGCGGTTCTTCCCTGAGGCACATCTTGACGCGCAGGCGATGTCCGAGCTTGCGGCGACCGGACACGAGATCCTCGGCTACGACACGATCGCGCCGGTGTTCTCCGTACAGCATGAGGCCGACGCGCTGGGCTGCGAGGTGGACTGGGGGCGCCGTGACCTGATGCCGGAGGTAACCGTCAACCCGTGCCGCGAGCCCGGTGACGTGAGCGTGCCGGCGAACGTCCTGGCGCACCCGGCGATCGTGGTGGTGCTCGATGCGCTCGCGATCCTCCGGGAGCGGTACCCGGACGTGGCGATTATCGGCAAGGTCTTCGGCCCGTGGACACTGGCCTATCACCTCTACGGGGTCGAGCGCTTCCTGACGATGACGCTCGACGACCCCGACGGCGTGCGGCAGATCCTGCGAGAGCTGCTGCCCCTGCCCGCTCTGTTCGCGGCGCGCCAGTTTCAGGCCGGAGCGGATGCGGTGACGCTGGCCGATCACGCGACAGGGGATCTGGTGGCCCCGGAGATGTATCGCGACTTCCTCTGGCGGCTGCACGCGGAGCTTGCGAGGGAGATTCCCGGGCCCGTGATCCTGCACATATGCGGAGACACGCTCGATCGGATTGCGTGGATCTCTCGCACCGGGCTGGCCTGCTTCCACTTCGAGTCGAAGGTTTCTGCGGCGAAGGCGCGGTGGGCGGCAGGGGATCGCATCGCGCTGATGGGCAACATCAACAATCCGCAGACGCTGCTGCTGGGGACGGTCGATGACGTGGCGGCGGAGGTGGAGCTGGCGCTACGGGCGGGCGTGGAGATCGTCGCGCCGGAGTGCGCTGTGCCGCTGACCACCCCGACGGAGAATCTGCAGGCGATCGTTGCGGCGGCGCGGCAGTAGGGGAGGGGCGGAACTCGTAAGCAACAGGGGGCTGAGCCTACTCGGGCGCCGGGACCCGCTGCGGATGTGCCTGCGGGTGGGGCAGTGCCTCGGTGCTGTTCGCCACGCTCTCGCTGGTGGAGCTGCCCAGCAGCTGCCAGGCGACGATTCCGCTCGTCGCGATGAGCAGAAGCAGCAGCGCATACTCGAGGGTGGTCAGAGCGCTTTCATCGTGCCAGAGTTCGCTCAGCATGGTTCTTCCCCCGTATGCAGGATGCCTCCTGGCGATGATTGCTGCTGATCGCATCATGGCACAATCTTAGAATAAGTATCCCATCAATGCAAGAAGAGTTCCGTAAATTTGCCGTGTCTGGAAGAAGATTGCCACCAGCCTGACGGGGATCGAGCGTTCTGACACCTCCGTGCTGTAGCAGTACCGGTCCTCAGGGCCCGGGCGTCTTGCCACGATCCCCGCCCTCCGCTTGACGGAGACCGACGCGCCGCTTAGAATCCCTGCGGCGCCATTCTATGAGGTGCCAGCGCACCATCTTCGCGGTCAGCCCTTCGCACAACGCATCGATGCCGGGGAGGCAGCTCTCATGTTCGGGCGCTACTGGACTACGGGCGCAACCATCGTGGTAATTGCAGCGCTGCTGGGGTGTGCTTCGACGGCCTGCGCGCAGTACGGTCGGGGTTCGGGGAGCAGCGGCTCGGCCGTATCGTTCGCCTACACCGGGGATGAGAACGGCTGGCGCCTGGAGTTCACCACCGACAAGCTCATCTTCGACGCGGGCTGGTTCAACGCCGATTTCGACAGTGACATCTACGCGCTCGAGGTGGGCATCAAGGCGAGCGACGAGGTCAGCGACTACGGCGGAGTGCCCTTCGCCGCCGGCGTCGGCGGCTATCGCTTCGAGGCCGGCGTGCCCGAGATCGAGGATGAGACCGACTTCTCGTTCTGGGCCGGCGCCGGTGATTTCACGCACGACAAGAAGGGCGTCTTCTACCAGTATCGCTATATCTTCAGCGGGCCGCTCTCCGGCAGTCAGGGGCTGATCGGCTGGGCCTTCTGAAGAGGTTCGCCGTGCGGGAACGCAGTCAACCCTCGCGCTGGAGACACTGCTTCAGCGCGACGGCGTTGTTATGCGGCCGGTCTGAGGCGCCGTAGACGAGCGTCAGCGCGTGTCCGTCGGCCCACGCCCGCAGCCTCTGTATGACTTCAGGCCTGTCCTCCAGTTCCTCGAAGTAGCGCCGGCGGAACTGTTGCCAGGGCTCGGGATCGTGGCCGAACCATCTGCGAAGCTCATCGGAGGGCGCGACCTCCTTGCACCACTCGTCGAGATCAAGCTCCTCCTTTGAGACCCCGCGCAGCCAGATGCGATCGAGCAGGACACGTCGCCCGTCCTGCGGCTTCGGCTCCTCATACGCTCGCTTGAGTTTGATCACCGCCATGTCCTTCGCCCGCGTCGACCCTGCCCGAAGCCTTCGACAGCGTGGCCTCCGAACTTCGTGGCGGCCGTACACGAAAACGGCGGGCGGATCGCTCAGGATCCCGCCCGCCGGGCAGTTCAATCGGACCGAACGGTTTAGTCGGGGTTCACGTGGCCCCAGAGCACGTCGACATTCGCGCCGCCCTTGATGTTGTTGATGCTCAGCCACTTCGCGTGGCCGTCCATGAAGGCAACGTTGGCGCCGTCATTGTGGCGATGGCCGACATGGCCGGTCGCGGGGGCCTGCCAGTGGCCCGGGTAGTCCAGCGGGCAGAAGCAGAACTGGTCCCAGCCGAGGTCAACCTCCCAGTCCCGATCTGCGAAGATCAGAACCTCAGAGGGGCGGTTCCAGTAGCCGAGGCTGGTGCGACTGCTCGGGTACTTCGTACGGTAGGGCATATGTGGGTAGTTCCACGCGTAGCCGGGTGTGTTGCTGGGGCCGCTCGGGCAGACGAAGATCTGATCGTTCTTCGCGTAGGGCTGCAGAACGTCGTACCAGTAGATGCCGTTCTCGTGATAGCCGTAGCAGATCTGTTCGTCGTAGTCCTGCGCGTACATCTGCAGGGCCAGGTTGATCTGCTTGACGTTCGACAGACATGCGGTCTGGCGGGCCTTCTCACGGGCGCGAGCAAAGACGGGGAAGAGAATCGCTGCCAGGATCGCGATGATCGCGATGACAACCAGCAGTTCAATCAGGGTAAATCCCTTGCGCGTCATTCCGGGAACGTCTCCTTTCGTTCGCATGGTTTGGCGCTGCTGTGGTATGCCAGAGACAAAGCGTGGCATCTCGCCTCTGGGCGCGACAGTTGCACGACTCTCTGAAAGCGCTGTCAGGATGCGCCGGCTTTCACATTCCTTAACAAATGACGAAAAGAGGGGATGGCCAGTTCGCGGCCATCCCCCGTTACAGCACTGTCTGGCGCGTCCCTCAGTCGAAGTCGCCGGTCCAGTTTGCGGACGGCGGCGCCACGACGCTGTGGTTCAGGGCCTTGGCATGGCCGTCGAGGAACAGGACGTTGTTGGTGTCATTGTGTCGGGACTCGACCTGACCCCAGTAGCCGCCGGATGACG
The DNA here is from genome assembly GCA_029821265.1 of Candidatus Zipacnadia bacterium. Lineage (GTDB taxonomy): Bacteria > Armatimonadota > Zipacnadia > Zipacnadales > UBA5352 > JALGTR01. The sequence goes on from JALGTR010000071.1 coordinate 15,723, forward strand.
ACGGGATGCCGGGATCGTAGCGGGTGATGTAGCTCTTGGCCTCAACGACCGCGAAGGTCTCGGCCGGGCGCTCGAACTGGCCCAGCGTGCAGACCCAGTCGGACCAGTGCGAGAACACGTAGCGGTAGTTACCGCCATACGAGCCGTGGTACTCGCGCGGCGTCCCGCGGTAGCTGCCGCCGGAGGGGCAGACGAACACCTGCGTGTTCTTCACGTACGGATACAGCCGGTCCTGCCATGCCGTGTAGTCATAGCCGATGTCCGGAAGGCTGTCCGGGCGGCCGCTGAGCACCAGATACTGCGGCATGACGTCATCGTAATCGGATAGGTACATCATCAGCGCGGTGCCGATCTGCTTGACGTTGGACAGACATGCGGTCTGGCGGGCCTTCTCACGGGCGCGAGCAAAGACCGGGAAGAGAATCGCTGCCAGGATCGCGATGATCGCGATGACAACCAGCAGTTCGATCAGGGTGAAACCATTGCGCTTCATGCGTCATCTCCCTTTTCGCTACGACTGAACGCCTGTGCGATTGTTACGCGCGCTCACACACACTGGCACTGCGCCGGTGCGGCGACGCCCGCTATGGCCGTACCTGCGGCCCCGTACAACGGGGACTGAACGCTTCGTATCTGCTCTTCACTGGGAACCTGCGTCTCGCACAGCGAGGAACGCTTCGCGCAGCAGGGGCCCACATATGGCCCCATTGTAGACTTAACGCGGCATTAACTCAAGCGAAAATTCCGGGAATGGTCGCGGGCGAGGAGGGTGTTGCGGTGAAGATGCCGGCGGATCTGAATGGATTGGGTCGAATATAGGTGCACATAATATATCTTATGTCATGTCCAGCGGACATGACATTTGGTCGGCCGTGCGGTCGCAGTGGCGCGTCAGGGCGAAGTTGGGGTTGGTCGTCGGTCATCGCAGGGATGATGTTCGGCCTCGGCCCGTCAGGCAGCGCGCGACACGGTTTCAGCCCGCACCCGACGGGGCCCCGGGCTGTGAATCGTCGCGTTTGGCGGCGCGTTTGATGATCGTTCGCAGTCGCTGCCCCAGCTCGACTGCTGAGAAGGGCTTCTGGAGGAAGTTGAAACGCGGATCCCTCTGGTGCGCGGTTACGGCGTGGTCGGTCGGGTATCCGGAGATGTACAGCACCTGCGCTTCGGGATGGTTCACGATTAAACGCTCGGCGAGGTCGGTCCCGCTCA
>JALGTR010000072.1:0-11367 GCA_029821265.1 Candidatus Zipacnadia bacterium
CTCCGAGCGGGCGAACCTGAACATGGTCATCCCGGACGTCTTCTACCGCAACACGTTCCTTGGCCACAGCGATCTGATGCCGATCTCCGACCGGGTCGAGGAGGGCCTCGATCCGATCGCGTACATGACCGAGGCCTGCCACCAGCGCGGGCTCGAGATGCATCCGTGGTTCTGCATCAGCTACCGCAGCCCGCAGTTCAACGAGTGGTTCGAGGAGACGTATGGCACCGATGTGCGCATGTATGACGAAAGCGGTCAACGGGTCGAGCTGGCCGTGGATGTGCACCGGCCGGAGTATCGCGACTTCGTGGTCGATCTCATGGTCGGCGTCGCGCGCGATTATGACGTCGATGGCATCCACCTCGATTACATCCGCACCAAGGGGCGGTGTTTCTGCGATGCGTGTCGCGCCGAGTTCGCCGAGCAGTTCGGAAAGCCCCTGACGGAGGCTACCGACGAGGAGTGGATCGAGTGGCAGCGGCAGGCGATCGGCGATATCGTCCGGCGCACCGCCGAGGGCGTGGCCGAGGTCAATCCGGACGCGATCATCTCCGCCGCCGTCTTCGCCGGGCTGCACGGTGGCGCGATGCAGGGGCAGGATCCGGCGGGATGGGCGCGGCAGGGATGGGTGGACGTGGTCATCCCGATGGACTACTCGACGAGCACGCTGGCGATACGCGCCAACGAGCGGCAGTTCCTCGAGGCTCTCGATGATGACGATGCGCTCGCGACCGGTCTGTCACTGTACATGGGGCGCGGGGAGACAACGCACTCACGTCCGGCCTCGCTGGTCGCCGAACAGATCAACCTCGTTCGCTCCATGGGCATCCACGGTTATGTGCTGTTCTCGGCAGATCACCTTAGCGATGATCAGATCGAGATGCTGCGCGAGGACGTCAACGCGAGGGACGCCGTACCCTTCTACCGCTGACGCGGTCGGCGCCGACAGTCGGTCGGTCATCCGCGCACGGCCCCTGCGGCCACCTCTTCCCGGGCTCTGATGCAGGAAAAGCAGGCGTGCGCGGCGCAGTGTTCCCCTCAACTGGAAGCAGCGTGACAGGACGTGGACGGAGGCAGACGATGAGCGCGCATGGTAACGCGGAGCGCCCCAACATCCTGTGGTTGACCTGCGAGGACATCGGCCCCGATCTCGGCTGCTACGGCGATGATTACGCCGATACGCCGAACCTTGACGCGCTGGCAGGCCGCGGCATGCGCTATAACAACGCGTGGTCCAATGCCCCCGTCTGCGCTCCAGCCCGCACCTGCATCATCACAGGCATGTACGCGCCCGCCAACGGCGCGGAGCACATGCGCAGCCACGTGCACGCACCGGCGATCGTCCGGACGTACCCCGAGCTTCTGCGCGAGGCCGGCTACTACTGCTCCAACAACTCGAAAGAGGACTACAACATCGCCAAGCCCGGCCGGGTCTGGGACGATTCCTCCGGCGACGCCCACTGGCGTAACCGTGCTGACGGTCAGCCGTTCTTCGCGATCTTCAACTACACCGTCACCCACGAGAGCGGTATCCGCAAGAAACCACACGAGCTGCAGCATGACCCCGCCGATGCGCCGGTGCCGCCGTATCACCCCGACGTGCCGGAGGTGCGCCGCGACTGGGCGCAGTACTACGACACGATCACGGCCATGGACGCACAGGTCGGTGAACGTCTCGCGCAGCTTGAGGAGGACGGCCTCGCCGAGGACACCATCGTCTTCTTCTACGGCGACCACGGCTCGGGGATGCCCGGCCACAAGCGCTGCGCCCGCAACGCGGGCCTGCATGTGCCGCTGATCGTGCATGTCCCCGAGAAGTTCGCGCATCTCGCGCCCGAGGACTACACGGAGGGCGGTGCCACCGATCGCCTCGCGGGCTTCGTCGATCTCGGCCCGACGGTCCTGAGCCTCGCAGGCGTGGAGCCGCCCGCGACGATGCACGGCCGCGCGCTCATGGGCGAATATGAGGCCCCACCGCGCCGGTATCTCTTCGGCTTCCGCGGCCGGATGGACGAGCGCTACGACTGCGTCCGCTGCGTGCGCGACGAGCGGTACGTCTACATCCGCAACTACATGCCCCACCTGCCGATGGGCCAGCACGTACGCTACATGTTCGAGACCGAGACCACGCGCGTGTGGCACGACCTCTGGCAGCAGGGCGAGCTGAACGAGGTCCAGAGCTTCTTCTGGGAGCAGCGCCCGCCAGAGGAGCTCTACGACCTCGAGGAGGACCCACACGAGACACGCAATCTCGCGGATTCCTCCGACCACGCAGAGGTGCTCGAGCGAATGCGGCGCATCACACGTGAGAACGCGCTCGCCATCCGCGACCTCGGCTTTCTGCCCGAACCGCAGATTCACCAGCGCGCAGAGGGTTCCACGCCATGGGAGGCCGGCCACGATGGCGAGCGCTACCCGATGTCGCGCATCATGGCGGCCGCCGAGCTGGCGTCATCGCTCGACCATGGCGCCACCCGCGACCTGATCGAGGCATTCGACGATTCCGACGCCGCGGTGCGCTACTGGGCGGCGATGGGTTTGATGATGCTCGGGGACCGGGCGGTTCGCCAGGGCCACGCACGTCTGCGCAACGCTCTTGAGGACGAGGAGCCCTCGGTGCGCATCGCCGCCGCCGAGGCGCTTGCGCGCTATGGAGGCACGGGGGATGTGCATCTCGCCATGCCGGTGCTCGTGGCGCTCGCCGACGCGGTCAAGCAGGGGCCCTATGTGGCACTGATGGCCCTGAACGCAATCGACCGGGTCGGCGATCGGGCCCGGCCGTGGGCGGATGAGATCAGCGCGCTGCCTGAGGCAGATCCATCGCTCGACGATCGCGTGCAGTATGGGATCCCGGCGATCCTCGAGAAGATCATCGCCGACCTGCAGGCATAGGACGCATTCGGCTGGCACTTGCACCGGGACCATCGATGAGGCCTGTCTCGCCGCCTGGCCGCTGCGGCCGGTACGAGGAACGAGGTCCCTTACTGGAGCTGATTTCCATGACGCAGTGGTCGGCCGCACTCTGTTTGCTACTGGTGATCACCATGCCCGCCACACATGCCGATATCGCAGAACATCCCGATCGCATCTCCGACGCCGAGCTGTGGGCGGCAATCGATCTGCAGCGCGAGGGGCTGGAGGATGTACGCGTCGCCGTGCAGGCCGAGGACTGGGGGGCCGCGGCCGAGGCGTGGGCGGAGTACTTCCGCGCTCGCGAGACGCCCACGCCGCACTTTCGCCGCGATAGCTGGCCCAACTACATCCGCGAGAACTACCCGCAGCTTGTGGATCCGATCATCGCCGCCGCCGATGAGATCCGTGCGGGCGATATCTCACACGGGCCATACGTGCTGCGCGTTGAAGGCGATGAGATCAAGTGGCTCGAGAACCCGACGGGGGACACCAACTACGTCTCGGCCGTCGGATCGCAGTGGTTTCTGAACCCGCTCGGCCGCGCATATCTGCTCACGGGCGACGAGCGGTACGCCGAGACGTTTGCGTGGATCTTCGGCTCGTGGTTCGAACATCAGACGGAGATTCGCCAGACCCGGGCTGGGCTGAACTTCGACCCGATCTACCGCGGCTACTACCCGGGCATCCGCGCGCGCATACTCACCGACAACTACTACTGCCTTGCGCGCACCGACGCTCTGACGCCTGATCTGCAGGTGAAACTGCTCAAGGCGCTGCTGGGGGCGTGTGCGTGGAGCTACGCGCAGGAGCGGCCCGCGTATCGGCCGGGCAACCAGCAGATCGCCGATGTTGTGGGCCTCGGCGTGGTGGGCATCGTCTTCCCGGAGTTTCGCGACGCCGAGCGCTGGTTGGAGCTGGCCGAGCTGCGCATGCGCGAGCACCTCGCGGAGGACTTTCACGCCGACGGCGGCCACAGGGAGCTGTGCACCCAGTACCACAAGACCGTCCTGCGCGACATCGGGTACGTGGCACTGACCGCAGAGGCCAACGGACGTCCCAGCCTCTACTCGGACCCCGAGGCCGGGCCGCTGTTCGAACGCGCCTGTGAGTGGCTGGCGAAGATCGTCATGCCCACCGGCGAGACCCCGGCGCTGCACTCGGCTGTCTTCGCGACCGATTACGCGGTGCACCTCGAGCTTGCCGCACGGCACTTCGACCGCCCGGACTTCGCGTGGCTTGCCGACCGCTTCTGGGAGCGCGGCGACGTGCCCAGTCAAAAGAGCCCGTTCGCGTTCTCGAACTACATGCTCGCAGCGCCGTCCGACGGCGGTCAGCGGCCTGAGCCACGGCAGCCTGACTGGCTCAGCGTGCATCTCGAGGAGTCTGGCTTCGCGATCATGCGCACCGGCTGGGCGCCGACCGACCGCTACCTGCTGGTGCAGCACGGCTGGCCGCTCGGCGGGCACGGCTACCCCGGCGCGCTGCACTTCATCTACGAGGCCAACGGTGAGCTGATCGCCACTGGCCCCGGTTCGCCGCGCAGCTACCGGGACCCGGCCTACAGGTACTGCCACTCGTCGCCCAGCCACAACATGGTGACCATCGACGGCGCGAGCTACCCGAACGTCGACGGCTCGGCGCCCGGCGGTCACGTGGAGTTGCTCGCGGATCTGCCCGGCGCCTGGATGTTCAGCGGCTACCACGAGGGCTACCGCAGGTCCTTCGGCGTCGTGAACTATCGCGACATTCTGGTGGTGAAGGATGGCCCGATCCTCATCCGCGATCGGGTCGAGGGACCCGCTGGCCGTGACGCCCAGTGGAACTTCCACACCCCGCTACGCCTGCGCGTGATGGGCGATAGAACCGCCCAACTGTATGGAAGCCGCCAGTACACGCTCAGCGAGGCCTACGTGGACGATATCACGGATGTGAGGACCGAGAGGAAGTGGGAGGCCGTGCTGCCGCGGGACTGCCAGCCGGAGGACTGCGGGAAACCGGTCAGCGTCCTGCGCTGGGAGAAGCCAATCAAGGACGACGGTGCGCTCTTTGCCGTGGCGCTCATCGAGGGAGCGGGTCGGATCAGGCTCGCCGGCGAGAGTGGCTACCGCATCACGGACGGCGATCGCGAGTGGCTGGTACTCTTCTCGGATCGGCGCCATCGGGTCGAGGCACGTAAGGTGGCGGCGATGGCGCGTTGCGTCTGCGTGGAGATGCGCGATGGTGAGGCTGTGCGCGCATGGGTCTTCGATGGCACACGTCTAACGGTCGATGACCTGGTGTGGCTGAGCAGCCGCGATCCCGTCACGCGGGAGGTCACGCACCCGAAGAGACGCTGAGGTCCTCTCGCGCACTGCGCCGGCATTGGCCGGCACGGCGCTTCCGTCGCGTGGCGCCCTGCGCAGCACCGGGGAGCCGGCCGGAGGATGGGCGGCAGGAATCGGGGCGGCGGGACGCGAAAGGACGAGCCGATGGAGCGGCGCGAAGCCGATGGATGCAGACAACGGCCAACAAGTGAGGCGGAACAGATCATGATCAAGTCGATCAGCTTCTGGTCCTTTGAGAATGAGCTGTCGGTCGAAGACCGCATGAAGATGGCGAAGAAGTACGGCTTCGAGGGGATCGAGCTGACCCTTGAAGGCGAGGGCGAGATCACCAGCGACGTGACCGCTGACGACATGCAGAAGTACGTCGATATGGCGGAGGAGATCGGCCTCAAGCTGCCGACGCTCGCCACCGGGCTTGGCTGGGGACTCCCGGCCTGCGGCCCCGACCCGGATATCGCGAAGCAGGGGCAGGATGTCATCCGCAAGTGTCTCGAGCTCGCTGATGCGATCGGCGCCGAGACCGTGCTGGTGGTCCCCTGCACCGTGACTGCCGATTACCCCTACGACCGCGCGTACGACGACGTGGTCGAGACCTTCCAGATGCTTGGCGACGAGGCCGCCGAGGTCGGGATCTACCTCGGGCTTGAGTACGTCTGGAACAAGTTCCTGCTCAGCCCGCTTGAGTTTGCGCGGATCATCGACGAGATCGACCGGGAGTACGTGGCCGCCTACTTCGACGTCGGCAACGTCATCCCGACGGGTTTCCCCGACCAGTGGATTCGGATTCTCGGAGATCGCATCAAGGCGGTTCACTTCAAGGACTTCCGCGAGAGCATTGGCACAGGCACGTTCGATGGCTTTGTCGATCTGCTCGAGGGCGATGTGCCGTGGGGTCCGGTTATGGACGCGCTGGGCGAAATCGGCTACGATGGCCCGGTGACGGCGGAGATGATGCCACCGTATCCCTACCATGCCGAGCGCCTGATCGAGGCGACAAGCCGGTCGATGGACGCGATTCTGGGCCGCTGACGGGCGGCGAGGCTCATCCGGAGGGAGGCAGCTCGATGCAAAAGTACGAGTATCGCATCCTGCACATGCCCACGACCAGCATCACGGTGCTCAACGAGCGAGTGAACAACGACGTTCGGGACGGCTGGGAGCCGATCATGATGTCGGGCAACGACTTCCTCAACGTCCTGATGCGCCGGCCGCTGGACGAGAGCGAACAGGGCGAGCAGGACTGAACGCGGGAATCTAAACCGACGCCGACGCGCCGCCCCCTGCCGGGCGGCGCGACGGCTTTCCATGCCGTCGGCGAGATGTCGGCGAGCAACTGGAGGGACAGACATGGACGAGCTTCTCATCGGACTGATCGGTGCCGGGAATATGGGGAAGAGCCTGGCCAGCGGCGTGGCCGCCTGCGACGTGGCGCGAATCGTGGCGATCTCCGACCCTGCGGAGGGGGCGGCCCAGGCCGCGGCCGAGGAGATCGCGGAGGACGAGCCGGTTGACGCCTACACCGAGCTTCCCGAGATGCTCGAACGCGAGGACATTCAGGCCGTCATCGTAGCGGCCCCGAACTTCCTGCACGCCGACCTCACGCGCCGGGCGGCCGAGGCGGGCAAGCATGTCTTCTGCGAAAAGCCGATGGCGCTGAACGTTGCTGACGCCCGCGCGATGATCGAGGCCTGCGATTCGGCCGGCGTGAAGCTGATGATCGGCCAGGTCTTGCGCTATCTGCCCCCCTTCGTATGGATCATCGACCTCGTGCGGTCGGGGAAGCTTGGCGAGCCTTTCGGCATGCAGGTCTCGCGCATCGGCGGCGGTTGGGCCGGCGGGACATACGACGCCGAGTGGCGGACGAAGAAGGAGCTATGCGGTGGGCCGCTGTTCGAGGTCTCGGCCCACGAGATCGACTTCATGCGTCAGATCCTCGGCGAGGCGGAAACCGTCTACGCGTCGATGGACAACTACGTCAGCCCGGAGGTTGACTACGAGGATTTCGTGCATCTCGTGATCACCTTCAAGGAGGGCGGACGAGGCGCCCTTCTGGCCGGACACTCCGCGAAGATGGGCACCTATGACGGGAAGATCTTCTGCACCGAGGGAACGCTGTACTTCGATAACAAGACCGAGAAGGTGACTTACAGGGCCGACGACGAGGAGCCGGTGGAGGTTACATACTCGGAGACCCGCGAGGGCTACGAGCCCGGTGTGCAGCGTGAGATTCGTGAGTTCGCCGAGGCGGTGCTCGATGACGCGCCGGTGACGATCCCCGGGATCGATGGGCTGCGCAACACCGAGATCGCCCAGGCCGCGCAGATCTCGGCCGCGGCCAATCGCGTCGTGGAGCTGCCTTTGTAGGGCCCCGGGACGGGCGACGGACGATGTGAGTCGTCGAGGGCACGCCGAAGTCGGCGTGCCCTCTCTCGTGGCGCTCTCGATTTCGCCTGTCCCGGGCTGGCGTCAGTTCATCGGCGCGCCCACCGGGACATTGTAGTAGACCCTGACGTCCTCCTCGCCCGGACGCATGATGCGCACCGCCAGCTCCCACTGTCCCTCGGCCGGGATGTCCACGGTCGCATAGTATTGTCCGCCGCCGACGGACTCCATCTGCAGTCCGAGGCCGTCGTCCGGGTTGTCGTTCGGGTAGAGATAGCCGCTGACAGCGGCGTCGTTGTCGGGGCTGAGGTCCAGCTCGTGGACCGAGATGTTAATGCGTGCGGGACCGGGCGTGAGGACAGCCGGCCGATGCCACATGCGAACGTAGCCGTTGGTGATGCTGCGCTCGTCGATCTCACGACCGGCATGCATCCGGCAGGTCGGACATGAGGTCCCACGCATCTTCTGCATCGCCATTTGGCGGACGCGCTGATGGGCCGGGCAATCCTCCATGCTGACCCGCCACGAGTTCTGGCGATTGAGGTCATGGTCGAAGATCGTCATACGTCCGCCGCGGAGGAGGTAGACGCCCTCTTCGTCGGCGCTCAGGCGCACGCAGCCGTACATGTGGCGGGCCTGCATGCCGCGCATCTTGCGGTCGACCATCGGGCCGCCGCCGGTGACGTCCATCGGCATGCCGCAGACCGGGCAGGTGCCCTCGTCCTCGATCTCCTCGAGGGTCTGCTTGAGGTCATCGAGCTCGATCGCTTTGAGGACGTTGCCGTCCATATCATGCTTCTCGAGGACGTTCCCCTGCAGGATGTAGATGTACCCGCCATGTGTGGCGGTGTCGACCGCTCCCATCATTCGCGCCATCGGGCCCTGAGCAGCCGCGTCTTCCCAGTTGCGGGCACACGGCGGGATCGGCTCCTGCATCTCCTGCATCTGCGCCCACGCGGCACCCAGCGACAGGGCCAGGACCGCGACGACGATCAACAATCGTTTCATTGTGCCTCTTCCTCCTCATAGCCACCACATATATGCAGCCGTCTGTTGAGGAGTTTGACGCGCGTCGGCATCTTCCTGCAACGGCTCCGGTTGCCCGGGCGCCTCGCCCACGCTTATAATCAACGCGAACGGATGACCGCGGCAGGGAGGTAGGTCGCAGTGGCCACGGCGGAGGAGTTGACCCGGCTGGCCGAGCAGATTCATCGGGCGGACCAGCCGGTGCACTTCGAGGACGTGCTGGAGCGCTTCCTCGCATCGAAGGACAGCCCTAACACCCGCGCGCAGTACCGTCGCTGCGTCCGTGATTTCTTCGAGCGGGTGGGAGAGAGCGATCTGCGCGCCATCGACGGTGACTGCCTGATACGCTACAACGAGTCCATGCGCCGGGCGCGGAAGCTGCGCGAGGACGGTCGTGGCGGGCTCGCCGCCGACACCATCCGCACACGGATCTACTCCGTGCGCTCGTTCCTGCGCTTCTGCTACGCCTACGGCCTCACGCCGCATCTATCCCCCGAACGCGTCGCCGAGTTCACGACCGTACCGCGCGCGAAGGAGCTGACGCAGAAGGATGTGCTCGACCGCGCCGAGGCGCGGGCACTCATCGAGGCTGCGGACGGCCTCCGTGATCGCGCGCTGATCGTGCTGCTGCTGCAGAGCGGTCTGCGCGTGTCGGAGGCGGCACAACTGCGCCGGGAGGATGTCTACGACGCCGGCGGCCGCTACTGGGTGGACGTCAACGCCGGCAAGGGCGACCGCCAGCGGGAGGTCGAGATACCCCGGGCGGCGTGGGAGGTCATCTGCCAGTGGCGCAGGGAGTCGCCGGGTACGCGTAGCGATCCACTCTTCCCCTCACGCAAGGGCGGCTTCCTCCAACGCGTGCAGATCTACCGCATCGTCCGGCGCTGCGCGAAGCGGGCGGGTATCGACCGCCCGGTCAGCCCTCACACGCTGCGGCACACCTATGCGAATCAGCAGCGGCTGCTGGGCGAGCGGCTCGAGGTCCTGGCGCTTCAGCTCGGGCACCGGCAGATCGAGACCACGCGCCGCTACACCCAGCCCGCGCGCCTGCGCATCAGGCGCAGAGTGAAGGACTGGATGGCTGATGACGCCGGTGAGCCCCACAGCCGAAGCGACGAGGGCGGGGACGCGACCGGTTAGAGCACGCCCCATCCATGCTACGCGAGCCCGAGCAGCCTCAGCGCGTTGCCTGAGCCGATCGCCTCGCGCATCTCAGGCGATATCTCAAGGGACTTGAACCACTCCACGTTCGGCACATCCTGGTCAACGATGAAGTAGTCAGTCGCAAAGAGCATCTTCGGCCAGTGGCGCTCGATAAAGCCCACCGCGAACTCTGGATCGCGCGTCATGGCGTTATAGCCCGAGCCGGCGGAGAGATCCAGCCACAGATTGTCGTAGGCGTCCATCAGGCGGTCGATCGCACCACCCGGCTCGATCGGGCCGTCCGGATAGCCCTGTCGGGGGTCATCTGCGGAAATTGCCGTCCAGAACCCCGGGCCATGGCCGACGAACTGCGTCTCGGGGTAGTCGCGCAGGCAACTCTCCAGCCGGGGCAGGCCCGGCTCATCCCAGCAGTATGTGGGGCCCATATCGAAAACGATCGGCAGGGAGTGCTCAGCGCACTTGCGGTAGATCGGCGCGTTCCTCTCATCGTCGATCGCCAGGCCGTTGAGCGCCTCGCCGAAGCCCAGCACTCCGTGGCGCTCCACGAAGGTGTCGATCAGCCCCTCCACGTCGCGCATCCGCGGATCGAAGCAGCAGAATGCGATCAGGCGCTCGGGGTAGGTATCGCGGTCCTCGATGGCCTGTTCGCTCAGGTAGTAGCCCGGGCAGACCTCGGGGCTCTCGAGCGGCTGCAGAACCGCCATGTCAATGCCGTTGCGATCCATCCAGTCGATGAGCTGATGCACCGACGGCGAGCGGCGGCCGCGCGGATACTCCTGCCGGAAGCAGTTCCCCAGGTGGACGTGAAAATCGATCAGCATTTGTGCACCTCCGTTGTCGTCTGTGCCGACTGCGGCCTTCGGCGGGCGCAACAGGATTCCTCCGAGTGCCGCGGCAGGCGGAGAGACCGGTCACGTAGAAGTCGAATTGTACACGGAAATGCGACAACGCCATCGTGACCTCCTGCAGGGCGGGGATGCGGGAGTATGCCGCCGGACGGGGAGTGAGCGCGATGAAGGTGGGACGCATCTGCGTCGTGGGCGCAGGCACGATGGGGACAGGGATCGCCCAGGCCGCCGCGCAGGCAGGGATCCGCGTGCACCTGCTCGACACCTCGGGCGAGGCGATGCTGCGAAGCCAGCGGCTGCTGAACCGCTCGCTGCGCCGCGGGGTGGACACAGGGCGGATCACACCGCAGGACGCTGAGCGCGTCCGCACGCACGTGAGCTGGGAGCCTACGTGGCAGGTGCTGCGAGAGGCCGACTGGGTCATCGAGGCGGTCCGCGATGTGCCCGAGGTCAAACGCGAAGTGCTCCGTGTGCTGCACGGGGATGTGCGCGAGGATGTGCCGGTCGCGACGAACACTCTGATGATGCCTGTGGAGGAGCTGGCGCAGCAGTTCGGGCGGCCCGGGTGGTTCCTCGGGATGCATTTCTTCAACCCGCCGCCTGCGATGAGGCTCGTTCTGATCAACCCCACACGCTGGACGCGTTCGGACGTCGTCGAAGCGGCGATTGATCTATGCCGCCGGATGGGCAAGGAGCCCCGCACATCCGAG
>JALGTR010000072.1:11383-28270 GCA_029821265.1 Candidatus Zipacnadia bacterium
GCGGCCGGTGGTCAACCGGATCTTCGGCGCCGCGCTGACGACGGCGATCGAGATGTGGGCCGAGGGCGCGGAGGCGGAGGCAATCGACAGCGCCGTCGAGCTGGGCCTGGGCCATGCCATGGGGCCGCTGCGCACCGCCGATCTGATGGGCCTGGATGTGGTGCTGGCGATGTTGCGCTCGCTCTACGAGCAGACCGGCGACGAGCGCTACAGGCCACCGGAGGCGCTTGAGGAGCTGGTGCGGGAGGAGAAGCTGGGGCGCAAGAGCGGCGAGGGGTTCTACACCTACCCGGAGGACCTCTGACCGCCCCGGAGTGTCACACAGCGCCGGATATCGGATGCGGGGAGGTCGCGAGATGAAGCGGCTGGATGGCCTCGGGCCGAAGCCGGCCTGGATGACGCATATGCGGTGCCACCTCGGCAGTGTGGAGTATCTGGGGCTCAGATCCTCGCGTGCGTGGGGCTCGTCGGTCCGCCGTGTGGCGCGCACCTGCTCGGGGTACAGGTAGCGGCGGGCGCGAGTGGGTGGGAGGGGTGACCCCGCTTCGCGCCCGCCTGTTGCGTCGGTCGGGCAGGTTACAGCACGCGATCGAGCATGCTCTCGAGTTCGTGCTTGCGCTGGACACCGATGGTGCTGTCGGCGACCTCGCCGTTCTTGATCACGAAGAGAGCCGGAATGGAGCGCACATTGTACTGTTGCGCGAGATCCGGGTTCTGGTCCACGTCGACCTGCACCACGCGCACGCGACCGGCGTAGTCCCGCGCGATCTCCTCCAGTGTCGGATGAATTACGTGGCAGGGACCGCACCAATCGGCGTAGAAGTCCACCAGCACCGGGATCGGCGCGCGAAGGACCTTCTCATCGAAATCCGCCTGGCCGACCTCGAGGATCTGCCCCTCACCGTCGCTGTCGAGGTCCTTCTCCTTGGTGCCAGCCTCTTCACCGGGCTGCTGATCGGCCTTCGTTGTCTTTGTCGTTGGCTGGTCCTTCTCTGTATCCTCGCAGCCTGTGAGCCCACCGGCGATCAGGCCGACAACGGCCAGGGCGCACAGGATCCTCGTCATCGATCGTCGCCCCATGCAGATCTCCTCACTCTCTCGCCTTCAGGGGGCGTTCTCGGCCGATGGGTTAGGCTACAGCCCACAGGTGCCGCCGGGGCAGCAGGTGGTGCATGAGCTCTGAGACTGCTTCGAGCGTCCCACCGAGAAGGTCGAGGGGATGCGCCGGGTGTCAGTCGAGCCGCATGCCGGACACTTGGCGCCCTCGTCGTCGCGGCGCGCGGTCACCAGTCGTTCGAACTGCTCGTTGCAGGCGTTGCACTCATACTCGTAGATTGGCATCTCGGGTCCTCCCTGCAGGTTATGAAGCTCAGTGGTCGCCGCCAATGCCGAAGATCTCAGACGCAAGCTCAAACAGCTGCCTGATGCGCGGGTCGGCGAGCCTGTACCAAACGCGATTGCCCTCGCGCTCGGAGACGACCAGCCCCCGGTCTCTAAGGACCGCAAGGTGCTGTGAGATGTTCGGCTGGCTGCGTTCGAGTTCGTCCTGAAGGTCGCTCACGCACATCCCGCCGCGCATCGTCTCGCGCAGGATGCCGAGCCGCGTTGGGTTGCCCAGGGCCTTGAACACGCGGGCCATCTCCTGGCAGCAGGAGAGGTCCTCGATGCCCTGGACGGTCTGCGGTCCTGACGTGTCCTGTGTCATGGGTCCTCCGCAGGCGAAAGACTATCATTCGAATATTCGCATAGATTATAGTGGTCCGCGCGATCGATGTCAAGGCCGGCGGCAACTGTCGGATGGTGAAGGAGCGCTGATTGCGGCTTCGGTGGACCGAGCAAGCCCCCTGCGGGGGGGCACCCCGTACGCCCGGAATCGTTGCGCAGTGCGAGGGAATGTGCTACGATGTACACAATGAGCAACGATGAAATCGCCTGGTCGAGGCGCGTCGCCATTATGGGCGGCACGTTCGACCCAATACATTACGCCCACCTGCTCATCGCCGAAGACGTCCGGCAGCGGTTCCAGTTGCCCCGGGTGCTCTTCATGCCTTCGGGGAACCCTCCACATAAGCGCGAGTACGAGGTGAGCCCGGCCGAGGACCGCTACATTATGGCGGTGCTCGCAACTGCCGATAACCCGCGTTTTGCCGTGTCACGCCTCGAGATTGAGCGCAGTGGCCCCTCCTACACCATCGACACCATCCGTCAGCTCAAAGCGAAGATGGGCCCTGGCACCCAGGTGCTTTTCGTTACCGGCGCCGACGCCGTGCTGGACATAGTCACATGGCACGAGCCCGACGCGATCCTCGACGAGGCCACGCTTGTCGCCGTCCCGAGGCCGGGCTTCGATCTGAACGAGCTGGATGAAACGTTGGGGCAGGAGCGGGCGTCAAAGGTGACGGTGATCGACGCGCCACTCGCGGAGATCTCGTCGACCATGATCCGGGAGCGGGTGCGCGAGGGCCGCAGCATACGCTACCTGACCCCGCGCCCGGTCATCGATTACATCAACAAACGGGGGCTCTATCGCTCGCGCGTCGAGGCGCGAGAGACGATGGAGGAAGCCACCTCATGAGGACATTCGTTGACTATCTGATATACGTCTGTGCATTCTGCGTTATCGGCGTCGGTGCCGTTGGCGCGTGGGACGCTGTCACGCATGAGCCCTCGACGGCGATCATCGGTGGCAGCGGCGAGCAGGCGCAGCAGTCCACCTCCGTCTGGCCCGAGCCGTTCCCCGGCCGCAGCAAGATCACTATGCTGATTATCGGCGCCGACGAGCGGCCGAGGTACGGGGACAAGGGCCGGTCGGATACGATGATCCTGTTCTTCCTCAATCCCCGCACACACCAGGCGGCGATGCTCTCGATTCCGCGCGATCTGCGGGTGCGCATCCCGGGGCACGGGATGCAGAAGATTAACGCTTCATTCGCGTTCGGCGGGGTGGACCTCGTCAAGGAGACGATCGAGAGCGAGTTCGGCGTGGATATTGACTACTGGGCCAAGGCCGACTTCGGGGGGTTCGTGGAGGTCGTAGACATGCTCGGCGGCGTCGAGGTCGATGTGCCCGACGTCGAGGGAGGCGGCCGGGGGATGAACTACGACGACAACGCCGACGGTCTGCACATTCATCTCAGGCCCGGCCCGCAGGTACTTGACGGCGAGGAGGCCATCGGCTTCGTTCGCTACCGCAAGGGCGACAGCGATTTTGCGCGCTCGGAGCGGCAGCAGCAGTTCCTGAGGGCGTTGGCTGAGCAGAAGCTGAAGCTGCGCAACGCCCTACAGCTTGCGCGAACCGCGCCGAAGGTGCTCGAGGCGATCGAGACGGATATGAGCTTCGAGGACGCTGTGAGCATGGCGCGGGCGATCCGCGAGGTCCGGCCTGATAACCTGCTGTCGGTGAGCCTGCAGCCGTACCTTCGCGACATGAGGATCGGCAGCGTCTACTACCTTGAGGTGAACGACAGCTCTGTAAGCAGGGTCCTGTCCGAGATCGACGAGCATCTGCGCTCGGTGCCCGGGCAGCTCAATGTCGTGGAGGTGCTCAACGGCTCGGGCGAGACGGGGGCGGCGGCTCAGGTGGGTGAGGCGCTGTCGAAGGCCGGCTTCGAGATCATCGACACGGACAACGCACGCAGCTTTGATCACAAACTGACGAGTATACACTATCCGGAGGAGGGTCTCAGCGCGGCACGCCGCGTGCAGAGACTGCTTGGTACCGGTGAGCTGCGGGCGCTGGACGAGGAATCAGCGTATAGCCCCGACCGGATCACCGTGGTGGTTGGATCGGACCTCGACCTTGACAGGCTTGAGGACGCCGGGGAGACGACGGGATGACAGCAGACGCAAAGGAGGCGCAGCGTATTGGAGCTTGAGCCCAGGGAGATGGCCCTGCGTATCGTGGAGGCGGCGGACGATCGACGAGCGGAGAATCTGGTTGTACTGGACATGCGCGGGCTGATGACCATCTGCGACTACTTCGTGATCTGCAACGGTCGCTCGCGGCTTCACGTGGACGCCATCGCCGAGGAAGTTGAGCAGCAGATGTCGGAGCTGGGGTTGGAGCCGCAACACGTTGAGGGCATTCCGGACTCAAGCTGGGTGATCATCGACTACCTCGACGTGGTCGTGCATATCTTCGAGCCCGATGCCCGGGGGTTCTACAACCTCGAGGGCCTCTGGGGCGACGCCGCGCGGATTGAGGGTCCCACGCACGAAAGCAGTGGCGCGCAGGGGTAGTGAACTGCGATGCGTCGCGAGGATGCCGACGCTCTGGAGGAGATGGAGCGCGAGCATGAGCTCTCGGAGCTTGTGCGCCGCGCACGGCGTGCGCTGAGCATGGGGCGACCGGATCAGGCTGCGCGACTGGCGGAAGAGGCAACGGCCGTCGCTCCCGACAGCACCACGGTGCATGAGCTGCTCGGTGATGTTGCGATGGCGCAGGGCAACGTCAGCGTGGCGCGGGAGCACTACGAGCGGGCACTGGAGATTGAGCCGGCCAACGCCGACGCCGAGGAGAAGCTGGCGGAGATCGTGCTCCGGCTCGGCAGCTCCGAGCGCCTGAAGCAGCGGATGACCGAAGTCGTTGAGAACCCCGAGGAGTACCGCAGTTTTACGAAAAACCCCGTAGTGGCCGCGTTCTACTCCGTCATCCCCGGCCTCGGCCAGCTCTACAACCAGCAGTACGAGAAGGGCCTGGCGCTCGCCGCAAGCGCGATGCTGCTGCTGGCGTGGGTGCTCTCGAAGATCCTCGCCTACCACGGCGCAGCGCTGATCGCCGGTGCGCGGAACCCGAACCTCGATACCAAAGCCGCACAACAGGTCATTGAGGGCTACGGACCGCTGATGTGGACGCTTATCTCGCTGGCGATCGTTGCCTACCTCGGCATCTGGATATACAGCATCTGGGACGCCTACCACACCTGCGCGGAGATGCAGCGCGAGGCCGATGAGTTCGGCGTGGAGGCGCCCGGACAGAGCTGATCGCATCCCCTCGATCCGACCCCATGCAGGAGTAGGCCCCGCGCTCGGCGAACATGCGTTCACCTCATGGACCAGCCAGCCATCACGACAATTCGTCGCGCCCTGCGCGTGCTGCGCTCGGAGCGCCGCCGCGGCTGCGAGGACACCGCGGCACCCAACGGGATCGAGCAGCTTCTGCGACATGTTGCAGGGGTGCTCGGCTCCGCCAGCATCCCCGACCGCGCGCGTGACGCAATCCGTCGGCTTGAGCGCGACGCTCGGGGATACGCGGATCTACCTCCGAGGCGTCGCAGGCCGCTGATCACGCGCGGGATCCAGCTTCTGGAGGCCATCGCACCACCGTCCGCGCAGCCCGAGCGCCCCGCGGCTCCTGGGCGGGAGCCCGATGCACCGCCGTCTGCGCTTACGTGGGAGGATCCCGTGACGGAGCTGTCGGGCGTTGGGCCGGCGCGCGCCGAGGCCTTGAAGCGCCTCGGCATCCGGACGGTCGGCGACCTGCTGCTGCATTGTCCGGTCCGCTACGAGGATCGCAGGCAGGTGTTGACGCTGCGGCAGCTCAAGCACGGACAGTCCGCTGTCGTGCGCGCGAAGGTACGCCGCAAGGGGCGGCGATCGAGCCCCCGGCGCGGCGCGGCCGCGATCATCCCGGTGAGCTCAGGCGGCGCACAGGGCGAGCTGCTGTTTTTCGGCCAACCGTGGTGGGCGCGGCAGCTCGAGGTCGGCGAGGAGCTGATCGTGGTCGGGACCGCCAGGATCGAGCGTGGCGAGGTCTCGATCGTGGTCAGCGAGTGCGAGAGGGTGGACGGCGATGGGCCGGACCCGGCAGGCGTGATCGTGCCGGTCTACGCCTCAACTGAGGGCATCTCCCAGCGCATGGTCCGAAAGTGGGCCCGGCAGGCGCTCGAGCGTTGCCGCATGCCCGACGACCCGCTGCCCGGGCGCATCGTCGAGCGCCGCAATCTGATGGCGCTGGCCGAGGCGATTCGGGAGGTGCACCTGCCGGCCAACCTCCCGCGCCAGCGTGCCGCGCGCCACCGACTGGCCTACCAGGAGCTTTTTGCGCTGCAGCTTGCGTTGGCGATGCGACGCAGCGAGGTGTGCCGCCCGGACGAGCGGTCGTCGCTCGCCGTCGAGGGGCTTGCGGAAGAGCTGGCATGCACACTGCCGTTTCAGCCGACCGGGGCGCAGGAGCGGGTGATGGAGGAGGTGCTGCGTGACCTCGCAGCGCCTGAGCCGGCGCATCGGCTGATCCACGGGGAGGTCGGCTCGGGGAAGACCGTCGTCGCGGCGCTGGCGATGGCCGCCGCGGCACGTGCGGGCCGCCAGGCGGCGATGATGGCGCCGACGGAGGTGCTGGCGGAGCAGCATCGCGAGAGCCTTGGTGAGCTGCTCGGGCCGCTTGGGATCGAGGTGGTGCTGCTGACCGCGGGGATGGATGCCGAGGCGCGGGCGGCGGCCGAGTTGGCCGTGGCACGCGGCGAGGTGGCCTGCGTGGTCGGCACCCACGCGCTGTTCTCCGACCGGATCGAGTTCGCCGACCTCGCCGTGGCGGTGGTCGACGAGCAGCATCGGTTCGGGGTGCGTCAGCGCGCGCGACTGTCGGACAAGGGGGCGCGGCCGAACGTCTTCGTCATGTCCGCAACGCCCATCCCGCGCACCCTCGCGCTGGCCGTCTACGGCGACTTCGATGTATCAGTGATCGACGAGCTGCCGCCCGGGCGGAAGCGGCCGGAGACGCGGCTGCTGCCCGACGACGAACGCGACCGGGCATGGGAGTTCGTGCGCGAGCGGGTCGCCGAGGGCCGCCAGGCCTACGTGGTCTGCCCGGCGATCGACGCCTCGGAAGAGATGACGACCGCGGCGGCGACCTTCGGCGAGCTGCAGGACGGGGCGCTGTCGGGTCTGCGCCTCGGACTGGTGCACGGCCGCCTTGCCCCCGACGAGCGCCACGCGATCATGGAGCGCTTCCGCGTGGGGCAGATCGATGTGCTGGTCGCGACGAGCCTTATCGAGGTGGGCGTCAACGTGCCCAACGCCACCACGATCGTGATCCTCGACGCCGAGCGCTTCGGCCTCGCGCAGCTTCATCAGCTGCGGGGCCGTGTGGCCCGGGCGAGCTGGCAGCCGCACTGCCTGCTGGTCTCCGGGACGAGTTCGGCGGAGGCGCTCGAGCGACTTGCCGTGCTCACGAGCACGGCCGATGGCTTCGAGATCGCCGAGCAGGACCTGCTCCGCCGCGGCCCGGGTGAGCTCGACGGCGTCCGGCAGAGCGGACTGCCTGAGATGCGGATCGCGTCGATCCTCGCCGACACCGCGGCCCTCACGGAGGCGCGCGAGGACGCCTTCGCGATTATCGAGCGCGACCCGGCTTTGCAGGATCCCGAGCACCGGCCGCTGCGCGACCTCGTTGAACAGGCGCGTGGCGGCAACCTCTGGACGCTCTGACGCGCGCTACCGGGCGATCAGATGGACGGTGTCGACTGTCGCCGCCAGCAGCCGCGCGCCCTCGGCGGTCGAGATTGTCCCCGCGAGAAGTGGGCGACCGTCGAGCTGCATCTGCCCCTGCATCTGCATCGCGCCGTCCACGATGAACACGCGGCCGTTATCGCATACCACGCCGATCAGCGGCGCCCCTCCGTCCTGCGGGATCAGCGCAATGTCGTTGACTGCGTCCCCGAAGTCCCTCGTGGCGAGGACCTCGCCGTCCGCCCCCATGACGTACACCGAGCCGGTCTGCGAGGCGACGATGAACTGCTCGGTTCCGAGTCCGCGGACGTCGGCCGAGAGCACCTCAGTGAAGGCGAACCCGTAGTTGGGGAAGTCAAACAGTTTGCCGGCGTCATATCGGTACACCGTGAACGCTCCGGTTGAGGAGCCGTTCGCAATCTCGTCCGCTCCGTCGCCATCGATATCAGCGACGGCCATCTGTACATCGCCCAGCTCGGAGTAGGTCGATCCGACCTGGTGCCCATCACCGCTGAGGATCTCGACCGCGCCGTAGTGGTTCGCGATCATGATCTCCGGCGCGCCGTCGTCCTCGAAGTCGTGCAGCCACATCTCGACCATCCCGTGCTCGATCGAATCGAAGCGCCACTGCAGGTTGAAGTCCGTGTCATAGCGCACCACGTTCGCGTTCATGAGGCCGACGATAATGTCGGTCTCGCCGTCCGCATCGACGTCGCCAACGATCAGCCCGCCGACCTGCGGCTGCCGGATGCTCGATCGCCCGACGCGCAGCGGGATGTCGCAGTGATGCGAGCGCTCCACCTCGCCGGTCGCCGCGTTCACGACGTAAACATGCTCGTCGGCCGAGCCGATGAGGATCTCCGTGGCGTCATCGTCATCGACATTGCCGTGGGTGATCGAAAGCGTGTCGCCGCCGGTGTCGACCTGCCAGAGCAGCTCGCCGCCGACCGTCATGGCGTAGGCGGAACGGCCGCGGAGCGCGATCAGCTCCTCGGTGCCATCGCCGTTGAGGTCGATGGGGTAGAGCTTCTCCACGGGCTTGATCTCTGCGCCGGGCTCGACCGGCACCGCGAGGGAGCGCTCCGCGATGAGCTGCGGCGCCTCGATCTGCTCCTGTGGCGCCTCCCGGCTGCCGGGCGGCTGGGCGCGCTCGGCGAAGCGCGCGAACAGCCGCTCGAGTTCGAGGACGCCCGCCGCGGCGTCGCCGAAGCCGGCGAGGTCCATCTCCAATCGGCCCTCATACAGTGGGAATGGCATGCCTCCGAGCATGACCGCGGACAGCTCCTCGGGGCCGACGATGGTGATCCGCGGCGGATCGGTTCGGAATTCGCCGCTGACGGGCCGCTCGGCGTAGATCTGACCGCGCAGGTCGGTAGCGTCAGCGGCCCACACCGTGTCCTGCGTGAAGGCCAGCATCTTCATCCTGGCCTGTCCACCGAGGCTGGCCTCGTCGCCGACGGCCACGACCATGTACGGCTCGCCATCGCGCGTCACCAGGGCCGCCTCGTCTGAGATGCGCCGGACGTCGTAGTTCTTCTCCGCCCCCTCGGCTTCGTTATAGAAGATCGTGTGGAATGTGCGCATCTCTCCCGGCTGCAGTTCGCCGCCGAGCCGCTGGCGCATGTAGGTGATGTGCCGGCCCACGTGGTTGATCCGTCCGGTCAGCTTGCACTGCGCCAGACCGTCGGACTTGACGTGGAAGCTCTCGGCAGGAGCGGCCTCGACCAGCCCCGCGGGCAGCGGTGGCGCCTCTTCGGCCTCGACGGAGGCGATCTCGTTGCCCTGCTCGTCGCGAACCATGATGCGGTCGAGCAGCACCCCCGGGCCCTCTCGCAGCGTAATGGTGATGCGGTGCTCGCCCGCCTCGTCTATCACGATATTGGGCGTGGGCTGATCCTTCTCCCACGTGCGCGAGGATGGTCCAAAGCTGCCGATGGGGACGTGGAAGGGAATCGTCTCTCCGCCGTCCACGGAGACGTAGAAGCTGTCAGTGCCGCTGTCGAGGCCCTGCGCGATGAGGGTCAGCTCGAGATTGCCCGCCGGCAGATCGAGGACGGTATCGAGTTGGGAGACTTGCGTGTTGAACTTCACCGCCGCCTCGACGTTCTCCGCCGGATTGGCGATTGTCACGAGGTCGCGGCTGCCCACACCTCCGGCGCCCTGGCGCGTGGTGGTGAAGATACGGTCCTCGGTCAGCTTCTGATCGCCATCAGCGAGCGTCTTCCAGTTGCCCACGAACGAGTACTGATCGGCCTCATTCGCGCGCATGCGATCGATCACGAGCACGAACTCGCCCTTGAGCCAGACGATGTTTCGCAGCCAGTCGCAGCCGTTGAAGTCGTAGACCGCCGTCTCGACGAGCGTCGCCTGTGGAAGATCAGCGATGCTCTCCAGCGAAACGCAGGAGGGGATAAGTTCGGCCACGCGTCCGCCCTTGATGACGCTCACACCGTTGTGGTCGGTGGTGTTGCGCACGAGGTAGTCTCCGTCGATCAACCAGTCCTGCCCGTCCGCGTAGTACTTGATGATGCAGTTGCCGTCGTACTGCAGATGCTTGCCCCGCGAGTAGCCGTCGAGGAGGAAGTACTCGCCGCCGGGGTCGAGGTTCTCGCGGAAGGCGATCTTGTCGAAGCACTGCTCCTGCGGGATGTTTGGCGGCGTGGGCTCGCCGCCGTAATCGGCGAAGCGCTGCGTGTAGCGATAGACCTCAGGATGCAGTTCGAAGACATTTGCGCCGACCAGCTCCGTCCACTCCACCGGCTCGACGGTCTGGTCATAGGGGTTGTTATAGCCGCCCTCCAGAACGCGGTCGAGCCACCACAGGAAGCGTCCATCCTTATAGTACCACAGCGCCCAGTGCTGGTTGCAGTTGTAGACCCCGCGCCCGTAGCCCGAGTCGCCGAAGCCCGCCACGTCTCCGGTGTTGTCGCAGATGGCAACCTCGTACTCCGCGTGTCGCAGGACGTTTCCGTTCTCGAAATAGGAGTAATCGTTCTCCGCGAGCGTGTAGTCGATGGTGTGCCGCGGAACGATGGATTCGTAGCCGGCCGAGTCCTCCTGCGGCTTCCAGGATTTCACCTGGTTGTTGAAGGCGGCAGCGCATTTGGCGAGCATCTCGCTCATGCGGCCGTCAACGTCGCCGTAGTAGCGGTCGAAGTAGCGGGCCATGTAGTAGATGCCAAGCAGCGGGAAGGTGGTGTGGTTCCAGATGATCCCGTCGTTGTTCTCGAGGTTCCCGTACCCCGATGTGTGGTGCGGGAGGATGTACAGCGCGTTCAGGATCACGTTCGTGGCCTGCAGCCGCTCCTCATCCGAGAAGACCGGCGCCTCCTCGAGCACGTCCCACATCGCGCCGACCATGTTCGAGGTGGTCTCCTCAGGCCACGTCCATCCGAGGTGCGGGTTCTCCACGTAACGCTCGCCGACGATCTCAAGAAGGCGTTTGGCCCGACGGGCGTGGGCGAGGTCGCCGGTGTCGCGATACTGCACGACCGCCTCCCAGAAGCGCCGCAGGATATCCGTGCCGGGCGGCGACTGGACGTACTGTTGGGCCTGCTCCTCGCTCATGATCTCGGCGCCTGAGACCTCAAGCAGCGGCTGCTCGAGCACCCAGTCACCGTCCGGTATGCGCGCGGCGAGCGCATTCACGCCGGCCCTGAGTCCATCAAGATCGGAGGCCCCAACCACGAGGACATTCACGCCCGTCGGCCAGTTGTACGGCTCGTGGACCGTCTGGAGCACGTACCGCCCCGGGCCGGGCTTCAACGAGTCGATTTGGAGGTACTTGTTGAAGTACAGGCGCTCAACCACGAAGTTGTTGTTAAGGTTGCCCAGGGCGATGATCGTGTTCTCACTGCCGACGAGCGACCGGCAGTCAGTCGTGACCGCAGGGCGCGCGCCGGTCCTATCCTCGATCGCGGACGCCAGCTCCTCGCCCAGAGCCGCGTACTGCTCGCCCTCAGGGATCGCGATGACCGCGGAGGTCTGCCCGCCCTCGGCGACCGGCGTGCGCAGGTTCAGCTCCCGCACCTGCTCGACGCCCATGCCGCCGTGCGCGGCGATCGGGAAGCGCGCGCCGAAGGTCTCAGCGTTGACGGTCTGCAGCGAGGCGTCATCGATGATCACCTCGGTGGTCCAGAAGTGCATCGTGTAGATGTATACCTGCGCGCGCTCAGTACCCTCCGGCGCCCGCGCGGCCACGGCGAAGCGCTGCCACGTGTCGAGCTCGGGCGCCATGCGCACGTTGTGGATGCTGTCTGAGGGCAGGAATCGCAGCTGCAGGTTCATCGCGTCGTCGTGGTTGCGGGCCAGCTGCTTGACCCACACCGAGAGCAGGTAGATCTGCTCGCCCTCGGCCGGGACGTCCTGCACCACGCCCGTGGCCCAGGTGTTATCGCGCTCCTCCGGGCCGTTGTCCACGAGCCTCAGCGCGGACTGCCCCGAGTGCGCGTCTTCGGTCCGCTCCATGTAAACCTGCTCGTTGTTGCCGCCGTAACGCCTCCAGCCTTCAGGCACGCCCTCGTCTCCGAATGTCTCGAACCCGGGGTTCGTGAGTAGCTCCTGCGCCAGCGTCGCCGAACAGATCGCCGCAAGCGCAATGATAATGATACCGACAAGTCTGAGCGCACGATGCATCGAGACCACCTCCACCTGCAATGATGGCGCGGTAGCCTTCGCGCCGGCGGCGCATGGGACCTGCCACGGCAGGTTTCGCGGCAGCCCGAAGGGAAGGAGCAGGCGGAACGTGCAGGAGATCACCACAGCGACGTGCCAGCATGAGCCAGCGGGAAGGCAGAGTATGATGATCATCGACATTCATCGGCATTACCATCGCGTTGAGGGTGAGCTTGAGCAGTACATGGAGCGGGCGCGGTCGATCGGGATCGAGAAGGTCGGCATGTCCACCTGCGGGCCGCTGTTCAACCAGCTTGATAACGAGGGTGTCATCCGCGCGAAGGAGCGGTACGGTGACGCCATCATCGGCTTCGGGTACGTGAAGTTTGGGATCGACGAGGTGGAGAAGGTCGATCATCTCCACACCCTGGGATTCGAGGCGCTGAAGATGATCGTACCGAAGGTCTCCTACGACGATCGCTCGCTGCTGCCGATCTATCAGCGCGCCGAGGCCCTGGGGATGCCCTGCAACATCCACTGCGGCATCCTTGGCAGATTGCACAACGAGGCCGGCCACGACATCTGCTCGAGCCGGATGCGGCCGGTGTGCCTGGACATGGCGCTGCGCTCATGTCCGGGGCTCAAGGTGCTCATGCCACACCTCGGACAGCCGTGGTACGATGAGGCATGGATGATGCTGGCAACGTACGACACCCTCTACTGGGACCTCTCGAGCGTCTGCCTCAAGCGCCCCACAGAGTTCTTTGTGGAGCTGTTCACAAGCTGGGGCGAGGAGGTCTGGGAGCGCGTTTCGCGCAGACTCTGCTACGCGTCCGACACCTCCGACCCGGTGATGATGCGGGATCGCTACGACGAGATCCTCGACGCGATGGGCGCCGACGACGAGCTGCGTGAAAGCGTCTATCACGGCGCCGCAGAACGGCTGATGAGCTGAGACGTTCGAGCGTATGGAGGCCGCGATGGGCTGGCTGCTGCTGGGCTACGATGTGGAGAATCAGGACCCGGAGGCAACGGTCACGCGCGATTTCCTCAAAATCGCTGCGCGCGTGCATAGCGAACTGGACGCGCCGGGTATGCTCTTTCTGTGCGGGCGGACGCTGGAACATAACACCGACTCGGTCCTTGACGCAGTTGAGTGCGGTCTGTTCGAGGTCGGCTCCCACGGCTATTCGCACATCCGCTTCAAGACGCTCTGGCAGGTCGACCACAACGGGCGCGAGGAGGTACACGAAGGTGGGAGCCTCGGCGAGATCGTGCGCGAGGTCGATCGTTCCTGCGCCCTCATCCGCAATCGACTGGGCATCGAGCCCCGCGGTCTGACCACGCCGTGGGGGTACTACCGGGGGCTGGGCGACAGGCCGGACCTGCTTGCGCTCCTGCGCTCGAGCGGCATCCGGTGGATTCGAAGCTGGATGCGCAACGCCAGCGACTGGGTGCCGGTGGAGCTGTCGCGGCAGCCATTCTTCTACGCGGCACAGGGCTTCCCGGAGCTTCTGGAGATTCCGCTAACGGGCCGACACGACTGCGACTGGGCGACCAACCTTGGCTTTGAGCCACGCGAGTTCGGCACGGTCGAGGCATACGCGGACTATGTCGCCGGGCAGCTTGATACCGTTGCGGCGAACGACTGGGTGTTCTGCAACAACCAGCATGACACGACCACGATCAGGTGGGATCCGCAGATGATCGTGGTCCGGAGGCTGGTTCAGCGGGCGCGTGAGCTTGGGATGCGGGTGGGGCGGTTCGCCGATTACTACGCGTCACGTGTCGGCTGTGGCTGAGCGGCAGATCGAAGGGGTGGTGACGATGACTGAGTTCATGGTTCGCGGCATAAAGATCGGGAATGTGATCTCCTTCGACTGGCGCTTCATGCGAGCGGAGATCGGGTTGAGCCTGTCTCTGCGGCCGGGAGACTACGTGCAGTTCGTCGGTCCGGAGACGGATTTCAGGCAGGAGATCGACTACGTGGAGTGGGGGCGCGAGAAGGTTAAGCGGGGCAAGTCCGGACAGAAGGTCTGGGTGGCGGTCGAGCAGCGCGTGCGCCCGGGCGATGCGGTTGTGATCATGCCGAAGAGCGACGACACGGGTTAGCCGCCGGCGAAGAGGTCCGAGTAGGACTGGGCGGTGCGGCACCAGCAGCATCGGTTTTCGTTGTCTGAGTGAGTGTATTTGGGTTCTGGTTAGGTTTGGCGTGTGGTCAATGGTGGTGCTACTGCGGCGGCGGCCGCCCTTCGCAGTAGCGCATCGCCTCCAGCGGGCGCGCCAGTAAACCACCAACTGCCGCCCCTGCGTCAGCGTCGTAGCCGGAGGACGCTGCTCGTGCCGGTCCGAAAGGACGCGCAGGAGCGCATACGCCAGCAGCGCGAGCGGGTGGATGTCCACGCAGGAGCCCGCGAGGGCAGGCAGCATGCCGTCGCGCTCGGCACGGCTGAGGGTCGCGATGGCCTGCTCGCGGCCCTCCTGGACAACCTGCCATTGCTCGGCTCGCTCAGTGCACACATATCAATATCCGCAAACTTATACAGAAGTACCTCCCCTCCACCACCAGAAAAGCCTGCACAGCTAAGACCGATGTTGCTGACTCAAATCCGGCACACGTGACAGAGCCCCCCTATATCTTGTATGATGTGCCGTCGGGGGATCGGGCGATCAACACAGAAGTGAGGTCACAGGGTGCGCACAGGACGAGTTCTTATCATCGGTCTGATCTTCCTGGTTCTCGCCAATCTCTGGGTGCGCCAGGGAGCGCTTCTTACTCTTGCCGCACAGGTTGCCATGGCCGTTCCCCCGGTGCCGGCTCTCGCGACACTGCTGATTCTGCTCGCGGGCCTGGCGCTGCTGCGCCGGATCGGTATCCGACGGCGCGAGGTCATGGGCGTGTATCTGTTCCTGACACTCGCGGTGGCGTTAACCTCGGGCGCGGCGATGCGCTTTTTCCTACCAGCTCTGACGGTCCCGTATTACTTCGATTCCGTCGAGAACCGCTGGGCGGAGTTCCACAAGTACATTCCCGACTGGCTCGTGCCACAGGGCGAAGAGGTCATTCGGACGTACTTCGAGGGCGCGGAGACCGGCGCGGTGCCGTGGGGCGCATGGCTGCAGCCGCTGGCCATCTGGATGGTCTTCTTCGTTGCCTTCTACGTGCTGCTGATGTGCATTGCGCTGGTGTTCCGGCCGGTGTGGGAGGAGGGTGAGCACCTCTCCTACCCGATGGCCGAGTTCCCGCTGATGCTGGCGGGATACCGGCAGGACATCCTGCACGGAATCTGGACGAACGCGGTCTTCTGGCTCGGGTTCTTCACCGTCGGCCTGTACAACCTGTTCAACATCATGAACGCCTTCAACCCCGCGATCCCTGCGATGGGGCTGAACACCGACCTCTCGCCGCTGTTCAACCAGCATCCGCTGACGGCACTGCAGCCGATCAACATCCAGTATCGGCCTGAGATCTTCGGCATCGCCTACATGATGCCCAGCGATATCGTGCTCTCCACGCTCGTGGTTTTCTTCCTGTACTTCAAGGGCATCAGCCTCGGCGGCGCGATGATGGGTGTTGACATCCCCGGCTACCCATTCGAGTTCGAGCAGGCCATGGGCGGATATGTCGCGCTTCTGCTGGTGCTTGTGTACGGGGCTCGGGGACGTATCGCCCAGGTCTTCCGCACGCTGTGGGATCGCAACGAGGTCTCTCCGTGGCTGCCGATCGGGCTGGTCGTGAGCTTCATCGTGGTCGTGGGCTTCTGGGTGATGTTCGGGATGAGCCTCTGGGTGGTCCTGCTGTATCTGCTGCTGTTGCTCAGCGTCGGTATCGGGTACATGCGGATCCGTGCGGAGACGGGGTATCCCACCTGGTGGATTAAGCCGCTGAACCAGGAGCGCGACATGCTGATCAACTTCTTCGGCACCGAGCGTCTGGCGCCGGGCGGGAATTTCAGCACACTCACCGGTCTCGAACTACAAAGCTTCATGTACCGCGGCTACTTCTCGCAGCTCGTCGCCTATCAGGCGGAGGCCCTGCGGATCGGCGGGCAGATCAAGGTGGACCGCAGGCAGATCGTGTCCCTGATGGTCTGGGCGGTCATTCTCGGCTCGGCGGTGAGCTGGTGGATGCACCTTGATACCTCCTACGAGTGGGGCTCAAACGTCCTCGAGGGCGGCACCACTCAGGGAGGTCAGCGCGTAACGCTGATGACGCAGGCCTACGATCAGCTCGCCTCCTGGATGCGCGGGCCGGCCGAGCCGAAGAAGAACGAGTCGATCGCCTTCGGGGTC
Source organism: Candidatus Zipacnadia bacterium (assembly GCA_029821265.1). Lineage (GTDB taxonomy): Bacteria > Armatimonadota > Zipacnadia > Zipacnadales > UBA5352 > JALGTR01. Next base: position 27,740 of record JALGTR010000072.1, read on the forward strand.
GGTGCGGCGATCGTGATCATACTGGCCGTGCTGCGCCGGCTGTTCCTGCAGTTCCCCCTCCATCCCAGCGGATTCGTGCTGGGGATGACCGGCGGTGGCATCATCGGCTGGGCGATGCTCCTGTTCTCGTACATCATCAAACAGATCGTGCTCAGACTGGGCGGGATGCGGCTGTACAACCGCCTGTTGCCCTTCTTCATCGGGGTGGTCCTCGGCCACTACTTCTGGGCCGGGACCGTCTGGGCGCTCATCGCATCATTCGGCGGGCAGGGCTTCGACAAGTACCGCGTCTGGTTCTGAAAGCGGCCCGCAAGGATCAAACGAAAACGCCGGCGACAGGATTCCTGTCGCCGGCGTTCTGTACCGCGGAGCGCACCTGCTACCCGCGTGGCTGCTCGACGGTGGTGTATTCCAGCGCCGGGGCGCCCGTCGGGTCCATGCGCAGGGCCAGATGTCGGCGCCACGTCTCGTCGGTCTCGGGGAAGTCGCTGCGGTAGTGGGCGCCGCGGCTCTCCGTGCGCGTCAGGGCCG
>JALGTR010000305.1 GCA_029821265.1 Candidatus Zipacnadia bacterium
AGGGTCGTGTCGCCAATACCGCGCGTGGGCCTGTTGATGATCCGCCGTAGCGAGAGGTTGTCAGCGGGGTTGTGCAGCGCCCGGAGGTATGCCAGCGCGTCCTTGATCTCCGAGCGGTCGTAGTATCGCATGCCGCCAACCATCTCGTAGGGGATCTGCCGGGCCGCCAGCGCCTGCTCGAAGTTGCGGGAGGCGCTGTTGACGCGATAGAGCACGGCGTAGTCGCCATATGCGGCGAGGCCGGCGCGAACCTGGGTCTCGATCGTCTCGGCGACCCACTCCGCCTCCTCCTCCTCGTTGACCGCCTCGTAGATGATGATATTGTCACCGGGCGGGTTGGCGGTCCAGAGCCTCTTCTCCGCGCGGATCTCATTCCGGGCGATCACCTGATTGGCGCACTCGATGATCTTGCCCGTACAGCGGTAGTTGCGCTCGAGCTTGACGACCGTTGCGTCGGGGAAATGCTCCTCGAAGTCGAGGATGATCCCGACGTTGGCGCCGCGCCAGCCGTAGATCGACTGATCGTCATCGCCCACCACGCAGATATTCTGGTGCTCACGCGCGATGAGCTCGACCAGGCGGAACTGCGCCTCATTGATGTCCTGGTACTCGTCCACCAGCACATAGCGGAAGCGCTTCTGGTACTTCGCGCGCACATCATCGTGGTCGCGCAGCAGTGCCACGGTCTTCATGATCAGATCGTCGAAATCCAGCGCGTTGTTGCGCTCGAGCTCCTGCTGATAGCCCGAGTACACGCGCGTGACGAGCTTCTCCCACTGCCCCTTCGCGCTCCGCCGGTAGTCATCGACGGTCATCAGCTCGTTCTTGGCGCCGGAGATCTCGAAGAGGATGTCGGCGTTCTTGCGGTCCGAGCAGCGCTGGCTCTCAGGCAGGCGCGTCTCGACGCGGGCGCGCACGTCCTTGATGATCGCGGCCTGATCGCTGTCATCGTAGATCGTGTACTCAGGAGGCACGCCGACGTGGTGGCCGTCCGCGCGCAGGATCCGTGCGCAGATCGAGTGGAAGGTGCCGGCCCAGATGCCGCGAGCCTTCTCGCCCGCGAGCTGCCCGATACGCTCCTTCATCTCGTTCGCGGCCTTGTTCGTGAAGGTCACTGCCAGGATCGAGCGGGGATCGATCCCGCAGTCCTCGATCATATGCGCGATGCGGTAGGTGAGCGCGCGGGTCTTGCCCGATCCGGCGCCTGCGAAGATCAGCACCGGCCCCTCGACGGCCCGGGCGGCCTCTCTCTGTTGCTCGTTGAGCTGCTCCAGCAATGACATCGGTGACTGCTCCCTGCGACGAAGAGGCGCCCCCGAGGTGGCAGGCGCGGAGAATGTGCATGATGAATGCGCAGCGGCGTATAACTTCCACGGGTAAAACCTGCACTGCTGCCTGTCTTCAGTATATCACATTTTCGGCGCGAAGTCTTCCCGGGCGATCAGGCGATCGGCCTGCACCGGGACAGATCGAAACGAGGTCGTAGCGGCGGTCGCGGCGATGAGTCCAGGGGCCCACCGAAGCGAGCGGGGATTGCTCGGCCGCGGTGGGCCCGCCGGTCGGATGATACGCGCGTTCGATCTACGCCTCCGCCGTGGCGGGGGCCTGTATCTGACCCGAATGAACGAGGGCGGCTTCGATGAAGCCGCGGAAGAGCGGGTGGGCGCGATTGGGGCGTGACTTGAACTCCGGGTGGAACTGCGACGCGATGAAGAACGGGTGGTCGGGCAGCTCCACGATCTCGACCAGGTCACCCTCAGGTGATGTGCCGGAGAACACGAGACCGTGCTCACCGAGGACGTCGCGGTACTCGTTGTTGACCTCAAGCCGATGGCGATGGCGCTCGGATATCTGCTCGCTGCCGTAGAGCCGGTGCGCGAGCGTCCCGGGCTTCAGAGCGCACGGGTAGGCGCCGAGGCGCATGGTGCCGCCAAGCTCGGTCACGTACTCCTGCTCCTTGAGGTAGATGATGACCGGGTTTTCGCAGTCCTCGTGGAACTCCCGGGAGCCGGCCTCATTGAGCCCGCAGACGTTGCGCGCGAACTCAATGACGGCTGTCTGCAGCCCGAGGCAGAGCCCGAGGTAGGGGATGTCGTTCTCGCGCGCATAGCGGATGGCTTCGATCTTGCCCTCGATGCCACGATCGCCGAAGCCGCCGGGAACGAGCACACCGTGGACGTCCCGGAGATAGTCCTCCGGCCCATTCTCCTCGATGTCCTCGGAGTCCACGTAGGTGATGTTTACGCGCGCGCTGTTGGCGATCCCGCCGTGCATCAACGCCTCCGTGACCGACAGGTATGCGTCCTGCAGGTCCATGTACTTGCCGACCATCGCCACGGTGACGTCGTGGTCAGGGTTGGCGTAGGTGTCGCACATCTCCCGCCATTCGCGCAGGTCCGGCGTGCGGCGCGGCATCTGCAGGGCCTTGCAGACGAGGTCGGCGACCCTCTGCTCCTCGATCGCGAGCGGGATGTGGTAGAGGGACTCCTTGACGTCAACGCACTCGATGACCGCCTCGTCGGGCACGTCGCAAAAGAGCGAGAGCTTGCGACGGACCTCCTTGCCCAGTTCCATCGGCGTGCGCACGACCAGGAGGTCGGGCTGGATGCCGATGCTGCGCAGCTCGCGGACGGAGTGCTGCGACGGCTTGGTCTTCAGCTCACCGACGGTCTCGAGGAAGGGCACGAGCGTCACGTGCATGTAACAGGTATTCTCGCGGCCCTCCTCGATACGCATCTGGCGGATGGCCTCATAGAACGGCTGGCCCTCGATATCGCCGACGGTCCCGCCGATCTCGGTGATACACACGTCCGCATCATAGGCGTTGGCGCACTTGCGGATGCGCGACTTGATCTCGTCGGTGATGTGCGGGATGACCTGCACGGTCTGCCCCAGGTAGTAGTCGCCGTCGCGCTCCTTGGCGATGACCGAGCCGTAGACCTGACCGGTGGTGACGTTCGAAAGCTGCGAGAGGGGCTCATCGACGAAGCGCTCGTAGTGCCCAAGGTCGAGGTCGGTCTCGGCACCGTCGTCGGTGACGTAGACCTCCCCGTGCTGGAACGGGTTCATCAGGCCCGCGTCCACGTTGATGTAGGGGTCGATCTTCAGGATCGCGATCCTAAAGCCACGCGCCTTCAGCAGCCGTCCGAGCGAAGCGCACGTGATTCCCTTGCCAATTCCAGATACAACACCACCGGTCACGAAGCAGTACTTGGTCATTGTCAACTCCCGTCGACTCGATGTTCAATGCTGTTGGGGCGGCCGCGGGGCCGCCCCTCGTTGGTCATACGGTCATCGGACGCCCGCCGCCTACTGCTCGCAGCACTCTGGTCGGCGGCCTCCGGTCTCCTCTGCCGGACCCTCTGCGGCGTCCTCGGCATGAGCACACGGCTCAGCGCCCTCCTTGTCGGTCTCAGGCACGTCCGCACCGGT
>JALGTR010000306.1 GCA_029821265.1 Candidatus Zipacnadia bacterium
GCCGCCTGATCCCTACCTGCTCGAGGGAGTGCGCGCCGGCCGCGAGCTTGGCGTTGAGCCGATGCCCTACGTCCTGGCGACCATCTGGGACACCGACACCCAGTCGTGGATCCGTGAGCAGGGGCTGCGGAGCGCAATCAAATCCGAGGGTGGCGAGATTATCCCCTGGGAGATCGGCAACAATACCTTCGCGTGGATGTGCCCGGCGACCGAGCAGTGGCGGGCGAAGATGCGCGAGATCTGCGAGAAGCTCATCTGGGAGCACGGGATGAGCGGGGTCTACCTTGACGTTCTCGCCGCCGGATCTGCGAAGCCCTGTTACGACCCCGACCACGGGCACTCCATCCGCGGCGGCAACTACTACGGGCAGGGCGCACGCAGGCTCATGCACGACCTGCGGCAGCACATCCGTCGGCTCGACCCGGACGCCTGCTTCTTCTCCGAGGAGATCGGCGAGCACCTCATCGATCTGATGGACGGTTTTCTGACGCTCGATCTGACCCGAAGCTATACGCCCGGTGGGGAGCAGGTCTGGCCGATATTCACGGGCGCCTACGGACCCTGTACGCTGAACTTCGGGAGCGACGCGTCTCTGCAGATGCGGCCAGATCGGTTCGCGCAACTCTACGGAACACAGCTCATCTGGGGCAGCCAGCCGCTGCACTCGAATATGGCGCCTCCCCAGCCGGAGGAGGGCGACACGGCGTCACTGATCTTCCGGGAGTATACTCGCGCCTACCATGTTGCAGGCAAGCCCTTCCTGACGGGCGGGGAGATGCTGCGCCTCGCTGTCAGACCACGAGAGGCGCCGGAGGGGGCCTGCGGCCTCGAGATGGCCGTCGATGCCCACACGGTTCGCTACGAGAACGCGCGCGACCGCCGGAAGATCTGGACCGGCCCGGCGGTCCTCGCGTCCGCCTGGCGACGCTTCGGCGACATCGCGATCGTCATGGCGAATATCACCGGCGATTCGAGAACCGTCGATCTGACGGTACGCCCCGAGCAGCTGGGGCTGTCGCAGGACGCTGAGATGGTTCGCCTGTGGCCCGGGGATCCGCAGAGCGTCGGCGAACCGGAGGGCGAGCATGCGCTGACGCTGAAGCCCTGGCAGTGCGCGGTGTATGTCCTGACCGTCGACACGGAGACGGCCATCGCCCGACTGAACCCACTTGCCGAGACGCCCTGGGAGCTTCAGACGGTCGGCCCCGGAGAGAGCGAGGAACTTTCGCCCGTCACGGGTGCGCGAGGCTCGCTTTACGCATGGAGCGACGGTCCGGTGCTGAACGAGCCAGTCGAGGGCGGCGTGCGGGCCACACCGGTGCGGCTCACCGACGAGGGGCGCGTTGAGCCCGCGGTCGGCCTGCAGGCCGAGGTGACGGGATCGCAGGCGGAGGGCCATGGCCTGCCGCGGGACCTCGACCGGCAGCCCTTTGCGCTGCTGCGTGAGCTTCCCCATGCGATGGACCTCCCCGAGCAGGGCGCGCTCGTACTCTCCGGGGACGAGAACCACATGCTTGTCGCCTTGCCGCCGGGAGCGGGGGAGATTCGATTCGCCGCGGAGGGGCTGGTCATCGCGGTGGCAGGGGACAACCAGGTCGTCGTCCGCGGCCTCGAGGAGGGCCCCGCCGATCGTTTCGTGAACCCGGGCGAAAGCAGCGCGGTCGTCGCATGGGCGCGTTTTGACGCTGAAGAGGTCAACGGGATGCTTGAGGGCATCGCTCCGGAGTTCCGCGCCGAGATTCAACCGCTTGCCGATCGCCTGATCGGCATCGCAGACGCGATGCCGACTGCGCGCGAGAGCGAGCTGGCAGAGGCCAGCCGGGAGTTCGTCGAGGTGGCCCAGGCGCTGAGCGAGACGCCCGGCGCGCTGTCGCCGGTCTCTCCGCTGACGCGCCTCCACGAGCGTCTAAGCGCGCTCGTGACCGCCCAGACAGGCATGCGCATCGACCTCACAGCCGATCATCGCTGGCTGGCCCCCGAGCTCGAGAAGCGGCTTCGACTGCGGGTGATGGGCGGACGGCCGCAGAGCGTGGACCTGACGGCCATCGGCTTCTGGCGGCCGGGCAATCTCGCGATCGCCCAGCCAGGCGTTCCGGAGGCGGTCGGCGACACGCTCGTCTACCACCCGTCGGTGCGGATGGACGACGGACTCTACGTCGAACGGGTCATCCCGGTCATCGCACAGGCGCACGTCAGTCGGGCCGGGCTGCAGTGGGTCCTCTCGAGTATCCTGCGACTCGAAGCGAACCGCCCCTACCAGGTCATACGCGCCCGCGATCCGGTCACGATCACCGCCGGGCAGGCGCGGAATGTCTCCTTCACGGTGCGCAACTGGTCCCCGATCGATCTCACGCTGCGGGTCGCCGCTTCCGGGCCGGAGGGCTGGGAGGTCGCTCCGATGGCTGAGCGCATCGAGGCGCCCGCACTGGCCGATACCAGGTTCGAGGTTACCGTGCACCCTCCCGAAAGCGCCCCGAGCGGTCACGCCGAGGTGCGGGTGATCACGAACCACGCCTCAGGGCAGGACTCGAGCTTCATCTCGCTGCTCTCCGTGAGCGTTCTCGATCGCCTGAAGCCCCTGCGGGAAGAGGTCGAGGAGTGGACGCGCCCGGGTGTAGAGAGCCGTGCCCGCATCCGCCAGTCCTCGAAGTTCGCGATCCATGCCGAGGCGGGAGACGTCATCCACGCACGGATCGAGAATATCCGCGTGACCCGATACGTCGATCCGCTGCGGTGGACACTCCTCCTGCCGGATATGTCCGTGGCAGAGAGAGGCTCGGTCGCGGTTGACGAAAGCGCCATAATTGACTATGCTACACCGGTCCGGGGGACACACTATCTTGCGATAACGCCCGGTCAGGGGTCGGCCCACGTCATAATTGAGCAAAGAACGGTGGCTGAGGTGGCCACCAGAGAAGATCCGCTCCGTCTCTTCTGCAGTGAAATCACCCGATACTTCTACGTTCCGGAGGGCTCGGAGGGCTTCCGCCTCGGGGCGGTTGACGGCGGCCCGACGGAGGGGGCGCGCTTCGTGGTCACTTCGCCCACCGGCAGGGTTGCGCTTGACAGTGACGGAAACTACAATGGAGTTGAGATGCCCGTGCAGGTCCAGACGGGTGAGGACGGGAAGGTCTGGTCGATCAGGATCGAGCCGCGGCAGGACATCTCGCTCTGGCTCGCGGGGGACGTTGCACCGTATCTGTCCACCGCACCCGAACGCGTGCTCAGATCAACCGCCGGGCAGTGAGCAGATGTGCGACTCGGAGGTAGTAGTTAGGGGCTGTCGCCGGGCCGAGGCGCGCGACGCTCGGTCTTAGCCGGCTCCAAACGCATCGCAGGCTCTGCGCGGCGCAGGACGGTCCCTGCGTGTCCGAGATCAGGCTTTCGGAGCGCTGGCCCATCCGCGCGGAGGCGGGCCGAAGCTGTCGGGC
>JALGTR010000073.1 GCA_029821265.1 Candidatus Zipacnadia bacterium
GTACTGGCTGATCCTGCCGATCACCTGCGCGGGATCCGACAGGTATCCGGCAGGGGCGGAGGCAATGTCAGCGTCCGTGGGGCCGACCGTCTCCGGGCTGATGGTGTCGAACTGCCCGATCTCAGTGCAGGTGACCACAACGCTTGCTACACGTGATGGGTCCGGCTCCGGAGTACGCGTCTCGGAGGTCAGCAGCAGGTACACCAGTCCAGCCACGACCAGCGCAACGACCGCGGCCACACCCAGGGCCTGCCTGCGGGTCAGAGTCCTCATTGCACACCCCTGATCTGTGAGACGTGTCTCGCGGATCCCATCAAAACAGTGCGACGCATTGATCAGTCAGAACCGGGCAACCACCACCGTGAAGCCGACCTAAAGCAGCAATCTGACCGTGTAGAAGCCGTCATAGTCCGGGCTGCCGAATATCGGGTCGTCCGGGATGTAGAAATCCAGGAAGGTCGCATGGATCTGCTTCTGTCCCTGCTCAATGCCCTCAAGGTAGAAGGCGGCGAATCCGTCGACGGTGAACGCGGCGTTTGCGCCCGAATCCTGATCGTAGGTTACCAGCGGGCACATAATGACTCGCGGGTTGCCATCGGTGAACGAGTCCGATGTGTCATACTGGTAGATGCCGGTGCTGCCGCGCTCGATGCGGGAGCGCCCTTGGTCTGAGGCGAATGCCGCCTTGAACAGGCCCACGTCCACCCCGGTCTTGGCGTAGACGGTGTCGCCCACAGCAACAAGCGACGTGGCGATGTCCTCCTCGTCCAGGTCGTAGCCCTGCAGCAGGTCGAACCAGCCAGCCGTCGACCCTTCAGGCGCCTGGAGAAAGCCGAACGAGCCGGCGATGCCCGGGTAGTGCGGGCCCTCCGCCATCAGGATCTGGTCGAGGTAGGAGTTGCGCTCATAGCAGTTGAACGCGGTCGCAGTATCGATCCACATCGTCACCAGCGGGAAGCCGCCGGCCGCGATGCCCCGCGTCGCGACCGCGGTACGCTGGGCCGCGGCGTTCTCCAGGCCCAGCACCCGCGAGAAGCCGAACGTCACGGGCCCGTGGACGGTCACCTCAACGGCAGTCGTGTTCGGACCCAGCGATATGCCACGAACTGTCGAGCCGGGCCCGTAGACGATGACGTCCTCCGCCGTCGAGTTGACCTGCCAGCCTTTACCCTCAGTGTTGTTGACATTGACGATATCGAGCGCCGTTGACGTCACAGCCCCATCCGGCAGCTCGGTGGCGGCCGCCAGTGCCGCACCGTCCGCCACCTCCTGACAGCGTTGAGCAGAGACCTCCAGGGAGCCCACGTCAAACGCAATTCCCACGAGCCCGAGCAGCGCGACGAGCGCCACGGCGACCCAGCCGGCAGCGCCCCCCCGTGAGTCTGCCCCGAGGCTGATCCCGCGGCGTCCGGCTCTTCGTGATGTCACTGTCGCAAAGCGCACTCTTGGCCCTCCCCTCACCTCTGGGCCGATATCTGCAGGCTCTGCACGGACCTACTCGCGCCTCATGACTGTTGCAGCCTGAACCGTCTTGATGCCGCCGGCTCCGCCATCGGCCCAGGCTCCGAACAGGCCGGTGACGATGAGCTGGTGCGGGTACCGTACGCGGACCCGGATCTGATCACCGGCCAGAGCCTCGTTGACTGGCCCTGCGTCCTGCAGCGGTGTCCACGATCCCCAGCTGCCGGTTGAGAAGTCCCACCGCCGGTACTCGAAGATGACGGTGGCCTTCGTCGGGTCCAGGGGCGAGAGCGCGGAGGTGGCCCGCGACTTGATGGTCGTCGTCGTTGCCCCGACCACCGCCACCCGAGCGCCCTCCCGGGCAGCCTCGTGAACCTGAATGACATCGCGAACGATCAGACCAAACTCAACGATCGCGAACAGCAGAAAGATGAGCAGCGGCGCCACAATCGCCATCTCGACCGTGGCTGCCCCGCGGTTGCCGATACGTAGCCGGTCGATGATCATCAGGACCTCTCCTCTCCGGTCAGGTCCCGCGTATGGTATGATCTCGGGCATCGCTGTCTCGGATCGCTCCATCTAACCCCAGAGCCACGCGCCGATCGTGATCAGCGCTCCGGAGCACAACGCGACAGCGTAGGGCATGGTCACGGCATCCGAATCCGACGGAATCTCCATCGGCGTCGCCATCCTCGCGCGCATGTAGAGCGCGCCGACGACGTGCCGAAACGCCTGCTGGAGCAGGCCTCGCCTCAGGGCTATCCCGACGGCGATGACGCCGCCGATGATTGCGCCGAGAAGGAACGTCCACAGCATGAACACCGGGCCCATGAGGGCGCCGAAGGCCATCAGCAGCTTGATATCCCCGCCACCGATGACCCGGCCGAAAAGCCCGCTCAGAAACCACAGCGCGAAGCCGGCCGCGATGCCTCCGAGGCTGAGCAGAGCGCCCTCGACACCGTCTGCGACCGAGTTGAGGACCAGGCCAATGACCGCGAATGGAACCGTGACGACGTTGAATATCTTCCCCCAGCGGATGTCCGTGTACACGACCACCACGGCGAGACAGACGCTGGCGGCGACTGTGGCCAGGCCGATCGGTTCATCGGTCGATGCGAAGTCCACGGGACCAGTCCCCTCCGATGATGCATCCCCGTCGGAAGGAGCGGGGGGGCATCTGTCCGCCCCCCGCTCGGCGACGCTCGGACTAACGGCGTCACGGTGTGATTGTGCTGGGGGAAGGGATGCTGTCCATGGCATTCGCTGATGCCTGTGCAGTGCTCCCCGTCGCCGTTCCCAGCCGTTGCCAGGCCAGCAGAGCCACAAGTGAGACCAGGGCCAGGATCAACGCATACTCCACCGTCGTCACACCGGACTCGTCCTTCCAGAGCTCACGCATCTTTGACGCCTCCCTACACGGCGTTTGGTAATAGACGGGGGATAGGGCCCCCGGTATGGCCGAGCTTGGCACGACTCAGTTCTGTCCCATGCCGATCGTCTCGACTGATGCGTTGACTGTCTGCTCGACGGCGCGCCCCAGGGCAGTCCATGCACTCAGAGACGCAAGCACGAGCACAGCCAGCAGCAGGGCGTACTCGACCGCCGCTGTGCCTGTCTCGTCGTGCCAGAAAGACCGCATGACGCCCGCACCCCTTTGCGAGAATGCCGAACTGCTCGAGGGCTTCGCCGCGGTACGCTGTTTCGTGACGGCATGATGTGGTCTCGCCGTCGACATACGCGCGCGACAGTAAGAAAGGGAGAGTCCTGAAAAGACGGAGCTCAGGGGGAACTACAACAAAGCCGGTGCAAAGGAGGCTGCCAGTGTGCTATAATAGGGGTGTATCCTATCCTACCCGGGATGAGGATCACCTTCGGGTCGGCGAGTTGCCCCTCGCCGGCCCGCCCCATCTTTCCTGTCTGACAGGACTCGCCTCCCTCGACACGTCAACCCAGCCACGCCCTTAGAATAGTGGCGAAACATTAGCACTACGCCACCTGCGAGTCAATAACTATACGCTCATGACTTGCTCAATAAGCTCATGTCTTTAACGCATACTTTTTGTGGTCATATCATGATCATTATGCGCCCGTCTCCTCAGGATCATCCCGCGTACAGGATCGGGGCGGGTGTGCTCACAGCTCTCGCGAAGCGACCCCGGACGCTGATCGCAGGGCCACATGACCGCAGCTGGTCGAACGGTGTGCGATCGCGATGGGGGCCAACGCCCGCCGCGGCTTTGCCTTCGCGCCGGACTCGCTTCGCCGTCGCGTGAACGGTCCCGGAACTCCCCGGCCTGCCCTCAGCGTTCACTGGTGTAGCCGGGGCTGGCATGTGGTGGGTCGGACCGAACTGAGGTGCCGCACGGAGGGTCCGTCGGCGTGTGCACGAGGTAGCGGAGCTTCTGAGTATCGACCATCTCCTCGAGCGCCGGCCGTTCACCCTCAGCGGCACTGAGGCCCAGCGCGTGGCGCTGGCGCGGACGCTGGTGCTTGATCATGTCCTGGGAGAGGCGACCGAGCAGTGCATCTGCGTCCGCCCCGATAGCGTTCGGATCGTCGCTGACGGCGCTGTCGACGCTGATTTCGTGGCTACCGGCGACCTGATCGACATGCGCTGGCTGGGGCTGGTCTACGAGCTGACCATCGACGTTGGCGTGCCGCTTTTTGCGACCATCCCGGCGCAGCAGAAGTGGCGTCTCGGCTGTCGGATCGGCGATACCGTCACGGCAGGGGTCGCCGCCGAGGACGTCAGGGCCATCAAAGACACGTGATATCCTGTCGCATCAAACCTGGGAGGGTAGCGCATGCGTGGAATCGTGTCGAACACCTGCCGCTCAGCCGCGATCGTGTTGACCCTCGCCGTCCTCACCGCCCCGCTCGCATGGTCGCAGACGGAATGCCCCGGACCGCAGCGGTACTGGAGATGCCCCGCCGAATGGGCGCCCGGCACTCCGAAGCCTGGCGGCTTTGTGGCCAGGATTCAGGGGCGGCTGTCGCACACGCAGAGTGATCCCGGCCAGCCGACCTGGCTGCTCCGTGACGACCGCTCCACAAGTGACGATTACAACACCCGGCGGCTCCGACTGGCGTACTCCGGGCAGACCTCCGACGACATGCTCTACTTCGGCCACCTCGCGCGCGACTGGGGAGCCGACGAGTTCGAGATCCTCGATCTGTACGTAACCTTCGGCTCCGGCGACCGCCCGAAGGTCAGCGTGGGGCAGATGTCCACGCCCTTCGATCGGCAGTTCCTCACCTCAGATGTTCGGCTTCCGCTGGCCCATCGGGCGCGCACCACGGTCCTGCTCGTGCCTGCCCGCGACATCGGTGTGCTCGCACACGACGCTGAGTGCACCGAGACGCTGGGCTGGTACGCTGGACTCTTCACCGGGAACGGGCGTAACGAACTGGACTTCGACGAGGACATCATGCCGGTCGCGCGCGTCGAATGGCTCACGTCGCCAAACCTGAACGTCGGCGCGAACTGGGCCCGTAAGCCGCACGCGACGGTCAGCAACTTCAGTCGCTTCATGGGCCGCAACGGCGATCCCTATGGCCTGCAGCCCCTCTACGGCGCAGAGCGGCTCGACGAGGAGATGTGGGGCATCGACTTCCTCTATCGTCGGGGCCCGACCGCAGCCTGGGGCGGATACACCGCCAAGGAGATATCCGGCGCCGGGGCGAGCGTCGATGCCGAAGGCTGGCATCTGGAGTTGACCCACGCGATCGATGCCTTCGGCACGCCTGAATCGCTCGACCTCACCCTCGGATACGAGGACTTCGATCCCAACGACGCGGTCGTCGATCAGCTCGACGCGCGATGGCTGACCGTCGGCGGCACCTGGCACATCAAGGGCTGCGAGCGGCAGGTGCGGCTGCAGTACGTGCATCGCGACGAGCGTGCGATGGAGGTCGATAACGATTCCATCGTCCTCCAGTACGAGCACATCTTCCGGTAGCGGCGCGCGCCCGGTGGTGACCCCTGCGGGACGCCTTCGCTCGAGGCGTCCCGCTTCTGCGTACGCTCTGCGAGGAATCGCTCAGATGTTTGGCAGTGCGACAGGACCGTAAGGCATCGGCGGCGAACTGGCTCGCGGAGTACTCATCGCGCAGCGACCGGGAGCGCCTGCCCATGTCCGAAACGCTGGTTATTGACGCCCTCCGCACCCCTATTGGCCGCTTCGGGGGAGGACTGCTCGAGCACTCGGCGGCCGACCTCGCGACGCTTGTCACGAAAGCCCTGATCGACCGCAATGCAGTGCCGCCAGAGGACGTCGCGGAGGTCATCTTCGGCCACGTCATCCAGGGAGGATCGAACCTCAACGTCGCGCGCACCGCCGCGATCCGCGCCGGCCTCCCCGAGAGCGTCTGCGGGTCAACGATCAACATGATGTGCGCGTCGGGTATGCGCGCGGTGGCCATGGCTCGTCGCGCCATCGCGCTGGACGAGGGCGACCTTCTGATCGCGGGGGGCACTGAGAGCATGAGCAACGCCCCCTACTACGTGCGGGAGCTGCGCTGGGGCAACAGGCTCGGCTCGGTCGAGATGGTCGATGCGGTCATGGACGAGGGACTGCGCTGCCCGATCACCGGTATGGGCATGGGCCTGACGGCGGAGGAGATCGCCCGGCGCACGGGCATCTCACGGGAGGAGCAGGACGCGTGGGCGCTACGCAGCCAGCGGAGGGCCAGGGCCGCGATCGACGAGGGGCGCTTCGAGCGGGAGATCGTGCCCGTCCCGCGTGAGAGGAGCGATCCGCTGGCGGTTGACGAGCATCCCCGCGACACCTCGATGGAGGCCCTCGCGCGGTTGCGACCGGCCTTCCGCCCCGAGGGCTGTGTGACGGCCGGCAACGCCTCGGGCATCAACGATGGCGCGGCGGCGCTGCTGCTTGCCTCCCCTGAGCGCGCGCAGCAGCAGGGCTGGAAGCCTCGCGCGCGGATAATCGGTACGGCGTGGGCAGGCGTGGAGCCGGAGGTGATGGGGCTGGGGCCGGTCCCGGCGGTGCGCGATCTGTGCGAGCGAACGGGCATTGCACTGGACGAGTTCGACCTGATTGAGCTGAACGAGGCTTTCGCGGTCCAGGCGCTTGCGGTCATGCGGGAGCTTGATATGGACGAAGAGAAGGTCAACGTCAACGGGTCGGGCATCGCGCTCGGCCATCCCATCGGCGCGACCGGAGCGCGGATCATCGTCACCCTGCTGCACGAGATGGAGCGACGTGATGCCCGCCTCGGGCTCGCGACCCTGTGCGTGGGCGGCGGGATGGGCATGGCCACCGCGATCGAGAGGAGTGCGCAGGCATGAGAGTGCGCCGCATGGCCGTGATCGGCGCGGGCACGATGGGAACCGGCATCGGGCAGGTCGCAGCGCAGGCCGGAATCGAGGTTGCCGTGATCGACACCGCCGCTGAGGCCCTCGAGCGCAGCAGGCGCGCGCTCGAGCGCTCGCTGCAGGGCGGTGTCGAGCGGGAGAAGCTCACCCCTGAGCAGGCACAACGTGTCCGGGAACTCATGCAGTGGGCGACCGAATGGGACGCGGTCTCGCGCGCGGAGTGGATCATCGAGGCGGTCTTCGAGGAGATGAGCGTGAAGCGCGAGGTGCTGGGTCGGATCGATCAGACGGCGCCCGCGGACGCGGTCATCGCGACCAACACCTCCACGCTGCCGATCGGCGAGCTCGCCGGGGCGAGCGGGCGCCCGGAGCGCTTCGTGGGCATGCACTTCTTCAACCCGCCACCGGCGATGAAGCTGGTCGAGGTCATACCCGGCGAGAGCACACTGCCGGAGGTCACGGACGCGACGCTCGCGCTGTGCGAGCGGATGGGAAAGCAGCCCGTGGTCGCGCCCGACATCCCGGGATTCTTCGTCAACCGCTGTTTCGGCGCGCTGCTCTCGGCAGCCATCGATATCTGGCTGCAGGGCGCCGACCCGGAGCAGATCGACACGGCGATGCAGCTTGGCATGAGCCATCGCATGGGACCGCTGGCAACGGCCGACCTCGTGGGGCTGGACGTCTGCCTGGCGCTACTTGACTCGCTGCACGAGCAGACGGGCCATGCGCGCTTTGAGGTCGCGCCGCAGTTCCGCGAGATGGTATCGTCAGGCAGGCTCGGCCGCAAGTCTGGCCAGGGCTTCTATACGTATGAGGAGTGACAGACCATGGGCGATGACCGGCGCGTTGCGCTCGTCACCGGCGCATCACGCGGCATCGGCGCGGCGATCGCTGTGCGTCTCGCGCGCGACGGCTGCGATGTCGCGATCAACTGGCTGAGGGAAAAGGCGCGGGACAACGAGGCGGAGGCCGCGACGGTCGCCGAGCAGGTGCGGGCGATGGACGTGGACGCGATCTGCGTGGAGGCCGACATCACCGATCGCGACGCCGTGAACGCCATGGTGCGGCGCGTCGAGGAAGCCCTCGGCCCGATCGCGGTGCTGGTCAGTAATGCTGGCATCACGCGCGATCGCACGCTCCGCAAGCTGCCACCCGAGGACTGGGATCGCGTGCTGGAGGTCAACCTCACCGGCGCATTCAACTGCATGCGCGCCGTGGTCGACGGAATGACCGAGCGCGGGTGGGGGCGGATAATCAGCATCTCCTCGGTGGTTGCCCTCATGGGCAACTTCGGCCAGACGAACTACGCCGCATCGAAGGCGGGCCTGCTGGGGCTGACGAAGTCTCTCGCACGAGAGGTGGCCCTAAAGGGCGTGACCGTCAACGCCGTCGCGCCGGGCTTCATCGCGACGGAGATGACCGCAGCGATCCCGCACGACGTGACGGAGCAGATCGTGGCGACGATCCCGATGGGCGCCATGGGAGAGCCGATAGATGTCGCGAACGCCGTGGCATTCCTTGCATCCGACGAGGCTCGCTACATCACCGGACACGTGCTTTCAGTCAATGGCGGGGTGTGGATGTAGCCGCCGGCCAAGCAGCAGCGCTTACGAGGCAAATCATGTCGAAACTGATGTCCGTTGAAGAGGCTGTCGCGCGCATCCCAAACGGCGCCACGGTCGCCTGTGGTGGCTTCGTGGGCGCAGGGCACCCGGAGGCACTGACGTCCGCGGTTGAGCAGCGCTTCCTGGCCGAGGGGCGGCCCCGCGACCTGACGGTCGTCTACGCCGCCGGGCAGGGCGACGGTCAGTCGCGCGGCATCAACCACCTCGCCCACGAGGGCCTCACCCGGCGGATCATCGGCGGACACTGGGGGCTGTGCCCGCGCCTGGGGAAGCTGGCGGTCGAGGGCAAGGTCGAGGCCTACAACTGGCCCCAGGGCGTGATCTCGCACCTCTTCCGCGAGATCGCCGGCGGCCGCCCGGGCCTCATCACGCACATCGGCCTGCACACATTCGTGGACCCCAGGAACGGTGGCGGCAAGCTCAATGATCGCACTACCGAAGACCTGGTCGAGCTGATCGAACTCCGCGGGCGCCAGTGGCTTTTCTACCACGCATTTCCGATCGACGTCGGCCTGGTTCGCGGCACCACTGCTGACGTTCGTGGCAACATCACGATGGAGCACGAGGCGCTCTTCGGGGAGATGCTGGCGATTGCCCAGGCGGCGCGAAACTCCGGCGGCCTCGTCATCGCGCAGGTGGAGCGCGTGGCCGCGGAGGGAACGCTCAACCCTCAGAACGTGCGCATTCCGGGGATCCTCGTGGATGCGGTCGTGGTGGCCGAACCATCGCAGCATCAGCAGACCTTCAGCGAGGACTACAACCCGGCGTACTCAGGCGACGTGCGTGTGCCCTTCGAGGCCATTCCGCCGCTGCCGATGGATGAGCGCAAGATTATCGCCCGGCGGGCGGCGCTGGAGCTTCGGCAGGGCGCGGTCATCAACCTGGGGATCGGCATGCCCGAGGGCATCGCGGCGGTGGCCAACGAAGAGGGCATCGCCTCCGCGCTGAACCAGACGGTGGAGGCCGGTCCGATCGGCGGCGTGCCGGCGGGCGGGCTCTCGTTCGGAGCGTCGGCGAACCCCGAGGCGGTCATCGATCAGCCGGCGCAGTTCGACTTCTACGATGGCGGCGGCCTCGACCTGGCCTTCCTGGGCATGGCACAGGCTGACGCCGAAGGCAACGTGAACGTAAGCAGGTTCGGTCCACGGGTGGCCGGCTGCGGAGGGTTCATCAACATCACGCAGACGGCCGACACCGTCGTGTTCTGCGGGACATTCACCGCGGGCGGGCTCGAGATCGAGATCGAGCAGGGCACCGTGCGCGTGGTTCAGGAAGGCAGGCACCGTAAGTTCATCGAGCAGGTCGAGCACCGCACATTCTCCGGCGAGTACGCGGCTGAGCAGGGCCAGCGGGTGCTCTACGTCACCGAACGAGCCGTCTTCGAACTGGTCGATGGCGGATTGACGCTGACCGAGATCGCTCCGGGTGTCGATCTCGAGGAGCAGGTGCTGGCACAGATGGCCTTCGAGCCGAAGGTCTCCAAGCATCTGCGTGACATGGACGCGCGTATCTTCCGCGCGTCGCCGATGGGCCTGGAGGCGTAGCGGCGTCGCCCCATGGCCTTCCCCGAAGCGCGTTCCCTGCCGCGCCCCCGCTCAGAAGTAGCTGAGCGGATCAGCGAGCGTCCGCCAGCGGTCGGGCATGAACAGCGCCACAACCTGCCAGAGGATGCTCAGCGAGAATATCTGGCCCACGATCAGGCCGATGAAGAACGGAATGAGCGCATTGTACATGCGCATCCCGCCGAACTTGAGGATCCCCCACTTGATCAGCCATGCCGCGAAGAACGGGCCCCAGTAGGCGTATCCGTAGGGCAGCGTCATCACCCAGCCGAGTGGATGCAGCGGGAAACGCAGCCAGCGCACACGGATCATTACAAGCAGGAGCGTAAACAGTAGCGCGCCGATGGTGAAGGCGTTCCGTGAGGCGTCGGGCGGGCGATGGTTGCCGTCGATGATCCCGCTGACATCCGTGAGCTGCTGCAGCGTGATTCTGACGGCGTAGCCTCCCTCGGTGACGCCGCCGGCGAGGGTGTTGCCGCCCCATTCGTAGAAGGCGTTGATCGAGAACCACATCATCGCCACGACGCACAGCACCAGCGCAGCCGACATCAGGCGCGTGAGGCCCTTCGTGTTCAGGCGCGCGTCCTCGCTGATCTTCAGTCCCTCGATCTGGAAGGTCATCGTCTCGGGGAAGTTGCCGAAGTGCAGGAAGATCAGGCTGGCGAGCATCGACAGATTGGTGAAGTCGCCACCGGGGGCGAGGCGTTCGGTTCCGAGGAAGCTCTTGATCTGTCGGCTCGCCTGCCAGAACGGATAGGAGGCGAGGGAGCCGATGCCAGCCTCGGCCCGTCCGCGGGTGAACATCGTCGCGAAAAGGATGATGAGGCCGAAGAATATCGGCGGGATCCACCACGACATCCCCGCCGTGATGTACCAGGCGCACAGGAAGATGAAGCCCGCTACCGCTCCGATCGCGGCGAGGCGATATGAGAACGGGGCAACCGGGTCCGGCGGGGCCGCTCCGAGAGCGTCGGGGCCGCCGATGATATTGCGCCACAGCTTCGCAAAATACTCCCTGCCCGACCAGGCGTAGTAGATCGCGATTCCCACGAACGCGCCTGCCGCCATCTCCCAGAAGAACGGAAAGCCCGCGGGTTCATGAAGACCCGTTACCCGGTAGAAGAGCATCAGCAGCTTGATGAGGAAGAAGAAGAAGAACATGGAGAAGCAGATGTCCTGCGGTGCGAAGTAGGCCAGCCCCACGAGCTGAGGGTTGTGGACGAACAGGAAGTACCGTGACAGGGCGTCGAGCGGATACTCGGTGAAGAACTGGCCTACGTCATAGCGCGGGCCCAGCGTGGGAACCGACGGATTGGACGCGTGCAGCATGATGGTTATGAAGTGCACCGTGACGATCCCGAAGCCGATCCACATCAGCGGCTGGCGCCAGATGGTTGTCTCCGACGTCTTCGCGGTCGGCGTCAGCCCGGTGATGTAAAGCGGGACCTGCACGAGCGGGAACGACAGCCGCTCGTCCTCGACCCAGTGGCGCCTGAGCAGGACGACGATGCACAGTAGCGTGACCCAGAGAACGGAGAAGAAGACCGTCCACGTCGCGATCGTGGCGAGCCACGGCGAGAGATCGACAGCACCTGACGCCCCTTCGTAGAACTGGCGGATCAGCTCGGGGTTCTTGGGGATGAACCAGTCCGGGTAGGTCTGGGCGATCTGGTCATAGTTGTTGTCCGGGGCGTTGAAGTACTGGGCTGCCGTGTAGGCGGGCAGAAAGCGCTCGATGCTGTTGTAGACCCCCACGCCGACAAGCGTCGCAACGTAGATGTAGAGGTAGCTGCGGCGATCCATGCCGAAGAGCCGCTCGACCACCGGCTCGAGGAGCACCAGCACCAGCAACACCGCCAACGCGTAGTCGACCCCGCCGCCGCCGCCCTGCACCATCAGCTGGTGGACGCTAAGCCTCACGCTGAGCACCGCGATCACCAGCGCGAGGACGAATGTCCGCAGTTGCAGTCGATGCGGTGCGCTCCGCGTCTGCTCTGTCGCCTGCTTCACGTCTTCCTGCCTGTGCGCCATGGTACCTGCCCTTGTCCTTACGATTGCCGCGTTGCGGGCGTGTCCGCTGCTTCGCCGGCCGCCATATGCGCCGCCGGGTGCCCATCGACCTTCATGCTCTCTCGCACGTTCGCGGGACGCCGGTTGGTCTCCGAGTGCCGGACGATGAAGGCGGCGGTGGAACGTGTTCGGGCTGACTCCCCCCAGGCTCCAGCTCGTACCGGGTGGCTCCCCCTGTTGTCACGCCGGTCTGTCGTTCTCCCTTGAGATATCACTGAATCACTGTCTTGATCTCGATCAAATCGGAGTGACGGTGCGCCTCATATTCACGCGAGACGGCAGATATACGCTCCGCCACATGTATCCCGAGACAGGAGAGACCATCGATCGCGGCGTCTGAGGCCCTTACGGGGCATCGGATGAGCACTGCCGATGGTATCTCATTAGGTGGATCCGAAGAGCGGGCTGACGCTCGGTTCGGAGCGGGAGAACACCACCTATCGCCCCCCGCGAAAGCCCTGGACCGAGGAGCGGCCGTGGCTGCCGTGGGGCGTCATTACCCTCGCGGTGCTGGTGGTAGGCGGGATGATCGTGCGCATGATGAGCGGCCTGGTGCTGACGGAGGAGGCGTAGACCAGGACGCCCGACAGGGGCAATGGAATCGCCAGTGGGCGACGGCACCCGCCCTCCAGGGTGTGTCCGGATACCCGGATAGGGCCGGCAGGCGCCGCGGCCGTGGCGGCGGTGGCTCTCACGGTGTGCCCGTGGCCCGCTTAGCCCAGGCGCTCCCGCAGGCCGGCAAGGTAGCGCAGCAGCGTGAACGCATCGAGCGCGCGGGCTGTCTGGGCCTCCGTGCGGCGCACGAACTGCTCGGCGGCCTCGATCGCTGCGATCGTCTCCGCGGTGCGGCCGGCGGCATGGTGCTCGTTGATCGCCACATAGAGCCCCATCAGCTCGTGGTAGTGCACGAGCAGGCTCAATGCGTAGCGATGACGCTCGGACCGGGCATCGCTGGCCGCCTCGTTCAGCAGGCCTCTGTACTCGTCGAGGTGGGCGCGAAGTTGCGGGACGGCCTCCGGCTCGAGTTGCATCCACCACTCCGCGCCGTGGCGGGGGGCGCCGGCGGCCTCAGCGAAGCCGTCGAGGAAGCCCAGAGCGACCTCCCACACGTCCCCGTACGCCATCCGGAACCACGCCTCGCGATCGGACCGGGCGGGGGCCCGCCCGCACAGCACGCGCGCGGTCTCCCAGTAGGGCCAGGCGGTGGGGTAAAACGCGCGCTGGGCGCCGCAGTTCATCAGCCCGCTCATGCCCAGTTCCGCGTAATCGGCGATATCCCGCGGCATGAGCGGAGCGAGGTGGATAGACAGCCGGTCGCCCATCCACGGCCACATGAAGTGGTAGTCGAAGCAGAACGCGTTGTCCGGATCCTCCCAGCCCCAGATGCGCCACAGGTCGACGAGCTGGCGGTTGTGGCGCGGCATCTCCATCTGATTGCGTTCGGGCCGCTCAAGAGCCTCGCCCGAGTCGCACGCCTCATCGGCGAGGCTATGCGCGTAGCAGCGCGTGATGGGCGCGAACATCGAGATGAGGTTCCCGGCGCTGAGGTCCAGCTCCACCTCCTCGGGCGGCCAGAGCAGATCGTGATAGGCCAGCAGCACGATCTTCATATCCGGCGCGATCCGAGCGATGCGCGGGGAAAGCTCGTTGGCCAGCCGGGCGTACCAGTCCGCCGGAGACAGCTCGCGGCAGGCGGCACATTCGCAGTGGTTGTTCGGCGCGTCGGAGAGCCAGAAGTGCAGCGCATCGACCTCCGGATGCTCCCGCGCCCACTGAACCACGGTGTCGATGAGCCGCCGGCGCGCCTCCGGGTTTGAGTAGCAAAGCTCGGTGTTGATGGGGATATCCCCCCAGAGCGCGCGCTCGCCGTTGACCTCCGCGAGCAGCTCGCGGTCCTCCTCCGGGATCGGCCCATCGTAGGTCACCCAGCCGTTCGTGGGCAGGTTCAGTGCCGCCGCGGTCCAGCCGTGGCCGACCTGGTGGAGGATCAGATCGCGCTTCTTCACCGCCTCGATCACGCGTCGATCAAGCTCTTCGCACTCCTCCTCGCTCAGCTCGCGAGCGTCATCCCACTCGGGGTTCAGGCGATGCTCATACCACAGCCGCCAGAAGTAGCTGGCCACCTGGAACTGCAGGAAGTAGGAGTTGTAGCCGACGCGCGGCATCCACTCGACCATGTCGAGGACATGCTCGAGAGAGGGCGCTCCCTCGATGCAGACGCCGCGGTGGCGGTTGGGCGCGGTCCAGGTGAGGTCGAAGCCCTCCAGCGGGATCTCGGCCAGCTCGGGCAGCAGCTCACCGTCCTCGCCCGGCCAGAGCCACTCAGCGCCGAGGCCTCGGAGGTACTCATAGGCGCCCATGAGCACACTGCGGGCGTTCACCCCCGCGATCAGCAGGGCCGGGCCATCAGAGCGGATGCGGAACGCGTCATCCCAGGCTGCGTCGCGCACCTCGGGCAGCGGGGCCGCGTCCGCGAGGCTCTGCGCGCCGCCAAGCCACACGCCCGGCTCGCCGGTGTAATCATCCGCATGGCGCAGCTCGATCTCCCTGCCGGTCATCTCGGCCAGGCAACGCCGCAGTTCCTCGCCGGCCAGCGTGACGGCGGGTCGATCATCGAGCAGGTGGATGGTGGTCATCGGATAGTAGCCTCCCGCAGTGGTCTGCACGCAGACGCATCGAGGGTGTGCTTCCCGAGCAGCCCTACGGAGTCCTCCGCAGTCACGCCGCGATCCGCCGGCTGCGCTGCCACCATTGTCCTGGAGGACCACGAGGAGGCAGAGGCAGAGAACACGGGGCGAGAGGGCCCGGCGCCCCCTTATTGAAGCCGTAACCGCCGCGCCATCTGCCGTCTCCTGCGGGCCCCGAGGCTGTCGCCGGGGCCCGCGCGCTACCCGGCCGGAAGGCGCACTACCACGGCCTCCTGGGGCGCAAGCCGCAGCGGCAGCGCGAAACGGCCGGCGTCCGGGATGGTCGTGGCCTCGAAGCCACTCACGCTCCCATCAGCGCTGACCCGCAGGGCCTGGCCCGTTCCGCCGCGCTCCAGCAACGCCCGCGTTACCATCGGCGCCTCCTCCCAGTTGATCGCGAAGAGCAGCCGATCCCCGGCCGCGTTCTCCATCAGCGCCAGCTCGACGTCCCGCTCCGGCACCAGGTCATCGCTCAGCGCCGCCCCGGCAACCAGCTCGCCGAGCAGCCGCGCGTGGCCGGGCGAGAGCTCCGCCGGCATGATCCGCACCGTGCGGTCGCGCTTCTCATTCGCGGTGTTGGCCGGCAGGTCGATCCCGAACTCCCCCGCGAGGAATGTCACGCTACCGCCTGCGAGCGCCCTCCGGATGACCGCGGGCGTGCCGTCCACCGTCGCGAGGACCTCCGCGTCCTCAACGGGGGTGACCTGTGCGTAGACGCTCATCTGTGAGGAAGTGCCCGCGCGCCCGTTCGCCCACCGCAGTCGGCCGGTCTTCGCGCCGCCGGGGGGCTCGGCGAGACCCAGCAGCTCGAGCAACACCGGGCGTTCGTGCGGCACGCCTCGCTCGTCCACGCTCCCGAACTCGGAGATCACGATGAGCTGCTTTCCGGCCCGGGCGAGGCCCTCGAGCATCGCCGCCTGCGGCTCACTCACCGCGAACGGGAAGGGGACCACGATCGTATCGTAATCCGCCAGCTCCTCCGCGGCGACCTGATCGAGGAAGTACAGGTCCGTCGGGACGCCCGCGCGCATAAGGTAGTACAGGACCTCCTTCTGCGCGAGGAACGGGTAGCGCGGGTCGTCAGTCTCGTGAGTGAGGATCTGCAGCTCGGGCTCTGGGTGCGTGTAGTACGAGAAGTACTCCTCGGAGGCGCGCGAGTAAAGCAGCGCCACGCGTCGGACAGGCCGCGCGTCCTCAAGCCACGGGTCGATGCGCTCGAGCAGCTCGTAGCAGCCGCGCACGGCGTTGAAGGCCGATTCGCCCTGGGTGCGTCCTGCCTCAGTCTGGCGCAGCAGGTGCACGTAATGGAAGAACGCGATCTCGTCGGCGCCGCGGGCGACCGAGGAGAGGGCGCTTCCGTAGATCTCGACGGGAAGCAGCGGACGATGCTCGGGCCGCAGGTGCCCGCCCTCCAGCACGATGCCGCACTGGCGCCGTGGCGTCGAGCCGACCAGGTGCATCGCGGTCTCGGTCACGTACCAGTGCGTGGAGTCGCCAAGGTAGTTGTGCAGAAGGATGTACGGGTCGGTGGTCGGGTAGTCGATCGCGGTCTCGTAACCGACCATGTCCCAGGCCACGCCCGTCCCGAGGCGGAAGTCGCTGCAGATCGGCGAGACGCAGATCAGCGAATCGGCGAGGGTGTCGTATGGACCGGAATGCACCGCGTCCACCGCACGGCCGACCAGGTCGGTCGTGCACCGGTAGCGGAAATCGATGAGGTTGCGGTAGGCCTCAGAGTGCTCGGGCGGGCGCGACCAGTGGCCCATCTCCGGCAGCGGCATTCCGTACATCGCCGCGAAGCGCTGTCGGCATTCGGGGCAGTTGCAGTAGGTAGGCAGCCTGGCGTAGAACTCGCGGACCCGCTCGTCAGGGTGATTCTCGTAGGCGCGCTTGAGCCGCCCGGTGTTCCAGTTCCACTCATCCGGCACCACCGAGATGCCGAGGAACGGATACTGCGCGAGTGTCCGGCAGGCCTCGACCCAGCGGTCGCCCCAGTCGTTGTTCACGCAGTAATAGGACGGGAACGCGGGATCGTCGGCATCG
>JALGTR010000074.1 GCA_029821265.1 Candidatus Zipacnadia bacterium
GCCCGTCGTGATGATGAAGACTGACGCGCCGCGTGGCAGAGCCCGAAACTGGCGGCCGAGCGCCACGGAGAAGCCCTGTTCGTCAACGGTCCGCGCCTCGGCCAGCGCAACCATAATGCGGAGAAGCTGCGGCTGGCCGACGCCCGGGCGCCCGAGCGACGTCGGCAGGCCCTGTCCGTGCAGGCCCACCGAGCGCTGCTCGGCCAACGCGGCGCGCGTGAGCGACGCGGCCGCCGAGATCGCCGCCTCGAGCGTGCCCGTGGGGCCCTCGCCGTAATGGTGGCCGGCCACCAGATCGAGGTGTATGCTGATCAGATCGTGGCGCATCGGCTCGTACTCTTTGACCGCCAGCTCGCCGACATGCGCGCTGACCTTCCAGTGCACGTGCCGCAGGTCATCGCCCGGGGTGTGCTCGCGTATGCCGCGGAATTCCCCGTAGTCGCGGCGTATGTCGCGGCCGCGCGCGGAGTACCAGCCAGGCCCGGTGTCCCAGGCGGCGACCCGGGGCAGGTCCCAGGTGCGGGGAAAGACAACGACCTCCGAGCACGTTCCCATGGCGCGGCGCTGCTCGAACATGCCGATCGGATCGCTGTCGATGATGCGCGGAGGCCCCAGACGATAGCGACCGCGCAACGGTGGGCGCAGCGACATCTGCAAATGCAGCTCGGCACCCGGCGGCATCGGTGGCAGCAGCACCCGCCTGCTCACGCTCACGCCCTCGACGGTCAGGTTCTCGGCCGTCAGCTCCACCTCGGTCGAGCCGAGAGTAATACCGCCGTGTGAGCGCACCTGCACCGTGCAGGGCAGCTCGGAGCCGGCGGTGGCATTGCCCGCGGGCGAGCTGAGGGTTAGTTCCAGCCGCGAGAGCGCAAGCTGGGAGAGTAGCCACGCGATGAGCATGATCGCGGCGCAGACGCCGGCGAGGACGTACATCACGCGGGCGTCGTTCATCGCGCCAACGATCCAGAAGATGACGGCTGCGAAGGCGAAGATGCGGAAGTTGCGGCTCATCCGGGCGCCCTCCGCGGGCTCATGACGGCACAGGCACGCTCGAGAGCAGGTCCTCGACGATCGCGGCACCGGTGACGCCACTGACCCGCGCCTCGGGACGCGTAATGAGCCGGTGCGCCAGCGCTGCACGGGCGATGGATTTCACATCATCGGGCCCCACGTAGTCCCGGCCGTCGATTGTCGCGAGCGCCTGGGCAGAGCGCACGAGCGCCAGAGTCCCGCGCGGACCGGCGCCGAGCGCGAGCTGGTCGGATTCGCGCGTACCCTGGACCAGATCAAGCACGTAACCGTAGACCTCCTCGGAGATGTGGCAGCGCGCCGCCGTGCGCTGCACCTGCGCCACCTCCTCCGAGGTAACGACCGGCTGCAGCTCCTCGACGGGATGCCCCTCGAGCTGCTCGCGGACGATCTGAATCTCCTCGGCCCGCTCGGGGTAGCCGAGGGAGAAACGCAGCAGAAAGCGGTCGAGCTGAGACTCGGGCAGTGGGTAGACGCCCTCGTACTCGATGGGGTTCTCGGTGGCGATGACCATGAACGGCTGCGGTAGCCTGTGGGTCACGCCATCGACCGTCACCTGCCGCTCCTCCATCGCCTCGAGCAGGCTCGACTGCGTGCGCGGCGAGGCGCGATTGATCTCATCGGCGAGGACGATACTGGCGAAGATTGGGCCGGGCCGGAAGACGAACTCGGCCTGTTTCTGGTCGTAGATCGAGACGCCTGTCACATCGGTGGGCAGCAGGTCTGGGGTGAACTGAATGCGTCGGAAGCTGCCGCCGATGGAGGCGGCCAGCGACCTGGCGAGCATCGTCTTGCCGACCCCGGGAACGTCCTCGAGCAGTACGTGGCCGCGGGCGACCATTGCGACAAGCACGCGCTCGATCGCCTCGCGCTTGCCGATGATCACCCGCTCCACGTTGTCGGCTATGCGTGCACAGACTGATGCGGCCTCTTCCACCCCCATGGTCGCGTCGGTCATCGACCCCACCGTCCGGTGTTCGACATCAGCCCTGCGCCGCTTGGATGTACTCGCGCATCACACGGGCGTCGTGCGGAAGGATCTCGTCAGGCTCAAACGCGCGGATCCACTCGCCTGAGAGCAGTCCATCGTAGTCGATCGTCGCCAGCAGCGCTATCGCCTCATCGTGCGGGATCTCGCCCTCGCCCATAAGCGCGATCTTCCAGCCCGCGGGCCCGCCGTCCTCGGGAGGAACGCCGTCATGCACGTGGCAGTGCCGCACGTAGTCCTTGACGTTGTTGAACGCTGTCTGTATCGACTCACCGTGCCGGAACGGGTGCATGATGTCCCACGTGATTGCGACGTTCTCGTGATCGGCCATCCGCACCGTCTCGACGCAGTCGCTGGAGAGGCTATAGGCGTCATGGGTTTCCATGCACAGATAGACGCCGCAGCCGGCGGCGTGTTCGCCGCACTCGTGCAGCGCCTCGGCGACTCGCTTCTTGGCGTCCGCGAATTCCATGCCCTCGGGCGTCATACCGCCGAAGACGCGAATGTTGCTTGCGCCGATATCCGCGGCGAGGTCGCAGTACTGCTTTGTCAGGTCGATGCTCTCCTGCAGCTCATGGTCACTCTCGAGCGCATAGCGCCTCGACGTGGCGATTGTCGTCAGCTCCACACCCGCGTCCGTGAACTGCTGCTTGATCGCCGCGCGCTCCTTCTTCGTGGTGTCGAGCTCCACCCCGTGGTTGTGATCGGCCTCGCAGCGTGGCTCTACTGCGTCATAGCCATAGCGGATCGCGGCCGCCAGATGCTGTTCGAGCGACCACTCGGGTGCGACGAATGTCATGAAACTGATCTTCATACCTGGTTCACCTTTTCTCCAGTATTGTCGGCGCGTCCGTCTTCGGCGCCCTCGACCACCACTGCCCGCCGGGCGTGAGGTACCGCAGCATCAGCTCGTCCCCGGCCCCCTTCGCCAGCCCGATGCGCGTTGTCACCAGGGCCTCCGCGGGCGGATCGGGAGCCGCGGCCACGAAGAGGTCGCCGCACGTTATGGGCGCGCGGTTGTGCTCGAGTGTAATGCCGAATGCCTCCACGAGTTTCGCCGGCCCCGAGCAGAGGTCCTTCAGCGCCTGCCGCCCGCGCCGCTGCCGCATCAGCTCGATCCCCGCCATGGGACGGGCTGCACGCAGCAGAACCGCCTCCGGCGTACCCTCAGGCCGGGTCACGATATTGCAGCACAGGTGAATGCCGTAGATCTGGTAGACGTAGACCGTGCCCGGTGGCCCGAACATCGGCGCATTCCGATCGGTTCTGCCGCGCGCGGCATGGCAGCCCGGATCGCCCTCGGCGAGGTAGGCCTCAGTCTCAACCAGCTCCCCTGCAACCGTGCCCGCCTCCGTGCGATGCACAAGTACGCAGCCGAGCAGCAGTTTTGCGACGCGGCGGGTGTCCTGCAGGAAGAACTCCGGAGCGAGCGGCTCGAGGTCTACAATATCAGGATTCTCGTCA
The DNA here is from genome assembly GCA_029821265.1 of Candidatus Zipacnadia bacterium. Lineage (GTDB taxonomy): Bacteria > Armatimonadota > Zipacnadia > Zipacnadales > UBA5352 > JALGTR01. The sequence goes on from JALGTR010000074.1 coordinate 3,482, forward strand.
GATCCGCGTTTGACCATCACACACCCGGGGGTAGATGTAAAGTACCAAGCGACCAGTGCGAGGAGACAGAGTAAGCGCGGTCAGAAAGGGCCGCGCGAGGACACAGGTTCGCCGGCGCTCTGAGAAGCCCTCCCAGGATTAAGTGGCGTCGGCGAATAACGGGCAGCGCCCGTCGACAGAGACGGGCGCTGCCCGTTGTACGGACCTGGTGCCTCTCGCGCAGGATTTTCGCGCGCCTCCCGGGAATCTGTTATCGATCACCAGTCAGAGCCAGCGCGGGAGGACGAATCCACCATGCGCACTGAGCGCAGGTCCGACATAGCCGTCGAAGAGGTCGAGATCATAATCGAGCCCAAGCAGGCGCGCACACCGCTGAAGTTCGGCGGGGTCGTTGTGGAGAGCGTGCCCTTCTGCAAGATCTGGGTGTGCGTCGAGAACGGGGACCACGAGATTGGCGAGGGCTGGGGCGGCATCTTCCTGATGGATCAGTGGGGCTGGCCCGACCCGGAGATCGATCACACGGTCAAGCGCGAGGTCATGGAGCGTGTGGTCGAGGACTACGTGCGCCTCGTCAACACCCATCCGGCCCACTTCCACCCGATCAACCTGTTCATGGAGCTTGAGGACGACCTTGCCCGCATAAGCCGCCGCGCCTGCGAGGAGGCGGGCGTCCCCGAGATGCCGTTCCTCAACGCGCTGGTCTGCGCCTCACCGGTCGATGCCGCCATCCATGATGCGTTCGGCAACTGCAACGGCATCGACACCTACGATGGCTACGGGCCCGAGTTCATGGACGACCTCAGCCACTGGCTCGGGCCGGATTTCGCGGGTGAGTACGCCACGCAGTACATCCGCGACGAGTACCTCCCGCGGGTGCCGATCTTCCACCTCGTCGGCGGCCTCGATAAGCTCACGCGCGACGAGCTTGACGATTCCGACCCCGATGACGGCCTGCCGAACTGCCTGGCCGACTGGATCGACTACGAGGGAATGTACTGCCTGAAGGTCAAGCTGCGGGGCAATGACCTCGACTGGGACATCGAGCGACTGATCGCCGTGCACGATGTCGGCCGGGAGGAGCTGGATCGGCAGGGCATCGACGAGCTTCACCTCACCGCCGACACCAACGAGATGTGCGAGAGCCCGGAGTACATCGTCGAGATGCTCAGCCGCATCCGCGAACGGTCGCCGGAGTGCTACGAACGCATCCTCTACATTGAGCAGCCCACGGGCCGCGACCTCGACGTCCACGACCACGACATGTCGGCGATCGCGCAGATGAAGCCGGTCATCGTCGACGAAAGCCTCACGACACTGGAGAGCTTCGATCGCGCGATGGAGCTTGGCTGGTCGGGGATTGCTCTGAAGACCTGCAAGGGCCAGTCGTCGGACATACTCTTCGCCGCGAAGGCGGGCAAGCTGGGCATCCCGTATGCCGTGCAGGATCTGACGAACCCGTCGCTGGCGCTGATCCAATCGGTGGGGCTCGGGGCGCGCCTGTACACCATCATGGGCGTGGAGGCCAACAGCCGCCAGTTCTTCCCCGAGGCGACGCCGGAGGTGATCCGCAACGTGCATCCGGGGATCTTCAAGCTCGAGGGCGGTGAGGCGGACACCTCCTCACTGCAGGGCACCGGCCTGGGCTATCAGATGGAGCGCATCTGGGGCCGCATGACCCGCGACCGGTGATGAGGACCACCCGCCCGGTCGTCCTGCGCCGCCGACCTGGCTGTGCACCTGCGCGGCCGCCGCGAGGTCCGCACCGGCGACGACCGTACAGCAAAACGGCCCCGCTCTCGCGAGGCCGTGAGCATCTGGCGCAACGGCCTACAACCAGCGTTCCAGCTTTTCCTGCCGGAAGGCGCGACTGAGGGCGTCCATCACCGTTTCCGCCACCTGCTCGGCCTCGACGCCGGCCGCCTGGGCGTCCTCAGGGTAGATCGTGACGATGGCCTCGCCCCATACGGTCACGGCCGGATTGCCGTCGCGCTCGCGAAGCTGCACATCCCACTCCTTCGCACCATCCTCGAGCGCGCGGGTCAGCCGCTCAACGATCGCCTCGGCGCGCTGCATCGGCTCATCGTGCTCGGGGCAGGCCGTGAGCACCCTGAAGATCTCCTGCTCCCACAGCACAACGCGCACGTAGCTTCCGTCCTCGCCCTCGAAGACCTCAGCCTTCGGGCGCTCCCACTGGGTCGTCGCGCGGCGGTTGATATCCAGCCCTGCGCGGTAGATCTGCTCGGAGAGCGCGTGGACGCGTTCCTGCGACAGCGGATGGGACTGGAACACGCCGCCCGGCGGATCCACGGAGGCCCGTTCCCTCGCGGCGAGCCGGTCCATGAAGGTCAGCAGCCCGACGGGGTTGTAGGGCGTCTCGAGGAGGAACTGGACGGCGTGTCTGTCCGCGGCGCGCTCCATCTCGATCGAGTAGCCGCCCAGCACTCCCCGCCGCACCCACTCGCCAGCCACGAAGACCGAGGAGAGCATGTCCGTGTCGGCGCCCAGGAGCACCGCCGCGATGGCAGCGGCCACCGTCCCTGTGAACAGCTCCTGATTGGTGTCGGCCTGCCGCAGGGAGTCATATGTGCAGTTGTGGGCCATCTCGTGAGCGAGCACTCCGGCCAGCTCATCGTCGGACTGGACCTCGTTCAGGAGACCCTTCGTGACGTAGATGATGCCGCCCGGCAGGCTGAAGGCGTTGACGATGTCGGTATCGAGCAGTCGCACATCATACTTCACATTCGGCCGATTTGTGTACGGAGCAATCGTCGAAACGATCTCATTGACGCGCTTGAGGGTCTCTTCATCCTCATAGCGCTTGTATTCCTTCTCGACCTGCGCGGCGGCCTCCTGGCCGATCTTCTGCTCGTACTCGGGCGAATAGGGCGAATCAGACTTCGTGGCGGCGTACACGACAGGAGTGGCGAGCAGGGCCGCCAGCATCGCCACGAGGACGAGAGTTGTCGCCGTTCGTAGTATCCTCATCTCATCTCCACAGACGCTTCTGCGGGCCGCAGTGTTCCCGATTCTGGTGCATTGGCGGCCGCCCTCAGTCGTCCCCTCTGCGGCCCCGGAAGCGTCCTCCACCAGTTTACTTCTTCTGCAGCACCACGTCGAGCCACAGGCTCTCGCCGGCAGTGATCCTCTGGGCCTGATACCGCTTCATTGCATAGCCCGGCGCGGTCGCGAGGACGGTATATGTTCCGGGCTTGTACCACGACAGCTCATAGAGGCCGGTTGCGTTCTCAGGCTGCGTGGCTCCCACCGGCACAGTCTCCTCGCCCTTCTTTGTCAACAGCACGAGGGTGGCCGTCGGCAGGGCTTTGCCCTCGGAGTCGCGCACGAATCCGACAATTCGACCGCGCTGCTTGAAGTCCTCTGAGGTGTGCTTGTGCAGTTCGAAGGTCAGCGAAAGCTTGGCCGACTGCTCCCAGGTCACCGTCTGCGCGTGCGTCACGTAAGCGTTTCTGGCTGCGATCAGCGTAGCCTTCTTCGTTCCCGGCAGCGCGACCGAGGCTTTACCGTTCGCGTCCGTCTTCGTCGCAACGACGGAGGTGCCGGCGATCGCCACCACGAGTGCCTTTGATAGTCCCGCCCCCGTTCCTGCGTCCTTTACGGTCACCGACGCCACAGGTCCGGCATCGGCTGTCGAGATGGCCCCCATAACCAGACACAGCGCCACAGCCATGGCCATTCGAGCTCTCATCACAATCGCCTCCACGTCAACAACTGCTCCCCCTGAGCGACATCGCGTCACAGTACGACTTCGCGATCGGGGTCAATCCTCATTCTTCGGCTTTCTCCCGCTTTTAGTATCTGCTGTCGGTCGTCGGCTGTCACCACGGCACTGCCGGCGATCACGTGGGCGTATGCCGTGCGCCCGTCGCCGTCGGAGCGGACCGCCACGATACCGTCGCGGCAGGTGACGTCGCCCCACGGTGTGCTGATGGTGAACGGGCCTTCCGCTTCCGTGGTGTCTGCGCGAAGGTGGCCCTTGAACAGCTCGATGCGATCGCGGCCGATGCGCACCACCGCCTCTCCACTGAGGTCAACTCGCGCGCCTCCCGCGAACGCGAGGCGGGTCGAGTCCTCGCCCAGCGCCCAGGCCACCGAGTCCTCCGGAAGCGGCGCCCCGGTCTGGCCCGGCTGTGCGACACGCTCATGCGGCTCGAAGACATGGATCGCGTCGCCACCGCTGAGGACCACCGCCGGGGCCCCGTGTTGAGCCAGGGTGATCTGTCGGCGTCCCGTGTCGGGGCGACCGAAGGCGAACCACAGCGCGGTGCCGACGAGCACAAACGCGGCCGCGGCAGGCAGGACGACCCTGAGAAGTGATCGCCGCCGTTGCTCGGCCATCATTCGGCGGCGTGTCCTCCGGACCAGGCCTGCCGGCGGTTCGATCCTGGAGAGGGCGTCCCGCAGGCGGCTGTCAACTGCCGAAAGCTCCTCCTGCGCCGCGCGGCAGTGGGGACATGAGGCAAGGTGCTCCTCGAGGCGCTTCCGCTCGTCAGGTGGGATCTCGCCGTCGAGGTCAAGGTGGATCAACCGTCGCGCGTCTTCGCAGTTAAGTCTCGACATTGTCCTGCTCCGCCATCAGTATCTGTCGCAGCATCTCGCGCCCTCGATGCAGGCGCACGCGCGCGGCTCCTTCGCTGATCTTCAGCGCCTCCGCAACGTCAGCCACCGTCGCCTCACGCAGGTAGAAGAGCACGAGAGGCAGGCGGTAGGTCTCGTCCAGGCTCTGGAGCGCGTCCAGGGCCCTGTCGGCGACCGGCGACAGCTCCTCCTGTTCCGGGGCCGGAGGATCTGACAGCTGTGTCTCCAGCGGAATGGTTCGCGCCTCCCGCCGTCCATGTCCGCGCACGGCCTGCCGGCACACATTTGCGGCAATGCCGCGAAGCCACGGCGCGAATGCCCGCGTGGCGTCGTAACGTCCGAGGCATCGCCAGGCGCGGACGAACGTCTCCTGGGTCGCGTCCTCGGCATCGCTGCGCTCGCGCAGCAGCGCGCGGCACAGGCGATAGATCGAAGCGTGGTGGCGCTCAACGATACTGTCGAAGGCCCCGGTGTCCCCGCGCCGGGCTCGAAGCGCCAGCTCCCTATCGGCGAATCCGCCTCCGGTAATGCCGGATGCGGCGCCGCTTCGGGCGCCGGAGTCTGTCATGTGCCACCCTCCAGGTCTTGTTCGCCTCACTGCATCGAGACGTTACTCAGATCAGAAACGTTCTGCCGGGTCCCGTGCACGCGGCTTAGACGTCGAAGACGATCTCGACCTCGAGGCCGCGATCGGTCTCGCGAACCTCGAGGTTGTGGTATGTCACGGCCTTGATTGAGCCCGTCAGGCTGTCTCCGGCCTCGCTGACCGGCACGACGTGCACCTGCAGGCGCGCGGTCGCCTCGTCGTCCATGGCTACATCGACGTCGACGGGCACGAGGCCCTCGAGTTCGATCAGGAGCAGCACTTCGCGCAGGCACTCGACGAGCAGGTCCTCGGGCGTCTCTGCCTGACACTGCCGCTCAACGGTTCGGGTGGCCGCGGGCGGGTTCTCGACTATGAGATCGATCATTCCGAGCGCTGCCTCCTCGACCAGCCCGCGCAGATCCGGCGCCCAGACGCGTATAGCCAGATCGGCGGTATGCTCGATTGGCTCGTGACCCCGTTGCTGCATCATCCACCGCCACTCCCCATCCATGGCCTGAGCACAGAGGCAGCATTCGGCCCTGCATCCCGTGGGACCTGCCTTCGCGACCATCGCCGCAGGCCGCTCTTGGCAGGTCGGCGGGCGTCGGCGCAGGTATCGGTCGCCCCAACGCGGAAGAAACGCCTCCGAGCGCACAGATCCGCACGTCCAACTGAATTGTTTCGGAGGCTCCAGGGATGCCTGCCAGCGAACGCGGCGGTCAACCGAACTTCATCGTCATTTTCTGCGACAACCTCGGCTATGGCGACATGGGCTGCTACGGCCACCCCATACACCGCACGCCAAACGTGGACCGAATGGCCGAGGAGGGGATGCTCTTCACCGACTTCTACGTGACCAGCGGGGTGTGCACGCCCTCCCGCGCCAGTCTGCTCACGGGCTGTTACGCGCAGCGCATCGATATGCACGTCTCGGACAAGGGTCACGCGGTGCTTCAGCCCGTTGCCGCGAAGGGCCTCAATCCCGACGAGATCACGATTGCGGAGGTCCTCAAGGAGGTCGGCTACGCCACGGCCTGCGTCGGCAAGTGGCATCTGGGCGATCAGCCGCCCTTCCTGCCGACGCGCCAGGGCTTTGATTACTACTATGGGATTCCCTACAGCGAGGACATGTATCGCCGGCCGAATCGCGACTGGCCTGAGCTGCCGCTGATGCGCAACGAGGAGGTCATCGAGGCGCCGGTGGAGATGTCGACGATCACCGAGCGCTATACCCGAGAGGCCATCCAGTTCATGGAGGAGAACGCTGACCGGCCTTTCTTCCTGTACATGCCGCAGGCGCTGCCGGGGAGCGTCAAGATCCCGGAGGTCGGCGAGCGCTTCGCGGGGATGTCGGGCAACTGGGCATACGGGGACTGCGTGGAGGAGCTGGACTGGTCGACCGGACAGGTGATTCGCGCGGCGCAGAAGCTGGGCATCGACGAGAACACCTGCGTCATCTTCCTCTCCGATAACGGCACGCCGCGCGGTCACGGCGGAAGCAATGGCCCGCTTCGCGGCTGGGGGTATCACACCTGGGAGGGCGGCATGCGCGTGCCCTGCGTGATGCGTTGGCCGGGGACGATCCCAGCCGGCGAGACCTGCTCAGAGCTGGCGACGACCATGGACTTGATGCCGACTCTCTCGCGGCTTGCAGGCACGGAAGAGCCGCAGGATCGGGTGATCGACGGACATGATATCCGGCCGATCATCATGGGTGAGGAGGGCGCAGAATCGCCGTATGAGGCGTTCTTCTATTACCACATGGAGCAGTTGCAGGCGGTGCGGTCGGGGAAGTGGAAACTGTTCGTGCCGCGGGAGGACCGGAAGGCATTCCACCCCGACCAGGCCGCTCCCGATGAGGCGCTGCTGTTCGACCTCGAGCGTGACATCGGAGAAACGACGAATGTCGCCGATCAGCATCCGGACGTGGTCGAACGGCTGATGGCGTACGCGGAAAAGGCGCGCGAGGAACTGGGCGATACCGGCGTGCAGGGCTCAGGCCTGCGGCCGGCCGGTCACTACCCCAATCCCACCCCGCGCGTGCTCGAGAAGTGACAGCGCCGGGACGATGTCGGGACCAGGCGCGTCCGCCTGAGAGATGGTGATCTGCCGCGCGGAACGGCCATCACTGTGACGCCGGCGTGGTCCCGGTGGCGAAGACGGATTCGAGGAAAGGCTCGACAGCCGCGAGGGCCGCATGCTGCTGCTCGGTGCGGACGCCGTAGAAGGCGCCGTGGCCCGCTCCAGGAACGACGACCAGCTCACAGCGCACGCCATGGTCGCGCAGGACGTGGCAGATCGCCTCCTGGTCCGCAATGGGCGTCGATTCGTCCGCGTCGCCGACCACGATGAGGAACGGCGGTTCGTGGCCGGTGACGCGATACTCGGGCGACCCGAGCTCAGGTGCGAGATCCCACTCGGGGCCGAGCAACTCGGGTACCAGCGACTCGCGGTAGCGGGGGATCGAGAGCACCGGACACATACAGACCGCCGCCTTCGGTCGCGTGTCGCGGATCGTGATCTCGTCCGTCATGCCGAGATCATCGTCCGGGGCGATGGTCGCGAGCATGCCCACCAGATGGCCACCCGCTGATGAGCCGTACGCGGCGATCTGATCCGGGGTGAAGCCCCATCGTTCCGCATGCTCCCTGACGAAGGACATCGCGAGGCGCACGTCTTCGAGCATCTCCGGCAGGTGCGCATCCGGGAGCAGGCGGTACTCCGCTGAGGTGCATACGTAGCCCCGCTCGGCGAAGTATGTCATGACGGAATGCCACGATTCCTTATCTCCGGCACGCCAGCCTCCGCCGTGGACGAAGAATATGCAGCGCCCGTTGCCGCGCTCGCGGGGCATGACCACGTCCATCACCCGGCGATCGGTGTGGTGCTCGCTGTAGGGCAGATCGAGTGTCCACATCAGTTCGGCCTCCTCCTCGGCGGTGGCGGAGAGAGCGATAGCCACAAGCACAGCGATCCCGGCGCAGCGGATGGTAGCTTTCCTCGGCATCAGTGCCACGTTCCAGGCGCCTCCGTGGGTCTATGAGTTTGCGGCGATGATGTCGCGAATGTAGCGGGCCTGTTCGAGATGGCCGTCGATGAGGTTGCCGGACAGGATCGAGTAGCCGTCAAGCGCGCCGGTCTCGAGGTTGCGAATCACCGAGTCCCACTGGGCCCTCACGAGGTCCATCTCCACCGGCGCGCGGTTCGTGTAATCGCGCAGATAGCAGCCCATGATGAGCGGACGGTCGGGGAAGCGCTCGCGGCAGCGCTCGATCTGCGCATCCTGCTCGACCAGTTCCTCGGAATGCCAGATCCAGAGGTTGACGATGTCGATGAAGTCCTCGAAATCAGCCCATTCTTCGGCCTCAAGCTCGTGGGTGTATATGACGACCCAGAGCTTGAGATCGGGGTTTGCGCCGCGGACGGCCTCGTAGACCTGCGCGTACTGCTCTGGCGTCATCCCCTCACGCCGGACGAGGCCGAGCATATCGTCGTGGAACGCGCCAGTGATGTTGCGATACGTCAGTGAGAGCTCGCTGACGAGTGCGGCCTCAGAGCGGACTCTCTCGGGTCGGGCGTCCACGTGGTGGTTGCTGCCACCGCGTTCGGTGTCCTCATACTCCCACTTGGCGATGTCGCAGGTGATCTCGTCGAGCCAGGACATGTGCTGCATGGCGAACTCGGTGTTCGGGTGGAACATGTAGTTGGCGCGTGTGAGGCCGAAGAAACGGCAGCCATCGCCCACGCCGAGGATCGAGGGGTCAACGCCGGGATCGAGCCCCTGCCCCTCCCAACACCAGCCAACATCGCTCAGCTTCACGTTCAGTCGCCTCCTGAGGGCGCGGTATGCACGCGAGATCAACGCGCGTTCGGTGTGTCGGCAGCCATCGGCTGAAAGCGCCGGGCGGCGGAGGATGCGATGCTCCGCATCTCCCGCGGGATCGCACCGTCGCCGTAGATGACAACGATCGCGCCGGGGCCGACCTCCTCGAGTGTGAATGACGCCGTTGCGCCGCGGACATCGAGCTCGAGATCGATCGGACCATCCGGGGTGGCAAGCACGGCGGACGGCGCCCGCATGAACTCGGGCAGGCGAACGCGGACCGTCACGTTGCGGGCAGGCCGGAGGTCGAACGTCCCGGCAGTGGATTCGAAGTCGCGGTTCACCGCCACGACCGCAACAGCGCGGTCACCGCAGAGGATCATGCGGGCGAGGATATCCCCGGGGCCGGCGATTGCGTCTGCGACCGGCGTGCCGATCGACAGCAGCGGCAGCACCTGGTGGAGCATGGCGTTCATCCGGCCGATCGCATCCCACATGCGCGGGTGTTCGAGCAGGCCGCGGGAGCCGTGCGCGGGGTACCACTGCAGTGATTTCGCGCCGAATGCGAGGGCCGTGAGGACCTCAAGTCGCATCTCGTCGGGGGAGAACTGGCGCTGCTGGTTCTCGCTGTATCCCTCGCAGAGATAGATGAACGGGCGCGGGCGGCTGCCGGCGGCAGTGTGCTCGACGTGGTCGCGGGTTCGAGCGACGATGTCCTGGCCGAATGGGTAGGCGTGCGTGGCGATGTAGTCGGGTATCTGCCCCCAGGTGTACATATTCGACGGGTAGCCGCCGTGGTCCATCTGCAGGTAGGTCAGGTGGTTGCGGTCGAGAATGCGGCAGAACTGGTTGGCGCGCTCGACGTCGCGGCGGATCTGCAGGTGCGAGAGGCTGGTTCGGTGGTAGCGACCGTCGGGCTCGTCCTCAAGGAAGTGCGCCCAGAGGGCGGACTGATCCTCCAGGGGCGCCAGGAACTCCGGGTCGTTGTAGTAGACCGGCTCGTACTTCTCCTCGCCCGGGAACATCCGCTCGTAGCTGATGTACGCACCGCGCAGGCCGAACTTCGTGAGCGTCTCGAAGAACGTCTGGCGCGGGGGCACAAACGCGATGTGCACGTCGAAGAGGTGGCTCGCATACTGGCGGGCTTGCTCCTCGCCGAGGTTGCCCATGATGGCGATCGGCGGAGGAGTGGGGAGGGCGCGCTGGAGGACGGCCTGCCGGTGGCCGTCGGTGCCCTCGACGGCGATGGCGTGATAGCTGCCGGGATCCCAGCGCCGGCCGAGCGAGACCTTCGCGAAGCGCAGGCCAGCCTGTATGCGGTCGAAAGACGCGCGGGCCTTGCGGCCATCCACGTGGATAGCGATCGGCTCGGCGGCCCTGTCCGGCCGAACGCGGGCGTAGACGTAGAGGGCGTCGAGGGCCTTCGAGATGCCGATGTACTCCACCTCGAAGGGTGGTCGCCGGAGGTCGTACTCCACCGAAAGCGACTCGCCCCGGTCGAAGCGGACGGTGAGGCTGCGGGCAGGAAAGGCAGCGCCTTCGGGCATGAGCCGAACGATGATCTCGCAGACCTCTCCGGGAGGGATCGGATTCGGGTAGGCGCGATACCAGGCGACCTGCGAGTTGGTGACCTCGAGGTACTGGCCGCGGACCTCGGGCTGAACGAAGCTCTCGTCGCTGCGCCACACGCGGCCGACGCTGTCGCCGTCGAGCAGCAGGTCGGTCACCTCGAGGGGGGCACCGGTGTCGTTGAGCAGGTGCAGGTGCATGCTGCCGGCGTAGTCGATCGCGTCGGGGAGATAGTGGGCGCCGTAGATGCTCTGTGCCGTGGTCGGTCCGGCCGGCAGGACGACCGCGGCCATGTAAAGAGCGATCAGTCCAATCCGGGAAGTCATGGCTCCTCCGCGCTCAGTCCATGTAGAAGATGCGGTCGGCGTTCTCGGCGAGCAGGCGCTCGTTATGTTCATCGCCACCGGGCATGTTCGCGCTGACGAAGACCGGAGGGGTGACGCCGCGGTCAACGAGATCCTGCACAACCTGAGCGGCGATCGCGTTGACGACGGCACAGCCGAGGACAGAGGAGAGCGGGCCGACGGCCTGCGGGAAGCCCTCGACTTCGACGGCGGCGTCGCCGAGGGGTGCGCAGTTGTCGATGACCACGTCGCACAGTTCAAAGAGTTTCTGCCCGCTCGGGTGGCGGCTGTCCACCTGGCGGGAGTACTCCAGCGCGGTGATGGCGATGGTTCGGATGCCACTGTCGGCGGCCTCCAGCGCCATATCGATGACCACGTGATTGCGTCCGGAGGTGGACGCGATGATCAGCACGTCGCCGTCGGACGCCGGGCTGCCCTGCAGCAGCGTGCGGCCGAGGCCCCCGGTGCGCTCGATCTGCGAGGTCATCGTCAGCGGGCGAACGGAGAGGTTCATCCCGTGCGGGTAGATTGGATTGACGAGCATCAAGCCGCCGGTGCGGTAGACCATCTCTTCGGCGAGCATGAACGAGTGGCTGGCGCCGAAGGCGAAGATCGCCTGGTTGCCGACGATGGCCTCACACAGAAGCTGCGCGGCCTGCCGGATGTTCTCGCCCTGCGTATCGCGCAGCCGCGCGATGGCTGCTTGGGCCTTCTCGAAGTAGGCATCGGCTGACACGACCATCACCTCGCGTGTGATCAGTACCCAAGTTCGTTGTAGCGGCTCTCGATCTGCCGGTTGTACTCACGGCCGCCGGGGCGGTTGACGCTCATGTACACGTGTGGCGGGGTGCCCCGCTGCTTCATGCGCTCGATCACCTCGGCGCAGATCATCCAGCCGATGGTGATCATCGCAACACCTGAGATGGGCAGGACCCTGTGATCGTATGCGTCGCATTCGAGCACGGCGTCGCCGAATGGAGCGCAGTTGTCGATCACAATGTCGGCGGCGTCGCAGAGGCGGTCGCCCGATGGGTGGTCGGACTCGATCTCGGCGGTGTACTCGAGGGAGGTCAGGCCGACGACCGTTATGCCCATCTCGGAGGCCGCTCGCGCCAGCTCGACGGTGCGGGCAGTGCGACCGCTCACGGAGGCGACGATCAGGACATCGCCGGGGCGCATCTCGCTGGCGCGGACGGCCAGGCGGACGGCCTCGAGGTCTGGCTGGACATCCTCCGCCCGCGGCCGGCCCTTGAGGCTCTCGGCGATGGGGCTGGAGACGTTGAATCCGAAGCTGAGGATCTTTGTGGCGACGAGGCCGCCGGCGCGATGGTTGAGCTCCCTCTCGCCTCCGTGGCCGATGTTATGAACCCAGAACGCGCCACCGCTGGAAAGCGCGTCTGCGATGGCCTCTGCGGCCTCGCCGATGGCGTCCATCTGCGTCTCTTCAATGCGCTGGGTCACGTCGCGAACGGCCTGTGCGTATTCGCGCGCGAGCACGGCGGTCACCGCCCGATTCAGGTGTTGGATACGGCCTTCTGAGCCGCGTCGTACGGGGCCTGCTGGGTCTCGACGATGCGATCTACGAGCTGTGGCGTAACTTCCACGCCCATCTCCCGCAGCGCGGTAAGCGCCGCGCCCACTGCGGGCCGAACCCGGGGAATGATAGGCTTTATGCACGGAGCGACCTCGCGGATGCGCTCACACATGCGCTCCCACCACAGCCGGGAGTTCTGCGCGACGCTGCCGGAGGCGATCACCGGAAGCTGCTCGTCACTCACGCCCACCTGCTCGATCACCTCGACCGCGAAGTCAGCAAGGGCATCGGCGGCATCGAGGACGCAGCGGCGGGCGATCTCATCGCCTGCCTCAGCCTCCTGGTTCACCGTGCGAGCCAGTGAGGCGATCCGGCGCCGATTCATCGATCGCTCGTTGTAGACCATGTGGAAGACATGCCGCGTATCGGGGACGCCGAGGGCCGCGGGGATGGCATCCCGGAGGGATGTCCTGCGCGATTCGAGCCACTGCTCGGCGAAGGCGGCGCGCAGACCGCGCAGGCCGACGTCGTAGCCGGAGCCGTAGTCGCCGAGCACCGGTCCGAGACCGCCGGCGTGCAGTCCCTCGCCGTCTCGCGTGCGCAGGTGCACGAATGAGCCGGTTCCCGAGAGCACCACGAGGCCGTGATCGACGAGCGCCGAAGCGTAGGCGACGTCCACCTCACCGGGATGCGTGCGTCCGACCACCTCACCCGCCAGCTCGATCGCCTCCCACGCAAGCGGTGAGTGGAAATGCCCGGCGACCCACAGGCGCGCGTTGCTGACGTCCTCAATGGCCATGGTCACAGCATCCGCGAATGACCTGGCG
>JALGTR010000307.1 GCA_029821265.1 Candidatus Zipacnadia bacterium
CGGAGGCGCACCAGCCCTGGGCTCCATCCCTTCAGGGACCTCCACCCAGGGCTGCATGACAGACCACTCAGTACCACACTACAGCTAGTATCACTTGTGGGGGCAGGGCAGTGCGACGGCGGCTGCGAGTGCAGGTCTCACTGTTCAATGCAGATCGGCGCCGGAGACGTTCCGTCGTTTCCTTGACGATGTCACGGGGGGTACACTCTACTCACCAGACAAGTCGCAAGGTGAGTAGTTACGCATAATGTAGGTAAATGACCCCGATCGAGTCACGCTCGACACCGCTGGCCTGGCTCTCCTCGCGGCTTACTGCCTCACATTGGCGTAGAACATCCAGTGACGCTCCCAGTGGCGGGCGAGCTTGAGCATCAGCGTGTTTGCCCCCGCGTGCAGCGGGACTGTGACCACGCACTCGTCCTCGCTAAGGCCCTTGACGTTGGGCAGATAGGCGATCTGCTGGCCGTTGAGGTAGGCGACGCAGGCGCTGGAGGAGCCGATGCTGAGGGTGGCCTCCGCGGCCTCCTCGGCGCCGATGGTGGTCGCGGCGTAGACCACGTCACCGGTCTCAGCCTGGGCGTTGCTGCCCAGGTGCACAACGCCATCGAAGTCGCTCCGCACGGTGGCCCAGCTATCCGGGACCGCGGTCAGATCATCCTCGGGTGAGAAGCGCACCTGCCGGATGGGCCACCACTCGGGGTTGGGATAGCGCGGGCTCACCCGCCACTCCCGCGAGTGGTCAGCGCGCTCGACGGCGTCCGCCGGGCGGATGACCACCACGCTGACGCCCCAGCCGGTCGGGCCGCCGAATGTCAGCGCCATATGTCCGTCAGTGCTCTCGGCCACGAACTCGCCCATCTGTGCGCCGCCGGGATAGTAGGGAACGTCAAACAGCCGCACCCCGGAGCGGTCGCGGACCATCCCCGAGCAGCGTAGATTACGGTTCGTCCACGACGGGTTGCAGCGCACCACGCGGACAGCGTACGCGCCGTCAGGAAGATCGATGCGCAGCGTGCGAGGTCCCCCGCAGAAGAGCGCGCGGCTGAGGACGGCCGGGTCGGGTCTCCACTCATACGGCCAGAAGGGAAGCCCGTCGGCGACGATCTCCTGCCGGCCCTGGCCGTACCTGTGGGCGACGCCGTAGCCGGTCTCCTCGGGCGTGGGCCGGGACGTGTCATCCACCGGCAGCCAGCCGTAGCCGCGGTCGGGCGAGTAGGCGCTCTCCGGGCCGAGAGCGCGCCACGGTCCGGCGTCCTCCTCGGCGCCGAAGTCCAGCGCCAGCACTGCGCCCTCGGTATCGGCCATCTCGCGCCAGCGCTCGAAGTAGCGCTCGTCCTCGTCTGCAGCGATGTCTCGGAGAAGCTCCTCGGCCCGCGCCCGGAAGGCCGCATCGTCCTCCCCTCGCAGAGCGGTGATCTGCTGCACGCGCTCCTCGTACTGCGCGAAGCGCTCGCCGGCGGCAAATGCCGCGCGCATCAGCATCGCGTCGCCCTGCAGCCGGTCACTGAGCGCGCGCTCGGCGCCCTCCGCCCCCAGCACCAGCACGCCGTAGACGCGGACGGAGGGGACCTCGACCTCGACGATGCCGTCCTCGACACTGAACAGAAGCGGCCGTGACGCGCCGTCCACGGTCAGCCAGGTCGCCTCCTTCGGCTCCGCCATGCCCTCGGGCAGACGGATGGCGACCTCGAAGGCGTCGGTCGGATTCGCCCGCGCGGCCTCGAAGTCCACGTCATAGTTCACGAAGTGAACGCTCAGCAGCTCCTCGCCCTCCACCTGGTGCACCCAGGGTGTGGCCCAGAGCAGGCGCGGGATCTCGCCATCCAGCAGCGTCTCGTCCTCAAGCGCCGCGCGGACGTCGGCGGTGGCCTCCTCGACGATGGCGCGCGTTTTGTCGCTCTCCTTGGTGCGATTGAAGAAGAAGTGCTCGCCGCCGAGGATCTGCCGGACGACACCGCGTTTGCGCCAGGCCTCCACGATGCTTGCCTCGCGCGGGTGATTGTCCTCATCGCGGACACAGCACTCCCCGACGAGCCCGATCCGCCCACCGCCATCCAGGTACTCGCCGAGAAGCGCGGCCTGCTCATCGGAGATGCAGGTGACGGAGGGCAGGATAATGAGCCGGTAGTCGCTCAGGTCCTCAAGCGTCCAGCGGTCGGCGCGCATGTCGGGGTGGTGCAAGATGAGCGCGTCGAAGGGGATATGCGCCTCGAAGAGGGTGCGGCCGATGCCGGACAGGTCGTTGAAGTGCGGCGCGTGCACGTTGGAGCGATATTCCGCGTATATCTGCGTGGGGATGGAGTAGGCGACCGCGACCTGGGCGTGGCGCGAGCGGCCATCGCGGGTGAAGATCGCCCGATGGTCGTGGCGGAACTGCCAGAACTCGCGAACCACGTCCAATAGCTCCGGGCGCTCGGAGTAGCTGACCTGCTGGCTGAAGAGCACACCCCCGCCGGCGCAGGACTCCGCGTACTCGTGCTCCAGCAGCTCCGGCTCCTCCTTGCCCAGCCTGGTCATGCACAGGACGGGCTTACCCGGCGCCGAGGCGAGGCCCAGCACGAAGCGCATGGCGCCATGGGCGTTGTGCCAGCCGTAGCGGAAGATGTCGTACTGCGAGAGGCCGGAGCTCTCGAACCAGGCGTGGTCCACGAACTCGCTGATCAGCAGCGGATACGAGTTGTACCCCAGGAAGCCCCCGGCCTGATTCCCGTGGCAGTCGAACTCGATCCCCAGGCGCTCGGCGAGGACCTTGGCGTCGAGGACGTAGCGCATCAGGTTGTGGGCGTGCGAGATGTACAGGAACTTCTGATACTCGGCCATGACCGGATCGTCGCAGATGGCCGCCACGCCCTCGTGGGTTATCTCGTTCCAGGCCAGGTCGGGGTCGAGCATCGGGAAGTCGTCGAGGTGCTCCTGCACGTAGTCGCGGATATGCGTATACTGCGCGCGGAACTGGGGCAGCAGGCCCTCGGTCTCCAGGTAGTGGAAGAACTTGAGGTTGCACCAGTCGCAGTAACGGCCGCGATTGCCGGAGCCGATGCGCGAGACCGGCCCGCCGATGTTGTCCTGGCTGATGGCGTGGCCGATGAGCGGACTGCCCAGCCAGTCGTAGTTGATGACCGACGACCAGCGCGGGGCGTTGTTGCACACGATGTAGGCGTTGAAGTCCTGCTTGGCCGCCCAGCTCTCCACGGTGAGATTGTAGTGGGAGCTCATCACCAGCTCGTTGTTGTGGTCACGGGCGATCCCGTTGTCGCGGAACAGCGGCAGGGCCTGGTCCTCGTGGAAGTGGATGGTCTCCTGATACTCGTTGTAGCCGTACACCTCGAAGGGGATGCCGCGGTGCTGCAGGTACTGGTGGGAGGCGTAGTCGCCGGTGCGATCCAGG
>JALGTR010000308.1 GCA_029821265.1 Candidatus Zipacnadia bacterium
CGCGCGCATCACATCCTGCACCTGTGGCGCACGGACGCACGCCGGCAGTGGCGGATGATGACCTGCGACTGCGCGGACGGCGCTGATGGAGCGGCGACCCCCGTAGAGGACGGCGACCTTGTCGTCGCGCGTCCGATACGCGATACTGTCGGCAATACGGTCCGGATTCTCGGCGCGGTTAAGCGGCCAGGTTACTACCCGGTTGATCGCTACCCGACTGTCTCAGCGCTCATCGAAGCCGCCGAGGGTCTCGAGGTCAACGCGCACATCGGGCGTGGTGTCATCAGCCGCCTTGGCGAAGGCCGCCACTTCGAGATCATCAGCTTCAACGTGGATCGCGCGCGTAAGGGCGATCCCGAACACGACCTTGCGCTTGAGGCCAGGGACTACGTGACGATCTACTCGCAGGAGGAGGTCGAGCCACCCTTCGAGGTCGAGGTCACAGGGGCGGTGCGCAATCCCGGGGTCTATCGCTGGGCCGAGAACCTGCGCGTAAGTCATCTCATCCTCCGCGCGGGCGGCCTGCTGCCGGAGGCGTATACCGATCGGGCGGACCTGCTGCGCGCCGGTGTGAACCGTGCGTGGGAGGTGATCCCCGTGGACCTGACGGCTGCCCTTGAGGGCGATGCCGGGGCCGACATCGCACTGCAACGGGGCGATCGCCTGACGGTTCGCACGCTCCAGGAGGTGGGCCGCAGCGGCGAGGTGCATATCGCGGGCTTCGTGCGCGAGGAGGGTACGTATCCGCGACGGGAGGGGATGCGCGTCAGTGACCTGATCTTCGCGGCCGGTGGCCTGCAACCCGGTGCCGGTCCGGACGTCGAGCTCACGCGCGGCCACTTCGAGGGCCAGCCGACACCGGTCAGCCTCATTCTGACGGGCTCGGGCGATCAGTTCAGTGTCGAACCCGACATGCTGCTTGAGGACGATGACAGCGTGACCATCACCGGCAACGGTGAATTTCGTACGCGTGCGGATATCGTCCACCTCAGGGGCCAGGTGCGCACGCCCGGGGCATATCCGATCGTGGCTGCGGGCGAGGATGAGGAGTACACCGTCTGGGACCTGCTGCAGGACGGTGGCGGTCTGCTCGATGACGCCAACGAGAACGGAATCGTGGTCTATCGCCGGCGCGGCGCCGCCCTCGGTGAGGCGCAGGAGGAGGACCTCAACCGCGTTCTTCAGTCGGTAAACCGCGAGGCCCGTCAACAGCAACCGATGCAGGTCAGCCCCGAGGAGCAGCTGCAGGCGATGCAGCAGGCCGTCAACGCTCGTATGCAGCAGGTGATGACGACACCACGCGGCGTCAGCATTGTCCTCCCCCCGCGACCCGTACAGGAGGAGGACTGGGTGTCGGCTATCCCGATCGACGGCCGGAAGCTCATCGCCAGTCAGGGCCGGGAGGAGAACCTCGCGCTCGAGGCCGGTGATACGGTTGTCGTGCCCGAGCGCGCAAACACAGTCATGGTGCTGGGCGCGGTGCCCCGGTCCGGAGCCATCCCGTTCGTGGCCGAACAGCGGCTCGAGTACTACCTCAACGAGTCTGGTGGTCTGCGCGAGGACGCAGCAGCAAACCGGATGGTCGTGGTCCACGCGAACGGTGCGGTGGAGCCGATCCGGCGCTCAACGACGCTCGAACCCGGCGATGTGGTCGTAGTCCCGACCCGGCACATCGTTCGGAGTGTCAACACCGAGAGTGACCTTGACGTCTGGCTGCGCACGATTGTGCCGCTCGCGACCGCCGCGCTCATCTTCTGACGTACACTACGCTTCCGCCATGGCGGAGGATGCGACGCTTTCATGAGACTGATCGAGAGATTCACCTGGTTCCACGTTCTGCTCATCAGCGTTGTCGGCGCGGTGCTGGTCGGCGCCATCGTGCACTTCACGCGGCCCGGGGCCTACGTCGCGAGCACGACGCTGCTCCTTAACGACCGCCCCGATCTGCTCGCCGGGATGGCCTCGGCTACCGGCGGCGCGGGCGATCCCGGTCCGTCGCTGCCCCGTATCCAGGCCATCCTTGTAAGCAGGGAGATACGCAGCCGGATCGTCAGGGAGCTTGGGCTTGCCGAGCTGTTCGACGTTCCCGAGCTTGAAGCGCAGCAGGTGCTGCTCGAGATGACCTCCCTGAAGACAATCGGTGACGATGGAATCGACATCACCGTGACTGCCTATGGCTACGCCCGGCCGCGCTTCGCGGTACTTGGCTACCCGGTCAGCTTCGAACGCGCCCGCTCGCTCTGCGCCGAGATCGCGAATGCCTACCCCGAGCAGCTTCGAAGCTATCTGCGCGAGCAGAACCTCGAGTATGCCACCGGTACGAAGCAGTTCCTCGATGATCGTTACGAGGAGCTCTCGTCGGATCTGGAGGACACCCGCGACCGGCTGCAGAGTCTTCGGGCGCAGTACGAGTTGCTCGATCCCGACAGCAAGGCCACGCGGCTGAGCGAGCGAATACGGATGCTCGAGCAGAGTCGAGCGGACGCGATCGCCGAAGCGGACGCCGCCGCGAGCTCCCTCACAGCGGCCGAGGCCGAGCTTTCGGAGATAGAGACCCGCCGCGTCGCGTCGGCCGTCGAAACCCGGAATCCGATCATCGCGAGTCTCGAACAGGACCTTGCCGGACTACGCATTGACCTTGCGACTGAACTGGCGAAGGGCAAGACGGCGCAGAACCGGGACGTCGTTCAGATCCAGAGCGCCATCGACAGTATAGAGCAGCAGATCGACGACCTTGAGGACACGGTCGTTCGCGAGGTCGGAGAGCAGCCGAACCCACTGCACGACAGCACGCTTCAGCGCGTCGTGGAGCTTCGGGTGCAGCTCGCCGGGGCGAAGGCTCGTCGAACGGAGCACGAGCGGCTGCTCGCAGCGGCCCGGCGGGAGATGGCTCAGATGCCCGCGGTCGCGCGCGAGTACGTCGAGATCGAACGTCGGCAGCAGCTTGAGACCGAGGAACTGGCCTCCGTGGAGCGCGCGTTGTGGCTCGCGGAGATCGAGGAGGCACGGGCGAAGGCCGTGCAACAGTTCAGCGTGCTCGATGTAGCCGCCCCGCCGCTGTATCGTCGCGGGCCAACGACGCTTCTCAGCGCCGGGATCGCATTCGTGGCCCTGATGCTGCTGCAGGGGCTCCTGATCATCGACCGTCGCTGGTTCGGCGGCTAACCCTGCGCCCGATCACGAGCGGGTCATCGCCCTGTCGCCGCGTGCCTGGAGCGTGCGCGGAGTCACTCCGTCATTACGAGCAGCCAATCTTCCTCGGCGGGCGGCTGGAATCTGCCGCCATCAGCCTCCGCACCGATCGCCTTCCCCGTCCTCGGATCGTACCACCTCGCATTTGCCGGGAGATCGCCGGCGAGCGCGACAGCATCACCTTCGGGCGT
>JALGTR010000075.1 GCA_029821265.1 Candidatus Zipacnadia bacterium
CCCTCTCGACCTCATACCCCCATGACCGCAGGAGGGACTCGATGTAGTCGTCGGCCTCGTCGAGGGTAGACTTCCCATGGCCGGGCAGCGTGTAGTTCGCCTTCCGGTAGGGCAGCGGATCATCGGCCAGGTAGTACAGCGCTTCACGCAGGCGGCTCCGGTCAAGTTGCTGCATCAAAGCAGGGATGGGGTCGCTCATAGCTCACTCCTGACGATCACGGTAAATGCCGTCGCGCGCGATCACGCGTCCTTCGGCCTGAGGAACAGCACCTCGCCCCGCTCGATCCAGCCCTTGCGCAGGTCCATGCGGAACCAGCCGTCGCTGTTCTTCTCGTGGAAGCGCGTGGGCGATCGCTGGCCAAACTCCGCGAGGTCGTACTGCGCCCATGTTTCCCCGAGATCGGTGGATACGATGATCCCTGTGTTCAGCGGCGACGCCGGCGCGCAATGCGAGGCGAGGATCACGCCATCCTGTATGATCATGTTCCCGGACTCGACTCCCGGGTTGAACAGGAGCGTGTGTGCCTCGGGATTGCCGATGTCCTCGGGCGCGCAGCGGAAAACGCCCCGATCGTACGGCTCCGGCCCGTTGGAATCGCTGATCCAGTAGAGCTGGCCGTCCACGAAGTTGATCCCGCCGGCCTTGTAGCGCGAGTTGAGGTGGTCTGTGATGATGACCTCCCAGTCCCACCTGTCAGCGTCCCAGTCGTAGGTGCCACGCAGCCAGTGGCACTCCATGAAGTCCTCGCGGTCGCCGTCGCCGGTGCAGGCGTAGAAGGCATCCTCTGACTGGTTGTATGCCACCGTGTGCACATGCCGGCAGCGAACCGGGTTGTCAGGGTTGCCCAGCAGTGTTCCCTCTCTGCCTCCCCCCGGAGAGCCGTCATCGCGCATCAGTGGATTCTGCCCGAAGGCGTAGGCGATCTTCACGGTCTCGCCGCCGTCGATGGAGTAGTAGATATTCACCGGCGCCGCCCCGCCCAGAACGTTGCAGTAATTCCCCCAGATCAGCATCTCCGTGCCGTGCACGTCAAAGGAATTGACACCCGGCAGCGTGTGGAAGTACCACCCGGGAAGATCAGGGTTTTTCGGCGTGTGTGGGATGTAGTCGCTGCCGTCGAGATCCTTCACGATCACCTGCTCACACGTCTTCAGCATGTCGGTACTGACGTAGAGCCGGGCGGAGGTGGCGAAGACCACGTTTCCGTTTTTCAGGATGCAGCTGAAAGTGATGTCCTCCGCGTCGGGGAACTCCAGCCGGTGCGGCCAGCTCTGACCGTTGTCCTCTGAAAGCATCACCTGCCCGTCCCCGTAGCCGAAGGCCATGTTCTCCCGCTGGGAGTCGATGTACGGCCCCTCGGGCTGCAGTCGATACCAGAAATGATCCGTTTCGCCCATCTTCTCATGCTGCATGACCACGCGCTCCCGTTCAGCCTGCTCCAAATGACAATACTGGGCGTGACGAGGGCGGTACTTCCACAGAGGCGGACAGGCTGCCTCCTCGCGCACGCAGCTTTGCGGATGTCCGTCGCGAAGGGAGGTGCCGGCCAGCCACGCGCCCAACCAGCCACCAGGTGAGGATGCACGACCGGCAGACGGGCGCGAGAGGACTGAACTCCCATGAGGCTATCGGCCGTCGTGCTGCTTGCGAGTGCGGTGATCGCCATCTCTGCCGGCGGCGTCGCCGCGGAGGTGACCGTGCGCGTGAAAGGTACGCCCGGCGGCCCGCAGATTCATGTCGACGACAGCCCGGTCGTGCCGCGATGGTTCTTCGGGTCACCGCGCGGCGGCGTGGTCCACGCCTCGGAAGAGTGGATGGAGAGGTCCTTCGAGTTCACGGTCTCCGAACCGGTCGACGGCACGGGCACGCTGCATTTCCGGTTCGGTCAACAGCCAGGGGTGATCTCGCTTGCGGACGTGCGCCTGGTTGACATGACGACCGGAGCCGACGTGCTCTCGCCCGGCAGCTTCGCAACTGAGGAGGCCTTCGCCCGGACGTGGAATGTCTGGCCACAGGGCCAGGCCAACACCGTCGGCACCGTCGAGGTGCGCGAGGGCGTGGTGCACGTCGCGCTGCAGGAGCCGCCCGCGGGCAGATGGCCGGACTTTCACCTCCACTCTGATATCGCGCTTCGCTTCTCCCCGGAGCGGTCGTATCGTCTGAGCTTCCGAGTCCGCGCCGTCCCACCCCGCATAGTGCAGACGGCACTCTATCGGGTCGAAGGGGGTGTCTGGGAGCCCATCGGCAGCCTGAAGGGGCCGTTCCTGGAGCAGGTTGCGCTCGCGGCCAACGCCGGAGTGAGATTCATCACCTTCAGCGCCCCGAACTGCTGGGATCCGCCGGACCGCGGCCCGAACTGGGCCTCAATTGATGATCTCTGCCAGCGGATCATCGATGTCCATCCGAAAGCCCTTCTGGTGCCGCGGGTCAGCGCGAACGCGCCGGGGTGGTGGCTGGAGGCACACCCTGACGCGCGCATGGTCTACGAGGATGGCAGCCCCGGACACATGGCGTCCGTCTCCAGCCGGGAGTACCGGGCCGATGCGGCGGCTCACCTCGAGGAGCTCTGCCGGCATCTCACCGCCCGGTTTCCCGATCACTTCGCAGGCATCCATCCATGCGGTCAGAACACTGGAGAGTGGTTCTACGAGGGAGCATGGGGTCGGCAGCTGAGCGGGTATGACCCCGCCACCCTCAAGGCCTGGCGCGGATGGCTTGCCGCTCGCGGATTCGAGAACGCTGCCAGTGCGCCCATCCCCACGCCCGAGGAGCGCCACGCCGCCCCGTTCGGCCTGTTGCGCGATCCCACCCGGGAGCGAATGCTCATCGAGTTCAACCGCTTCCAACAGCGGGAGATGGCTGAGATGGTGCTCCGGCTGGCCGAGGCCGCGAGGGCCGGCACCGACGGCCGCAAACTGGTCGTCTTCTTCTACGGCTACCACTACGAGTTCGGTGCACTCCCAAACGGCCCCGCAGTCTCCGGGCACTACGCGCTCGAGCATGTCCTGGGCTCACCGGCGATCGATATCCTCTGCTCGCCGATCTCGTACGGCGACCGCCAGTGGCCCGGCACAGCGCCGTGCATGAGCCCGGCCGAGAGCATCCGCGAGGCGGGGATGATGTGGCTTAACGAGGACGATACGCGCACCTACCTGGCCGGAACAACCGACTACGGGGGCGTTGCGAATCTGCAGCAGACACGCGACGTCATGTTGCGCAACACCGCCCAGGCCGCGCTGCGCGGCTTCGCGACCTGGTGGATGGATCTGCAGGGCCTGGGCTGGTTCGCCGATCCGCAGATCTGGAACGTCCTCGAGCGACTGAGGCCCGTGGACGAGGCGTTGCTGACGCGCCAGCAGCCGTTCACGCCCGAGATCGCCGCGATCGTCGATGAAGACAGCATTTGCCACCTCGCCGCCGGCGGCAACGCCGTCTCCGCACCACTTATCTATCATAGCCGTGCCACGCTGGGCCGTTCCGGAGCGCCATACGGGCAGTACATGCTCCGTGACGCCGCGGCGGGAACCGTCCCGGCGAGCCTCCAGATCTACCTCGCGGGATGGCGGATCGGAGAGCGGACGCGCGAGCAGCTTGAGGCGAACCGGTCTCCCGGCACCACGCGCGTGTGGTGCTGGGCTCCCGGCTGGTTGACCGAAGAGGGCACGAGCCTCGACGCCATGGAGGCGCTGACCGGCTTCGCCTGCAGGCAGGTCTCGCCGACGACTGCGCGAGTGACGCCCACTGAGGCGGGGATGGCCCTCGGCCTCGAGGAGCCCTGGGGCCCGGAGGCGCGCATCGCTCCCCTCTTCGCAGTGGAGGCCGGACGCGAGGACGTGCTCGCTACCTGGGAGGATGGCAGTCCCGCCGTGGCCCTGCGTCGCTCACCAGGTGGACTCGAGGTCTTCGTGGGCGTTCCGCAGCTTACGCCGGAGCTGATCCGTGCGCTGGCACGACTCACCGGGGTCCATCTGTTCGCTGACGCAGACGTCAACGTCTGGGCGGCCGAGCCGTACCTGTCGCTGCACGCACTCGAGGATGGGCCGGTGCAGCTGGACACCGGACGCAGCCGACCGGTTCTCGACGCCCTCGATGGCACCGGCCTCGGCCAGGGCCCCACACTGACTCTGCCGATGCGCGCGGGCGAGACACGTGTCCTGAGGTACTAACACCCGGCCCTCCCGGGGCGCCGCGCGCGTGTCTGCTCGCAGCGCTGAAATCGGAGGGACAAGGTAACGATTTGGCTATCAGGGGTCAAACTATGACTGAGATGGCGATTTGCTGGGAACTGTCGTCTCGCTGACTGCCTCCAGTGAGCAGGGATGCGTAAAGCAGTTGATCGTCGACGCGGAGGTGCCGCCATGAAGCGGATCACGCTGACCGTGATATGCATCCTCATTCTCGCGCTGACGCCTGTCCTCGCAGCCGCGGAAGGGCCGGACACGACATTCCGGGGCGCTCGCGGATACGCGCTGATCGTCGCCGGCTGGTACGAGGATGGTACGCCCCATGGCAACCTGTACTGGCATGCGACGCGGGGTTTCTACGACATCCTCAGAGAGCGATACGGGTACTCCGATGGTAATATCTACTGGCTCGTACATAAGGACAAGCACGGAGACGAGCGGGTAGACGGGTTCTCGACGCTCGCTGAGATAGAGCAGGTATGCAAGGAACTGGAGCAACGCGTCAGACCACAGGACCCCGTGGTGTTCTTCTTCGTCGGACACGGAGGCGAGCACCATTTTGCGGCGAGCGACGCGGCCCTGCGCACCCACGTGCTGGACCACTGGGCCAGGAACATCCAGAGCGAGCACCAGTTGTGGACCTTCAGCCAGTGCAGCAGCGGCAACTTCCCCAGGGTCTGCGCGCGGCCCGGCCGCACGGTGTTCAGCAGCTGCAGAGCTGACGAGGCCAACGCGATGCCGTGGGCGGAGGCGGTTCGCGATGCCCTGGGCTTCGCCTCGGGGGCGGATGAGAACAGCGACGGGCTGGTGACCTTCGGCGAGGCCTACAACTTCGCTCGCAGGCGACAGATAAGCCACTACGGATCAGAGGCGAAGCTGAAGGAGCACTCCCAGATATGTGACGACGGCTGCGGCGAGCCGAGCACGGGAGCGCTGCCCAACGGGCGTCATGGGGCCACCGCCCTGCGAGAGGTGCTGGGGCAGGAGTTCGGCCAGGTGGTCACCTGGACCGGCAAGGCCAGCGACGGTCAGCGCATGACCTACCCACGGACATTCACAGGCAAAGCGGTGGTGGTCTGCGCGGCACACAAGAACGGCAGGCCCGTGGCCGCCTGCGCCATCGATAACACGGAGACAGGCTTTACCCTGGGACTGCAGGACCACCACGGCCAACGGACAACCGACGCGGATGTCTGTTACGTTGCATTTCTGCCCTCTGAGCAGAATAGGATCCAGGCCCGATGCCACTACATCAACAGCGCGAGGAAGACCGTGCGCTTCGACCGGGAGTTTGACGCTCTTCCGGTCGTCGTCTGCAACGCCCAGCGGCGCGGTGAGGCCCTGCTGGCCGGCGTCACCGATTTCGACACGCGCTCGTTCACAGTCGAGGTAAGCGACATCGAGGGCAAGCCGGTGGACGGCGCATGGCTGCTGTGGCTGGCGGCGGTGCCCGGCGTGGAGCGCCCGAACCTCCAGGTGGGCGGTGGATATCTCGCCAACTACCCCCACAGCGGGCTGCGTAAGATCTTTGATCCCGAAACCTCGTTAAGCAATGTCATCGTGGCCTCAGCCGCGTGGCCAGGTCACGGACTACGGGCAACGGTCGCCCCCGCGGGGCAGAACTGGGTGGACATGAAGGTCTACATGCCCGGCGGGGACTACTCGGCGAGGGCCTGGCACGCACACTACCTGTCATTCAGGACCGCGGAATCGGGGATACTGCAGCCGGTGGCCCCCATCAGGATAGCGCCCATCGCGGTGCCGCGGCCCTGAACAGCGAGAAGAGCGCGGCCCGCTCCCCTACTCGAGGAATCTGACCAACGACGGGGGATTGCTGGGCGAGTACGTCTCGAACTTCAGTCCCACCGCTGTCAGAGCGTCGGCGGTGACGTCGTAGCAGTCGTGCTTGATGAGTTCAGTCGCCACGATGATCTTCGGTCTGTCGCCCTGTCTGGCGCTGACGATCTCCACGACGCGCAGGATATTCCTGGTCTGCCACTGCTCATCGCTGCTTGAGGGCATCTCCTCCGGGCGCGCCTCCGCCTCAAGATGGTGCCAGCCGTGGACGAGGGAGGCGAAGACGAGCAGATCAACGTGGGGGACCTCGAACGTCTCGAAAACACGCGGGACGTCGGTGCACGTCACCGCTGTGTAGACCCGGTATCCGGCAGTGCGCAGAGCGGTGGCATGAGCCACGTTGAGCAATCTGTAATCCGAGACGACCAGTACACAGCCCTTCGCGTCTCCCCGGGGCACGTACTCATCGACCGGTCCAGTGTGATCGCGCAGCATCCGTTGCCTCTCTTCCTGACCGACGGATCTGGCGTCTGGAAGGCGAATTCTGCCTGTGTGCCCGGGGAGATCTGTCGCGGAGGACCACTCGTGAGCACACTACGTCAATTCGGTCTCAGTCCCTCCACTTCCTGCAAAGCCCGCCGCCAAACCGCGCGCGACAGCCTCTGCAGGCCCGCCTCTGGAGCGGAAGATCCCGCGGCTCCCACAGCATCGCAATGAGTCGATCAGGCTCTGGAAATCGAAGTTAGACGCGGCTAACATGACAACGTGTTCTTGTGTGCGCATCGGTGGGTGAAAGGCAGGCGTGTCCGGAGGGCCGGGTCGGCATTCCACGACGGCCGTGGTCGCGGTCCCGGGCGTCTATCTCTACGGAGCACTGCCGCCTGGCACCTGCCGAACAGCCCCGGTACACGCAGGCGTGCGCGGCTCACGACGACGAGCAGGATTACGTTCGAGCAGTAGGCCGGCCCCGCGGGTGCCCCCTCGCCATGGCCGGATCTAAGCCTTGAGCTGCTCGAGCAGGCCTACGGCGGTCTCGACAATCAGTTCACCGAAGCCGGGCGCATAGGGGGTAGAGTTAGCCTCGTATGCGCCCTCCTCGAACGCCCGGAGCGTCGGGATATACCCGACGCTGTCGTTTGCCAGCTCTATTACCATCGTCTGCTCGAACGGCGAGCGGCGCTTGATATCCAGCCCCAGCTCAACGAATAGCTCACCCGGCGCACCGACGATCGCGAGGTCGCCCACCCGCAGAGCCTGCACGAGGGTCGCGTGGGCCGTCGGCGGCTCCTTCTCGAAACGCCGCACACGACGCGCGAAGGAGCGTTCGCCCATGCGGACGCGCTCGCCGGCCTGTAGCCGCTCCTCGATCTGTCGCGCCTTCTCGAGCTCGTCCTCCGTCGCCGGCGGGCGCGGCTGCAGCGTGACCTCCGCGAGAGCGCCTGCCAGAGGCGCATCGTCGGTGAACTGCGCCTCATTCCACGCCCAGAGCGCGCTGGCGGCGACGACCGCCCCAGCGCGTTCGCAGTGCTGGTAGTGGTCGTTGCGCGGGGAGACGCCGCCGATGACGTCCAGGTTGTTGATGTCCCCCGAGGCTCCATTCGACAGCGCCGCCACGAAGCTGTCCGCCCGCAGGCGCTGGATCATCGTTGAGAAGAACCCGAAGTAGTCGGCCGAGATCGCCGTGTAATCGTCCGGAATCCCCACGTAGTGGAGGGCGTAATTGCCCAGCAGGCCGATGGTTGCGCCGTCGTCACCGCGCAGGACCATCACCCCCACCTCAGGGTCGGTCGGCCCCGCCGGCTCGATCACCTCCGGGTTCCCGACGCCCGGGTTGGTCTGCACCGTGCCGTCGGCCATCCGATAGCGGCGGTTGAAGACCAGGCGCTCTTCGCGGGCGCTCGCCCAGCCGACCTCAGCCGGCCGGCGGGCCTGCCAGGCGATGCGCACGCCGTCGGCAATGCGCCGCCACAGCCACTGTGTGTAATCATCATCGCCCGTCTGTGGGCCCGTGTGAGTATGGGTGCACGCGATCATCACCTGCTCGGGCCGCAGATCCGTGGTCTCTGCGATGAGCGACCGGGCCTGGTCGAGATACTCCCGGTCGACCCCTATCACATCGCAGATCACCACTGCCACCGCGGAGCCAGCATCCTCCAGGACGAAACTTCGCGCGTGCAGGGGATCATGGACCGTGGAGGCCCTACGCTCTTCGAAGTATCCTCTCATCTTCGTGTCGAGCGGCGGGGTGATGTCAACACACGATGCGCCAGCCGTCAGCATACGAGCACCTCTCCCAACGATCTGCTCCGAACTGTGGGGACCATGGCTGTGCCCCCTTCGCCGCCTGGTGAAAACTTCCCTGCCGACCACGATCCGAGGAGGAAACCGGACCGGTCGCGGGCAATAATGTGCGTATGGAAAACACTTCTATCGCAACAGACCATCAGCAGTCCACTGGCAGCCCGCGGCCGCACCTGCAGGCGATCGCGGAGGCAGGCTTCACGCACGTGCACTGGTGCCATCAGTGGAACACCGATTTCCTCTACTGCACCCCCGAGATCGATCAGATTCGAGCGTGGCTGGATGGATTCGGCCTTGAGGTCACCGACATCCACGCTTCGGCGGGCCGGGAGAAGCGTTGGGCGTCGCTGGTGGAGTATGAGCGCCTCGCCGGGGTGCAGCTTGTGGCGAATCGTATGGAGATGGCCGCGGACCTGGGCTGTGATGTGATCGTCCTGCACGTCCGTGAGGAACCAGAGGACGAGGCCACCCGCGTCACGTACTGGGACTGCGTCAGGCGTTCGCTGGATACGCTGAGAGAGGTCGCCCGGACCAGGGGCGTCAGGATTGCGCTCGAAAACGGTGCCACCTCGGAAAGCTGGATCCCGATCGCAAGAATCCTGACGGACTACCCGCCGACATTCACAGGTCTGTGCTATGATTCCGGCCACGGCAATATCTCGGGTGATGGACTGAAGCAGCTCGAGGTGCACGCCGATCGGCTGCTCGCCGTGCATCTGCATGATAACGACGGCACGGCCGACCAGCACAAACTGCCCTTCTCCGGCACAGTTGACTGGGATCGACTGGTCGAACTGATCGCCAGGTCGAGTTACGACAAGTGGGTCAACCTGGAGGTTTCGCAGCGCGGCTCCGGCTATGACGATGAGGAGGCGTTCCTCAGCGACGCTCAGGCGATCGCACGCCGTCTCGCCCAGGCTGTGGCAGACGCGCACGGGCCGGGGGATGAGGTCATCGTCTCGTAGACCTCGATGACCTCAATCCAGTCCTCCGACTTCGCGGCGCTGTGAACCCGCATCTCGTCGATCCGCCCGCGCTCCAATTGAGGCGAATCATCCTGCGGCTGCCCGCCGCGCGGCGGCGTAGCGGCAGTAGCTGACGGTCGCGCCGCCTTTTCGTGCCCTCGGCGCTTGCTCAGTCAATGCGTCAAGTGGTGACATCCCCCCGCGCGTGTTCGATGGCGCTATCGGTGATCTCGACGGTCCCCGCCGGGGCTGACTGACCGAGGGACGCTGTACGTGTCGCCGGGGCTGCCAAGCAGGATGCGGCCCAGCATCGAGCGGCCGTGTGAGCCGACGGCGATCGTGTTCAGCATTCTACGCGCTCCTCAACCCGATGCTTCAACCTGCGCTGTGTACGGGAAGTACCTGCGCCGGAAGCCCAGGGCCACGTTCACCAGCCCGATCAGCACGGGCACCTCCACCAGCGGCCCGATCACAGCCGCGAACGCCTCTCCGGACTGGATGCCGAAGACCGCCACGGCCACAGCGATCGCCAGTTCGAAGTTGTTGCTCGCAAGCGTGAGGTAGCGGTCGAGAATGGACAGCTTCTGGATCACTGAACGCTGCACGGGGAATCAGCTCCAAACGGACAGGGTCCAGGAGTTGTATGTCAGGCCTTACAGGGGCTTTCGAGCGCTCACAGTGATTGAACTGACGAGGCCCTCCAGCATCTTCTGCGGCGAATTGCAGGCGCAGCCGCTGTCAACCGAGCAACATCCCGCGAGCAGCTTACTCGCGTCACTCTCGCTCTCGATCTTGATGTCAACCAGGCCGGCCGCTTCCATCGCGGTCAGATACGTCTCGCGCGAGACGGCCCCCGCAACGCAGCCCACATAGGCCTCAATGCTGTTCGCAAATCCGGGCGGGAGCTCTCCATTGACCACGATGTCCGACACGTGCAGTCGCCCGCCGGGCTTGAGCACACGCGCGGCCTCGGCGAAAGCCCGCTGCTTGTTCGGCACCAGGTTGATCACGCAGTTGCTGATGACGACGTCCACGGAGGCGTCCTCAACGGGCAGATCCTCGATCTCGCCCAGGCGAAACTCTACGTTGGCGTAACCCGCCTTCTCGGCATTCGCACGGGCCACAGTGACCATCTCTTCGGTCATGTCGACGCCAATGACGCGCCCGCTGGGGCCGACGGCATTTGCGGCCAGGAAGCAGTCAAAGCCTCCGCCCGAGCCCAGGTCCAGCACGGTCTCTCCGGGCTTGAGGTCGGCGATGGCGGTCGGATTGCCGCAGCCAAGGCCCATATCCGCACCCTGAGGAACAGCCTCCATCTCAGAACGGGAGTAGCCGACTGACTCAGCAGAGGAACCCCCGCAGCAACTGCTCCCGCAGCACCCTGAGCCGGCCCTGCGCGCGATCTCTCCGTAGCCCTCACGCACACGTCGCTTGATGTCGTCCATTTGCTCTTACTCCGCTCCGAATTGTCCGCTGATAGTTCTATGCCGTGTAGATCATGTACAGGCCGCCCAGGATGACCAGCACCCCGCATATCTGCTTGACGATGATCGTGCCCCTCGACTTCTCGCTCCAGTCCAGGTAGCCCTGGACGGCCTCCATTGACGTTCCCGCCGCGACGATCACCGAGCAGTGGCCGATCCCGTAGGCAAGCAGCAGGGCCGCGGCGTAGACGAACTGTGTGCTTGCGACCTTCAGCGTCACCGCCAGCATCGGCGCCATGTAGGCGAATGTGCACGGCCCCAGAGCGACACCGAACACGAGGCCGAGTATCAGCGCCGCAAGGAGGCCCTTGCGCTGGCTCCCGGAGAGCGATGCGCCGCTGAAGGGCATGGGAATCACATCCAGCAGGTGCAGGCCCACCAGGAAGAATACCGCAGCGACGAAGTAGTTGCCCCAGGCGCCGACGTCGCCCATCATACGCCCCAGGGAGGCGGTGACCACGCCAATGAGCGCGATCGTGATAAGGATTCCACTCGCGAAGACCGTGGACAGCCAGAACGCGCGGCGCGTGGTGATCTGGCCCTGCTCATCGATGAAGCCGACGATCAGGGGAATGCTCGCCAGGTGGCAGGGGCTGAGGATGATGCTCAGGATGCCCCAGATAAACGATGCCCCCAGCGCGATCCCCGCACTCCCCTCGACCGCCTGCGTAAGCGTGATGAACAGCTGCTCCACGCTCACTCAACCCCCACTTTGGCCAGTTCATTGAGGATCGCTTCCTTGCTCAGAAAGCCCACGTGTTCGAAGACCTCCCGGCCATCCTCGTCATAGATGAACTGAACAGGGATCGAGCGAACGCCGTAGCGGGAGCTCAGATACTGCTCATCGCGCACCTGGATCATGACCACGTTTACCCTATCGCTCAGTTCCGCCTTGAGCTCCTCGATGATCGGCGCCATCATATCGCAGGCGTAGCAGCCCTCGGAGCCGAAGTCCACGAAGGTCGGCTTCCCTGAGCGGCGTGCCTGGTCAAGAGGGTTGTCAAATGCCTTTGGGGCCACCTCGGCGAGGAAGTTCGCATCCACTGTGACATCCTGCCGCTTACTCAGGCCGGCAATGTGCGCGTTCACGGCCGCCTGCTGCTCCTGCCGCATTAGCATCGATCGAAGCTGCCCTTTGATCTCTTCATACGGAAGGCCCTGGACCATCTCCTGGTTGGCGTTGTAGAACGCCCGCACGTCCTCCTCGCTCACCGACACCTGTTCGGCGATGCTCTGCAGATAGGCGTCGATCAACGCGGGGCCGGGATCCTCGTCCTGCTGCTGTGCCCACTGCTTCGCCTCGCGTTCAAGCAGCGGCTCCACCGCAAGCTGCTCAGCCACGAAGAACGCCTCGGCCTGAAGCTTCGCCCTCTCCTCGGGCGTGGCGGCACGTTCCTCGATGAAGGTGTCGATCTGCTCGCGCGTGATCGTCAGGTCGCCCGACTGTATCACGACGCCGTCGGGCAGATCAGAGATCGTCGCCTGAGACAGCGGCCCGCTGCTCAGGCCCATGTACTTCGCTTCGACCGTCGTGGCCTGAGTCTCAACCTGACTGGTGTCGGTGGGCTCCGTCGCCTCGGTGTCCGAGACGGCGGCCGGTGCGACTTCGGTCTGTGCCTCAGCATCGGTCTCTGCCGCGCGACAGCCGCCAATCACGCAGCTCGTCATTCCGATGAGGGCAAGAGCAGTCACGAGGAGTGTGGCGCGTGCGCTACTCAATGATACCAGGCTCCTTCAGCTTCGCGTCGATGTCCTCTTTCGCCCAGAACCCCGTGTGGCGGAAGACCTCGTTGCCCTCGGCGTCGTAGATGATCTGCGTGGGTATTGTGCGTACGCCGTACCTGTCACCCAGCTCCGGGTTCTTCCATACGTCCGCGAATTCTACTGTGAGCTCACCCGCGTAGTCGGAGCGCAGTTCGTCGAGCACAGGCTGCATCATCTTGCAGGGGACGCAGCTGTCCGCGCCAACCTCGACGAAACGAGGGAGGCCGTCCGCGGGCTCCTCTCCGCCGACCACAGACGCATCCCCTCCGGCGTCGTCAACTGCGGCCGCGACCTCCGGCTCACTGTCCTGCCTGGCCGAGGGGTTGTCCCTGTACGCCAGAACCAACAGGACGGCCAGAATCACCGCCAGCACAATGAACATGTTCCTTCTGCCGGACATAGCTTAAGCCTCCGGTTCCCTCGTCTCGTCGTGTTCGGTCGGAATAGTGAAGATACCCCCGCCAATCGAACTGGCCCCTGCTGAACTGAGTGGAGGCCGGTGCTCCCCCGACGCGTCTCAGCCCGACGAACTGTGAACTACGTCCTCGCGCAGGTCTTCGGCCAGATAGCCTCGCAGAGCGGCGAGCACCCGGTCCTATCTGCTGATGCCCTCCTGCTTCGCGCGGGCCTCGACCTGGTCGATCACACGGGACGGAAGCCAGACGTAGCATGATTTGCGTCCGCGTGTGGTGAATATGGGGTCGGTATGCTCGTCGGCGCCGGACACGTGGGACGGCCTCCCCATTGACTACGACTGAAACGGCACTGCCTACGCGCCCAGCATCTCTTCGGCGGCGTTCATCGCACATTCGACCTGGGCCGCGTCAAGCTCGAGGTCCGGACATTTCTCGATGCCGAGGCTCGTTAGCTCCAGCCACTCGTGCTCGATACCGTGCCGCTCGAGCGTCTTCTTCGCACACGCGACGGGGCAGCCGTCGATGACGAGCACCCGCTCGGCGCTCTTCGTGCGATCAACCAGCGGCTCAACATCCCCGCCGAGACCCGCAAGGCAGAACATGACCCCCTTGTTGTCAATCGTCAGCCTCCGCGCGATCTCGTTTGAGATCTGTCCCACGTTCGACCCGCCGGAGCACGCCAGGATCATCGTGATCGGCCCGCAACAGCTGCAACTTTCCATCGTGCTACTCTCCCTCCAGCATCTGTTGGATCTGCTCAACCGACAGGACCTTGCCTGCGGACTTGACGTCCCCGTCAATCGCAAGCGCCGGTGTGGACATGACGCCGAACTTCATGATCTCCTGCACCTGGTCGATCTTCTCCACCTGCGCGTCAACGCCGCTGGTCTCGACGGCCTTCTCGGCGTTCGCCATCAGCTGTTTGCACTTTGGGCATCCTGTGCCCAGTATCTGGATTTTCAAGATGTGCTACCTCCTCTTCGTGTGAATGGCTCTACGGTGCGACGGAGGCTGCGAGATTGAGCGCATTGAACAGGAACCCCGTCGCCACGATCCCAAGCGCCACGGTCCCGAAGAACACCGCGATCAGCTTCGGCTTGAGGACCTTGCGCAGAATGATGCCCTCCGGCAGCGACAGCGCGATGACCGACATCATGAACGCGAGCACGGTCCCGAGCGCCGCGCCCTTGCCGAGCAGCGCCTCGACGACCGGGATGATCCCGGCGGCGTTCGAGTACATCGGCACCGCAATCAGGACCGCGGCCGGGACGGACCACCATGCGTCCGCACCCATGATCTTCGCCATGGCGGCCTCGGGCACGTAGCCGTGGATGCCCGCGCCAACGGCAATGCCGATGACCACATACAGCCAGACCCGCCCGAAGATATCGCGCAGGGCCACCACGCCCTGGTCGATGCGCTCGGACCACGTCAGCGCGCCGCTCGTGTCCTGCTGCTCGCCCATCTCGATCTGATAGACCCAGTCCTCGACCTCGCTCTCCATGCCAAGGCGACCGATGACCCACCCTGCGACGATCGCCAGCGTCAGTCCGGACACCAGGTAGATGACCGCCACCTGCCAGCCAACGAGACCGAACAGCAGCACCAGCGCGACCTCGTTGACCATCGGGGCCGAGATCAAAAATGAGAACGTGACCCCGAGCGGCACGCCCGATTCCACGAAGCCGATGAACAGCGGCACCGCCGAGCAACTGCAGAAGGGCGTCACTACACCGAGAGCCGCCGCAAGGCCATTGGCGAAGCCTTGCGCCCGTCCAGCCAGCATCGCCCGTGTGCGCTCGGGGGTGAAGAACGTGCGCACGATCCCGACGCCGAACACGACCGCCGCAAGCAGCATGAGCACCTTCGGGACCTCGTAGATGAAGAACCAGACCGCCTCGCCGAGGTGCGAACCCTCGGTCAGGCCGATCAGGTCATACGCCATCCACTCGGTGATGGGGATGAGTGTTCGGTAGAGGATCACCCACGCCGCCACCGCGCCGGCGATGAGCACGACCTTCTTCCACAGTGCGATGCCGTCGGAGGGCACCGCCTTTGCGGTCACATCGTCGCACGCACATGAAATCGGCGTCGAAGCCTCATCGACGCCGGGACCATTCGGCGTAACCTTCTCTTCCACGGCCTCTGACATCATTTATACCTCCAGCGCCTCCGCCATGCGTTCGGCCTCGCTCTGCAGCACCCTGTCGATGCAGGGGAAGACGTTCAGCACACATGGCACGAGGAGCCTGTAGTAGATTTGATTCCCGTCCCGCCGGCCCTCAACGATGCCGGCGTTCTTCATCTGCGAGAGATGGCGGGAGACGGTGGGCATGCTCGAGCCAACCAGTTCCTGCAGCTCGCAGACGCATTTCTCGCCCTCGGCCAGAGCGTCGAGCATGATCAACCTCGACGGATGTGCGAGGGCCTTCATGACCTCAGCACGGGCCTCGTACACGCCCTGATTCTCCACATTCCTCACCTTTTCGGTTTGCTTTGAGCTTTAGCATAATAGCTAAATAACTACGCGCTGTCAAGCCCTCATCGCAGGTTTCCATCGGTGCACTGGTCATACAGGGGGTAGTGCAGCATGGGCCGCGCCCACGCTCATTAGCGTGTCGGTGGCCTGGTCGGAGGAGTATGACGCACCTGCTCGATCAGCATCGCCTGAAGCTGATCGGTGTCGTGCGCTGGCCACCGGCGGCGCTGCGAGGACCGATGCTGCGCGCCCATCTCGATCTGATAGACCCAGTCCTCGACCTCGCTCTCCATGCCAAGGCGACCGATGACCCACCCTGCGACGATGGCGAGCGTGAGGCCCGACACGAGGTAGATGACCGCCACCTGCCAGCCAACGAGACCGAACAGCAGCACCAGCGCGACCTCGTTGACCATCGGGGCCGAGATCAAAAACGAGAACGTGACCCCGAGCGGCACCCCTTTCGATTTCTCCCGGCAGCACGCCTCCGTTCGAACTCCCGCTTCCTGCGCAGAAATGGCGAGAAGCGCCGGGGCCGAGGACCGTCTGTCGCCCTCCACAGGGCCTGAGTCTCCGTGCTTCGGCGAGATCCGGATCTATCCTTGACTCGTGGTCGAAGACGGTGCTAAAGTTAGACGGTCCTAAGATTCATCGGGAGACGTGGAAAGATGCGCAAGACCTGTAAGTGCTGGTGGCACGGAACGTGATAAGGCCTCCGACCGTGCGGTGACGCAAGCACATACCACACGTTCAGGAGGTCGTGCCATGACACTTACAGCGGCGCTTTCGTGGCTTGTCGCAACAGGTATCCTCGTAGGACTGGCCGGTGGACTGCTCGGGGTCGGCGGATGTTTCATCATGGTCCCGGTGCAGGTCTGGGTCTTTCAGGCGATGGGCGTTCCCCTCGACATCGCCGTGAGGCAGGCGTTTGGAACCAACCTTCTCGTCGTTCTCCCCACTGCGCTCAGTGGAGCACTGGGACACACCCGCAAAGGCGCCGTCATCTGGCGCGCGGGCATCATCATGGGACTTGCCGGAGCGGCGGGAGCCGCCTTGGGCGCAAGCATCGCCACGCACCTGACCGGTCAGACGCTGAAGATCATATTCGGCCTGGCGATCGTCGCGAGCGCTATCCGCATGCTGACCGCGAAGCCACCGGCGATCGAGCCCGAGCCGGAGACGTCGGCCTGGAAGCTGATCGCCTGGGCGCTGCCCATCGGTGTGCTCACCGGCCTGATCGGAATAGGTGGCG
>JALGTR010000076.1 GCA_029821265.1 Candidatus Zipacnadia bacterium
TACCGCCACGGTGCAACGCACCGCGCCGGGCAGTGTCAGACCTGCCTCTGCGGTCGCCTGGAGGATCTCGTCGAGTCCGCGCTGCGTGTTGATGGCGAGGCTCAGGTCGAGGAGCCGGTCGCTCGCCTCAAGAGCCTGCCGAAGGCGCTCGTGAGCGCGGGCGATCTCGGCTGTTGCCGCCACCGTACTCGCGATGCCCTCAAGGACATCGACCTCTCGCGCGGTATACTCCTCACCCCTCCGCACCACGGCGAGCAGCGCGGCCACCTCACCGTCCACGCAGATCGGGACACAGACCCCGTGTTCGAGGCCCTGTGCCCGCAGAAGCGGCGCCTGATACACAAGATCCGCGAAGTTGTCGGGGGTCAGCAGCACCGGCCTGCCGGTCTCGACAGCCCGCGTGATGCCTCCGGCGCGCACGGCCTCGTCGAATGCCGATTGGTACGCTCGATCGACCTCATCGGAGAATCCGAGCGCGGCGAAGTCGATCACCGGCTTTCCGTTTGTGCCGAACAGGAGGATGACGGTCGCATCAGCGAGGTAGGTCTCCTGGATGGTCTGCGCCGCGGCACGAATTGCGGTGGAGAGGTCCAGCGTGCCCTGCAGCGCCTCGGCGGTGCGCCTGCGGATCTCGAGATCGTGGTTAACGCGGTCGAGCTCCCGTCGCGCCGTGACCTCCTCGGTCACATCCTGCGCCACGATCACGACCTCGTCGGTCGAGGCCTTGCCCCTTGGTGAGAAGACGACGCGGATCCAGTGGCCGGCTTCACCTGCGCGCGCCCGAATGTGGATCTCCGTGCTGGAGGAAGGCTCACCGGTCCGGGCGACTGTCCGGAGGGTGTCGAGCAGTCTCTCGACCTCGCGCGGCTCAACGACCATGTTTCCGATGGGGCGCCCGACGATATCCTCCGGTCGGCGGCCCATGAGCCGCTCAACGGGCCCCGCCACGAATCGCACGACGCCGTTGGTGTCGAGCACCGCAAGGACGCCGGGGATGAAGCCCGAAAGATCTTCGTGCCCCGGCCGCCTGGCGAAGGCCCAGCGATCCATCAGCGCCGACAGCGCCTCCCGCTGGGAGGGATGAGCCCACAGGCAGACCTCGGCGGCATCAGCAAGTGCGATATCCTCCGGGCCGTCCGTCGGCTCGGTCACAAGCGCGATGGTGTGGAGGCCCGGGTGGGACTGAGCTGCGCGATCGAGGAGTAGAAGTCCTGTAGAATCGGGTAGAACCTTTGCAGTGGCCAAAGCGTCTGCAGAGTGTGAGGTGATGAGACGGAGAGCCTCGTCCGCGGTCGGGGCGTAACGCACACGCCAGCCAGCGTTCCGGCACAGCGAGGCAGCGGCCGTAGCGGTAGCGAGGAACCGCCGGTCTCCGGCAACGACAAGCTCGCAGGCGCTGCTGGAAGGCATGACGATACCTCACTCCGATCGGTGAGATTATACCGTGGCGGAGCGTTCGAGTCGATAGCTGGTGAAGATTCTCGCTTTTTCCGTCCAATTGGACTTGACAGGCGGTAACGAATGGTATAGCCTATATCGTCCGAGCCCGCGCTTACCGTCGCTGCTTACATCCATCCTGTGGGTGCTGATCCCATAGCATTGTGTGTTCGCGCCAACTACCCTCTTTTCTGATCGCGGAGTGCGCACGCGCCGCGCGCACACCCATTTAATCGTGTACGCACGCTTGTGCTTCCTTTTGGTGCCCGTGAAATAGGAGGCTTTCGGGTATGGCCCAGGATCTGCCCCGTATCCCCGAGTCGCTCCCACTGTCGTACGATCCGGCAGAGCTGCCGGACCTCATCAGTATACAGACCGAATCGTACAAGTGGTTCTTAGAGGAGGGGCTAAAGGAGCTCTTCGACAGCTTCAGCCCGATCGAGGATTACACCGGCAATATCGCGCTGGAGTTCCTCGACTACACTATCGGTGAGCCGTCGCGCTCGATGATCGAGTGCCGCGAGCGTGACGCCACCTACGAGGCGCCCCTTTACGTGAAGGTGCGCCTGATCAACAAGGAGATCCCGGAGATCACCGAGTCTGAGGTGTATCTGGGCGAGCTTCCGATCATGACTGATCGGGGCAAGTTCATCATCAATGGCGCCAAGCGCGTCGTGATCAGCCAGCTTGCCCGCTCGCCCGGTGTCTACTTCTCGGACACGATCGATTCTGCGGGACGCGTCCGGTTCTCGGCAAAGGTGATCCCCAGCGACGGAGCGTGGCTGGAGATCGACACTGCGGCGAACGGCGTCATCAGCGTCAAACTTGGCCAGACCCGGAAGTTTCCCGTCACCGCGCTGCTGCGAGCGTTG
Source organism: Candidatus Zipacnadia bacterium (assembly GCA_029821265.1). GTDB lineage: Bacteria > Armatimonadota > Zipacnadia > Zipacnadales > UBA5352 > JALGTR01. The sequence continues at coordinate 2,310 of JALGTR010000076.1, forward strand.
CAGTGGCTGGAGAGGGAACCAAGCGAGAGCGTCCCGCCGACCGGCACCGACGAGGAGATTCTCAAGGCCTTCGGCGAGGAGGATCGCGCCAAGGTCAAGACCCTCATCAAGCACATCGAGGAGCGCGAGCAGGAGGCCCTGCCGGGCATCGAGGCGCACGAGGAGTACTTCGTGACCCGCGACCTGGTGGATGAGGACGGTGAGATCATCTGCGAGGCGTGGGAAGCGCTGGAGATGGATGCGCTGAAGAAGCTCAGCGCGCTGGGCGTTGAAGAGCTGGACATCATCCGCGCCCCGTTCGAGCTTCGCGCCACCCTCGAGGACGATGAGTCCAGCAATCCCGAACAGGGGCTGCTGGAGGTCTACCGGAAGATCCGACCGGGCGATCCGCCGACCGTTGACAGCGCGGAATCGCTGCTGCACAGCTACTTCTTCGACGTCAAGCGCTACGACCTGTCGCGCGTGGGTCGCTACAAGATCAACCGCAAGCTGGGCGTGGGTGTTGATCCATCCGAGCGGACACTTACCCGCGAGGACGTTGTGGCGATGGTCCGCTACCTGCTGGGCCTCTCCCGCGGCGAGGGCGATGTCGATGACATCGACCACCTGCAGAACAAGCGCGTTCGCGCGGTGGGCGAGCTGCTGCAGAGCCAGCTTCGGACCGGATTCATGCGAACGGAGCGCGTGGCCAAGGAGCGCATGACCTCGATGGACCCCGAGGAGATGGTTCCGGGGAACGTGATCTCGACCAAGCCCATCTCGGCGGCCATCAACAGCTTCTTCGGCTCCGGCCAGCTCTCGCAGTTCATGGACGAGGTCAACCCGCTCGCTGAGCTGGCTCATACCCGGCGCGTCTCGGCGCTTGGTCCGGGCGGTCTGAGCAAACAGAGCGCGAAGCTCGAGGTCCGCGACGTGCACCATTCGCATTACGGCCGTATCTGCCCGGTGCAGAGTCCAGAGGGGCAGCTTGTCGGCCTGACAGGCTACCTCGCGCTGCACGCACGGCTCAACGAGTTCGGCTTCATCGAGACGCCCTACCGACGTGTCGTGAACGGGAGGGTCACCGATGAGGTGCACTACATGACCGCGGACGAGGATGAGGAGCACATCATCGCCTCCGCCTCGGCCAAGCGTGACGCCGACGGCATGCTGATCGGACCGGTGCAGTGTCGCTACGGCGAGGGCTTCGTGAACGTGGAGCCCGAGGAGGTCGAGTACATCGACTACTCGGCGTCCCAGGTGTTCTCGGTGACGACGGGCCTGATCCCGTTCCTCGAGCACGATGACGCGGTGCGTGCGCTGGCAGGATCGAACATGCAGCGCCAGGCGGTGCCGCTGATCAAGACCGAGGCGCCCTGGGTGCGCTCAGGCCTCGAAGGCCTGGCCGCAAAGGATTCGGGCGTTGTGATCATCGCCGAGAAGGACGGTCTGGTGAAGGAGGCCAACTCCAAGCGGGTCGTCGTGGAGTATGTAGACGGCACCGTCGGGGAGTATCCGCTGGAGAACTTCATCAGGACGAATATGGGCACCTGTGTGACCCAGAAGAGGCTCGTTCGCGAGGGCGAGGCGGTCAAGGCCGGTCAGCCGCTCGCAGATGGTCCCTCCACCGACGGCGGTGAGCTTGCGATCGGTCGTAATCTGCGGGTCGCGTTCATCCCGTGGGAGGGCTACAACTTCGAGGACTCGATTCTCATCAGCGAACGCCTCCTGCACGACGATGAGCTGACGTCGATTCACATCGAGAAGTATGAGTGCGAGGCGCGAGACACGAAGCTGGGGCCGGAGGAGATCACGCGAGACATCCCCAACGTCGGCGATGACGCGCTGGCCGACCTCGACTCCACCGGCATCGTCCGCATCGGCGCGGAGGTTCGCGCCGAGGATATCCTCGTGGGGAAGGTTGCGCCGAAGGGGAAGTCGGAACTGACCGCTGAGGAGAAGCTCGTCATCGCGATCTTCGGCAAGAAGGCCGAGGAGATGCGGGACGTCTCCCTGCGAGTGCCGCACGGCGAGAAGGGCGTCGTCATCGACACGAAGGTCTTCTCGCGCCACAAGTACGAGTGCAACGCCTGCGGGACCGTGCATGACTTCGGGAAGCAGCCGGAGCATGAGCGCTGCCCGCGCTGTGACGGGAAGCTCGAGAAGCTGCCGGGCGACGAGCTGAAGCCCGGGGTCAACCAGCTTGTGCGGGTCTTCGTGGCTCAGCGCCGGAAGATCATGATCGGTGACAAGCTCACCGGGCGCCACGGGAACAAGGGCGTTATCTCCAAGATCCTGCCGGTCGAGGACATGCCCTACAGCGCCGACGGCGTTCCGATAGACATCTGCCTCAATCCGATGACGGTTCCGTCGCGGATGAACATCGGGCAGGTCATGGAGACGCATCTTGGTCTGATCGCACACGCCTACGGACGGCAGTTCGTGACGCCGATCTTCGAGGGCATCACCGCCGAGCAGATCATGGAGGGCATGACGGCCCTCTCGATGCGCATGGAACGAGAGGAGCTCGTGAAATATGCCGACTGTGAGCTGAACCATTTCGGCGAGGTGGTCGACGCGTCCGCGCTCGATGGCGAGACGCCGGACGAGGTGGCGGCCCAGATCATCGAGCAGCTCTCGAGGCATGACAAGGACAGCCTGGAGGAGCTGGCCGAATGGCTGGGGGTCAGCCCCTACGCCTGGGGCCGAGCGACCGACGAGCGGCCCTATGAGCTCATCGTGGAGGCCGCGCGCGCGAACGTCGCCCAGCGGGCCGAGCTTCAGCCCGGAAGCGGGCGGATGCAGCTCTACGACGGCCGCACCGGTGAGCCCTTCAACCAGCCGGTGGCGGTGGGCTACATGTACATCCTGAAGTTGCTGCAGCTTGTGGAGGACAAGATCCACGCGCGCTCAACCGGGCCGTACTCGCTGATCACGCAGCAGCCGCTGGGCGGAAAGGCCCAGTTCGGCGGCCAGCGTTTTGGTGAGATGGAGGTCTGGGCGCTGGAGGCGTACGGCGCGGCGAACTGTCTGCAGGAGATGCTGACGGTGAAGTCCGACGACGTCGTCGGACGGGTCGCGACCTACGAGGCGATCGTGAAGAACCAGACGATGGAGGAGCCGGGCGTTCCGGAGGCCTTCAAGATCCTGGTCAACGAGATGCGCGCGCTGGCGCTGGATGTGGAGATTGAGGACCGCGAGGGCAACCTCGTGGACATCAGTTCCGACACCGGCGACATGCGCTGATCGTTCCCGACGACGTGCGACGGAAGCGAAGACCGACACAGAACGCCGCGCAATGGGCGTGGCGGACAAAAGATACAGGAGGCGATTGACTTGCCCGTCTCCACCACAGACTTTGAAGCCGTAAAGATCGGCCTGGCCTCCCCGGAGGAGATCCGGTCGTGGTCGCGTGGCGAAGTGAAGAAGCCCGAGACCATCAACTACAGGACGTACCGGCCCGAGCGGGACGGCCTGTTCTGCGAGCGGATCTTCGGTCCGGTCCGGGACTGGGAGTGCCACTGCGGCAAGTATAAGAAGGTTAAGTTCAAGGGCATCATCTGCGACCGCTGCGGGGTGGAGGTCACGCGCTCGAAGGTTCGGCGCGAACGGATGGGGCACATCGAGCTTGCCGCGCCGGTATGCCACAGCTGGTACCTCAAGGGCGTTCCGAGCCCGCTGAGCCTGCTGCTGGACATGTCCCGCCGGACACTGGAGGAGGTCGTCTACTTCGCCTCCTACCTCGTGACCGACGTCGATGCGGCCCGGCTGCACAAGCGTCGGGCGGACATCCTCAAGGCCGTCGAGCGGGAGAAGGAAGAGATTCGCGCCGCCAAGGAAGAGGCCATCGAGTCCTACAAGGAGGCCTACGAGGAGTATCTCGCCAGCCCCGAGGAGGAGACGACGGAGGAGGGTGACGAGGACGACCTCGACGCGATCCTCGAAGCCGGCCTGCTCGGGCCGCCCCGTATCACCAGCGAGCAGCAGCTTGCTGACCGCATCGGGGAGGAGGAGCAGGCGGCGACGCGGCGGATCCAGGAGCTCGACGAGACCGTGGAGAAACTCTTTGATCTCGCGCCCAAGCAGCTCCTCAGCGAGATGGAGCATCGCAATCTGCGTGACCTGACGGACATCCTCGAGCGGCAGCTGGGCGAGGACTTCACGAACCTGTTCCAGGCCGGGCTCGGCGCAGCAGCGATCAAGGACCTGCTCGAGAACATCGACCTCGACGAGATCGCACGCGAGCTTCGCAAGGAGATCGATGAACACGGCGGCGCCCGGCGCGCCCGCGCGGTGAAGCGACTGAAGGTCGTTGAGGCCTTCCGCAGCTCCAACAACCGGCCCGAGTGGATGATCCTGACCGTTCTGCCCGTCCTCCCGGCGGAGCTGCGACCGATGGTGCAGCTCGACGGCGGACGGTTCGCCACCTCGGATCTGAACGATCTCTACCGGCGCGTGATCAACCGCAACAACAGGCTGCGGCGGATCATCGAGATCAACGCGCCCGAGTCGATCGTCAACCACGAGAAGCGGCTGCTGCAGGAGTCGGTGGACGCGCTGATCGATAACAACCGGCGCAGCCGGCCGGTCACGGGCAGCAACCGGCGGCAGCTCAAGTCGCTGTCGGACATGCTCAAGGGTAAAGAGGGGCGCTTCCGCAAGAATCTGCTCGGTAAGCGCGTCGACTACTCCGGCCGGTCGGTTATCGTGGTCGGGCCGGAACTGAAGCTGCACCAGTGCGGGCTGCCCCGCGTGATGGCGCTGGAGCTGTTCAAGCCCTTCGTCATGCACGATCTGGTTGAGCATGGACACACCACGAACATCAAGACGGCCAAGCGCATGGTCGACCGCGTTGATCCGGTGGTGTGGGACTCTCTTGAGCGCGTGATCGAAGGTAAGGCCGTTCTGCTCAACCGCGCTCCGACCCTGCATCGCCTCGGTATTCAGGCCTTCGAGCCGACGCTGATCGACGGCAAGGCGATCCAGCTTCACCCGCTGGTCTGCCAGGCCTTCAACGCGGACTTCGACGGCGACCAGATGGCCGTGCATGTGCCGCTGTCCGCGTACGCGCAGGCGGAGGCGCGACTGCTGATGATCGCCTCGCTGAACCTGTTCAAGCCCGCGAACGGCGATCCCATCGAGCAGCCGGTCTACGACATCGTTCTGGGCTGCTACTACATGACCCAGCAGTCGGGCGAGACGCCGCCGACCGAGGAGCAGAAGCACTTTGAATCCGGGGAGGCGGCGATCAGCGCCTACGAGCATCGCAAGATCGACCTGCACGAGTCGATCAATGTGCGGCTCCCGAGAATCTACGTGCAGAGCCCGGACGAGGATGAGGATGACCGCCTCATCCATCCGCGAGCAAGGATCGCCCTCGAGCGTACCGTTGCCGAGCACGTGACGCATGAGCATCCGGTGCGCGAGCGGTCGCTGAGCTTCGAGGTCACTGAGGAACTGGTAAAGGCCGTGGAGTCGGGGGAGTTCGTGCCCCCCGCTCCGGTGACTGAGGGGTCACAAGCCGGTGAGACAACCGAAGAGGTCGAGGAGGCCCTGGAGCGCGCGCTGCAGTACACCGCGGCGCGGAGCTGTCTCGAGGGCCAGATCCCGGTGGGCACCCGCCTCAATGTCAGCGTTAAGCGTGAGCGCATCGCCACGACAGTCGGGCGGGTCATCTTCAACAACCACCTGCCATTCGACATGCCGTTCTACAACTGCGACGTGGCGAAGGAGCAGCTCTCGCAGCTGGTGACCGAATGCTACTGGCGCTACGGCCAGCATCGGACGGCCGCCCTGGTGGATGAGATTAAGGAGCTCGGCTTCAGATTCGTCACACGGTCGGGCCTCTCGATCTGCCTCGAGGACACGCGGATCGACACCGGCAAGGACAAGATCATCGCCCGCGCCGAGCGTGAGGTCGAACGGATTAACCGCGCCGCGGCCGAGGGCGTTATCGCCGAAGACGAGCGGGAGCGCAGCGTGCTCTCGCGCTGGGAGCAGGCACGACAGGAGATCTCCGACAACATCCTTAAGAAGATCGGGACCTTCAACTCACTGTGGATGATGGTGAACTCCGGTGCCCGCGCGTCGATGACGCATATCTCGCAGATCACCGGTATGCGCGGCCTGATGAGCGATCCGTTCGGTCGGCTCATCGAGGACCTGCCGGTGAAGAACAACCTGCATGACGGACTGGACCTGCTGGAGTACTTCGTCTCCACGCACGGAGCGCGCAAAGGTCTCGCGGACACCGCTCTGCGGACAGCCGATGCGGGGTACCTCACCCGCCGGCTCGTGGACGTGGCACAGGATGTCATGATCCAGGCGCACGACTGCGGAACGACCGACGGCCACAGCGTTACGCCGATGTACGTTGACGACGTCTACTGCTCAAGCTGCGGGATGGTGGACTACCATCGCGAGGGTGTGTGCAAGTACTGCGGCGCTGAGGTCGAGGTGCCGGAGGAGGCCGAGGTCTACCAGAACCTCTACGACCGAATCGTCGGCCGGTGGGCCGCCGAGGACGTGATCCATCCGGAGACCGGCGAGGTCATCGTCGAGGCCAACCACGAGATCGACGAACTCGCCGGCGAGCAGATCGTCGAGGCCGGACTCAAGGAGGTCAAGGTCCGATCGCCGCTCACCTGCGAGCTTCCGCGCGGCGTCTGCGCCCTGTGCTACGGCCGCGACCTTGCGACCCACCGCCTTGTGGAGGTCGGCACTGCGGTGGGGGTCATCGGCGCGCAGTCGGTCGGTGAGCCGGGCACGCAGCTGACGATGCGGACCTTCCACACCGGGGGCGTGGCCGGTGAGTACATCACCGGCGTTGCCGACGTGAAGAAGCGCAAGCAGCAGGCTCTGCGCTCGCTGCAGGAGGATATCGACCAGGGCCGCGTCTCACTGGACGTTGCCGGCGGCGGACGGACGCGTCGCAAGGCGATTAAGGACATGCTGAAGGTGCTGGAGACCTCCGTCCGCGGGCTTCTGCGCGTTGAGGAGCTGTTCGAGGCGCGCACACCCAAGGGCCAGGCGATCACCGCAGATGTGGACGGTGTCGTCGCCGAGGTGAGCCAGCGAGGCATGCGGACCGTCGTGATCCACTCTGAACACCCGATCACTGACATCGACGCGATCCGAGGCGAGCGACTTGCCCACGATGTCTATGGGCCGAACTCCAAGGAGGAGGGCCCGATCGCCAGGAAGGGCGAGAAGCTGCTCAAGAAGGTCCGCGAGCGGCTGAAAAAGGCCGGTGTCGAGACCGTCACGATCCGCACCGAGCACCTCGTGCCATACCGTGGAGAGCTGCTTGTCTCCGAGGGCATGGAGGTCCGCGCGGGCGATCCGCTGACGACCGGTCCGGTGGACCCGGAGAAGCTGCTTGCGATGCAGGGGCGCGAGGGCGTGCAGGACTACCTGCTGCGCGAGATCCAGCGCGTCTACCGCCAGCAGCACGGTATCAACATCAACGACAAGCACATCGAGACCATCATCCGGCGGATGCTGCTGAAGGTGAAGGTCATCGATCACGGAGACACGCGTTTCCTGCCGGGCGAGCTGATCGATCGCTTCGACTTCATGAAGGAGAACGAGCGAGTGCGCGAGCTCGGCGGCGAGCAGGCGACGGCCGAGCCGGTGCTGCTTGGAATCACCCAGGCGTCGCTGGCAACCGACAGCTTCCTGTCGGCGGCAAGCTTCCAGCGCACCACGCGTGTGCTGACCGAGGCCGCCTGCGAGAACAAGCGCGATCCGCTCTATGGGCTCAAGGAGAACGTGATCATCGGCCGGTTGATCCCCGCCGGATCAGGCATGCCGGTGCATCGCGACCGCGAGGTCGGGTTCTCGGGCGACGTGCTCGAAGACCTGGCGGCACGTGGGGCCGACGAAAAGTCGCGTGAGGCGAGGTCGATGGAGAAGCTCCTCGGCGACGTCGAGGCCGCTGCCGCCAAGCGTCAGGCCAGGGCCGAGGGCTCCGGCGAGTAAACATCGAGGCGAAGGCGAAGGGCCGTCGGGAAGCCCCGGCGGCCCGTCAGTCTCACTCTCACTGACAGGAGGTTCAGTCGATGCTTACGCGGGCAGAATCGCCTGCAGATCGGCATGACCTCCAGCGCGCAGTCTGGGCCTATCAGGCCGTCAGGCGGCGCTTCCTGGCCGTCTTCGCGCTGGTCCTGGTCACCTGGCTCGCGCCGGGCGCGCTCGCGTCGATCAACTCCACATTCACGGTGCAGGAACTCGGCCAGCTGTTCGCGGTGTTCCTGACGCTTGTGGCGATCGCCGCCCTGCTGACGGCTGTCTGGCATCTGGCCGATGCGATGGGTCGGAGCGGAGCTGGATGGGTGATCGCGAGCGCCATTCCGGTGGTGAACGTGGTCTTTCTGGTGGCGCTTGGGTTCCTGGCGCGGCGCTGGCTACGTGAGCGGGACGTCGAGGTGACGCTGCTGGGTCCGTCCAGCACCGGCGTGGGGCCGGCCTCCAGATGACTCCGGGCGGGCTCGCCTGACGCGTTCGGCGGCCGGGGCTCGGGGAGTTCTGAGACCGGTACGCAATGGCCGGCTGAGGGGCCCTCAGCCGGCTCTCTGGCGAGTTCAAGAAAAACCTGAGATTTGTGCGGGAGTCGCCTTGACTCACGGCGGCCACGCACGTATAATGACTCCTCGCTGCTCGGGAAAGCGCATCACACGCCGCACGCATCCCAGGGACCTCGTGGTGCGAACTGCCCGAAGCGGTGTCATTGCGGTGGGGCTGGGAAAAACCAGGGGCTGGCTTGCGACGCACTCGTGACCAGTCACGCACTGACAAAGGGGCGCAACGCCAACTTAGGATTCCTCGAAACCACGGTACCTGCCGTGGCAGGTGCCTTTAGCGGCGATGCTCATGACCGGCCCCTCAGGTGCGAGGGGCCTTTCGCGTCTTACCAGTCCCGGGGCTCAGCGTCCGATGGTTCGCAGCCCGGCACGGCGAGAAGCAGCGATTCGAAGGGAGTAAAGATGCCTACAATCAACCAGCTCGTGCGCAAGGGCCGAGAGAAGAAGAAGAGGAAGGCGAAGGCGCCTGCGCTCAAGTACAACTGGAATGCGATCAAGCGTAAGTCCACACGGGTAGATGGCGCGCCGCAGAGGCGTGGCGTGGTGACGCGAGTGTGGGCGCAGACGCCCAAGAAGCCCAACTCCGCTCTGCGCAAGGTCTGCCGCGTTCGTCTCTTCAACCGGCAGGAGGTCACGGCGTACATTCCCGGTGAGGGCCATAACGTGGCGCCGCACAGCATCGTGCTGGTGCGGGGCGGTCGCGTGAAGGACCTGAACTCGGTGAAGTACCATGTGGTGCGCGGCACGCTGGACGTTGCCGGCGTCGAGGACCGCCGCCAGGCGCGCTCCAAGTACGGGACCAGGAAGCCCAGCTAAGCCGGCGCCGTTGAGTACGGCCGGCAGTCGCACGCGATCGAAAGAGGTGCATCCGATTGCCCAGGAAGGGCCCCGCTCAGAAGCGTGAACTGAAGCCGGATCAGGTATTCGGCAGCCGTCTCGTCACGCGCTTCATCAACAAGATTCTGCAGGGCGGCAACAAGTCCGCCGCCGAGAAGATCTTCTACGGCGCCATGCAGTTGATCGGCGAGCGCACCGGTGAGAATCCGCTCGTCGTCCTGCGCAACGCCATGCGCAACGTCATGCCGAACCTGGAGGTCCGCCCCCGACGCGTGGGTGGGGCCACCTACCAGGTGCCCGTCGAGGTCGACACGAGCCGTCAGCTCACGCTGGCCGTGCGCTGGATCGTCGACGCGATGCGGGCCCGAGGCGAGCGCACCGCGGTTGAGCGGTTCGCGGGCGAGATCCTCGATGCATCCAATCGCGAGGGCGCGGCAGTACGACGTCGCGAGGAGATGCATCGGATGGCTGAGGCAAACAAGGCATACGCTCACTATCGCTGGTAGTCCAGGCACGACCCGATCCGGCCCACGTTGGCCGTTTGACATAGAGCGATGTACCACACGGGTGAACTGACTTGTCGTTCGAGAAGACGCTAAACAAAACCAGGAATATCGGCTTCGCCGCCCATATCGATGCGGGGAAGACCACCACCACCGAGCGTATCCTGTACTACACGGGAAAGACGCATCGGATGGGGGAGGTCCACGACGGCGACGCTACGATGGACTGGATGCCGCAGGAGATGGAGCGGGGGATTACCATCACCTCCGCCGCCACCACCTGCAACTGGAAGGGCCATCGGATCAACATCATCGACACCCCCGGGCACGTTGACTTCACCGTGGAGGTGGAGCGCTCTCTGCGTGTGCTCGATGGGGTGTGCATCATCTTCTGCGCCGTCGGTGGCGTCCAGCCGCAGTCAGAGACCGTGTGGCGACAGGCGACCAAGTACAATATTCCGCGCCTCGCGTTCGTCAACAAAATGGATCGCATCGGCGCGGATTTCCACGATGTGCTGCACCAGATGCGTAAGCGTCTCGGCGCCGAGGCGGTGGCCATACAGCTTCCCATCGGCAAGGAAGAGAAGCATCGCGGCATCATCGACCTGATCGAGCAGACGGCCTGGGAGTTCTCGGACGACGAGGACGTTCCCCCCACAGAGGTCGAGATTCCCGAGAATATGCGGGACCTTGTGGACTCGTTCCGCGAGCACCTCGTCATCAGCCTCGCAGATATCAACCCTGACCTTGAGGAGAAGTTCTTCGCCGGCAAGGAGCCGACTCCGGAGGAGATGTGGGCCACCATCCGCGAGGCGACCATAGCGGGGACGCTGGTCCCGGTGCTGTGCGGGTTCGCCTTCAAGAAAAAGGGGATCCAGCCGCTGATTGACGCGATCGTCAAGTGCCTGCCGTCCCCGGCGGAAGTGCCTCCAGTTGTCGGTGTGCATCCGAAGACCGGAGAGGAGATCACGCGGGCGCCGGATCCAGACGAGCCGTTCTGCGCCCTGGCGTTCAAGGTGGCCGTGGACCCATTCGTAGGGCACATCACCTACATCCGCTGCTACTCGGGATCGGCGAAGGTCGGCGACCGCGTTCTCAACGCCGATAACGGCAGCAGGCAGCGGCTTCAGCGACTGCTCCGGATGCACGCGAACCGGCGGGAGGAGATCGAGGAGATCGGCCCTGGCGATATCGTGGCAGCGGTCGGGCTCGACGAAACCACGACCGGTGATACCGTGTGCGCCGAGAACGCCCCGATCATCCTTGAGCGCATGACCTTCCCGGAGCCGGTTATCTCCATGGTGATCGAGCCCAAGTCCCAGGCCGACGAGGAGAAGCTGGGGCAGGCGCTCAGCCGGCTGACGATGGAGGATCCGACGCTGCGCCTCGAGACAGATCCTGAGACCGGGCAGCAGCTCATCTCCGGTATGGGAGAGCTGCACCTCGAGGTTATCGTCGATCGCCTCAGGCGCGAGTTCGACGTTGAGTGCAACATTGGGCGCCCGCGCGTTGCCTACCGCGAGACGATTCGCAGGGCGACCGTCGGCGAGGCGCGCTTCGTGAAGCAGACCGGCGGGCGGGGACAGTACGGTCACGTCATCCTCAGGCTCGAGCCAATCAGCACCGACGAGCGGCTTGAATACAGGGATGAGAGCAAGGGCGACGAGATCCCTCAGGATTTCAAGGGCGCGGTTCAGGCGGGCGTCGAGGAGGCCATGGGGGCCGGGACGCTTGGCGGCTACCCCGCGGTGGGCATCCGCTGCATCGTGACGGGCGGGTCATTCCACGAGGTGGACTCGTCTGACGTGGCGTTCAAGATTGCCGCGAGTCAGGCTTTTGCGAAAGCATTTGCCGGAGGCGCGCCGGTGCTGCTTGAGCCGGTTATGGCCGCAGAGGTCGTCACGCCGGAGCAGTACTTCGGCGATGTCGTGAACGATCTGACGACGCGCCGTGCCCAGATCGTCGAGGTCAAGGCGGGCGCAGGAGACGTACGCACTATCGAGCTGAAGGTTCCGCTGGCGAACATGTTCGGCTATGCGACTGCGCTGCGGTCGCTCACGCAGGGCCGGGCAACGTACACCATGGAGCCGGATCGCTACGAGCCGGTTCCGGAACAGCAGCAGCGCGAACTGGTCGGCTGAACCGACGCATAGCCGCATGGGCCATAGGCCCGGAGGGTTAAGGAAGATGGCCAAGGCGAACAAGATCAGGATCAGGCTCAAGGCGTTTGACCACAAGCTGCTCGATCGCTCGGCGCAGAAGATCGTCGAGACGGCCGAGCGGACCGGCGCGAAGGTCTCCGGACCGATCCCTCTGCCGACGAAGAAGCACGTTCACTGCGTGGTCAGGCCGACGGCCCTGGGCCGGGCGTCCCGCACCATGGAGCACTTTGAGATGCGGGTGCACAAGCGGCTGATCGACATCCTCGATTCGACGACGCGCACCGTGGACGCATTGATGAAGCTTGATCTGCCCGGCGGCGTCGATGTCGCGATCAAGACCTACACATCGTAAACGCAACAGACAGGCGGTAGTTGGTGACAGCCATGCCGACAGGATTGCTCGGAAAGAAAGTGGGGATGACGCGCGTCTACGACGAGGCCACCGGTGACGCGATCCCGGTGACTGTCGTGGAGGCCGGCCCCTGTGTCGTGGTTCAGGTCAAGACCGCGGATGAGGACGGCTACGATGCCGTGCAACTGGGCTTCGAGAAGGTGGCGCCGACCCGGGTGAATCAGCCGGTGCTCGGCCACTTTCTCTCGCGCAACGTGGAGCCGCACAAGTATCTGCGCGAGTTCGAGCTTGCCGCGGGCGATGAGCTTGAGCCCGGCGCGACCGTAACGGTCGAGATCTTCCAGGAGGGCCAGTTCGTGGAGGTCTCCGGAACGTCGAAGGGCCGGGGCTTCGCCGGAGGCGTGCGCCGCTGGGGATTCCGCGGCGGGCCCGCGAGCCACGGCTCGAAGGTCCATCGCTCACCGCAGTCGGCCGGCGCTACGGACGCCCAGCGGGTGTTCCCCGGCAAGCGCAGCCCGGGCCACATGGGCGCGGCCCGAACCACCACGAAGGGCCTTCAGATCGTGCGCGTCGATCCCGAGCGGAACGTACTGGTTATCAAGGGCTCCGTCCCCGGACCTCGCGGCGGGCTGCTCGAGATCAAGGCGCAGGGCCCGTCCGAGGGAGGCGATGAGTGATGCCCGAGGTGGCGCTTTACGATACACAGGGCGAGAAGGTAGGCCAGGTCGAGCTGGCGGATGAGTTGTTCGCAACGACCGTCAACCATGACCTTATCCACCAGGCGGTTGTCTGCGTGGAGCGGGCGATGAACCAGGATTCGGCCCGGACGCTGAGCCGCTCCGATGTGCAGTTGACGAAGGCCAAGTGGTACCGGCAGAAGGGCACCGGTCGTGCCCGCCACGGCGCGCGCTCGGCCCCGATCTTCGTCGGCGGCGGCGTCGCGCACGGACCGCGGGAGCCGCGAAGCAAGCCGAGGATGAGCAGGCGGATGCGGCGCAAAGCGCTCGCCGCTGCGCTGTCAGCGAAGATGCACGAGGGCGCGATCATGGTCGTCGACGAGGTCTCGGTCGACGAGATCTCCACAAAGCGCTTCGTCGCGATGCTTGACGGACTGGGCGCTGAGGGCCGGATCCTGATGGTGCTGGGCAGCGACGAGGCCCGGGATGAGAAGGTCTACAAGAGCGGACGGAACATCCCGAAGCTGATCATGCGCGAGTCGCCTCACATCAACGCCCGTGACATCATCTGGGCGGAGACCATAATCTTCAGCCAGGCCGGTCTCAAGGCTCTGAGCGAGGTGTGCCTGAATGCTTAGCACGGAGCAGATGAACTACTACCGCCAGATCATCCGCCGGCCGGTCGTCACGGAAAAGAGCATGCGGATGTCGGAGACGGGCAACACGTATACCTTCGAGGTGGCGCCGGAGGCGAACAAGGTCGAGATCCGGCGGGCCGTTGAGGCGATGTTCGGGGTTAACGTCGCGAACGTCAACACGATGCGCGTGGCCGGGAAGACGCGCCGCCGCAGCTACCGTCATAAGGTCGGCCGCACGGCCGAGCGCAAGAAGGCGATGGTCACCCTGGCGCCCGGCGAGACGCTCGACGTCGTCGAGATGGGCGGCTAAGGCGCAGCACACGCACGTCTGGGAGAGAAGACAGATGGCGCTTAAGCAACACAATCCGACAACTCCGGGCCAGCGGACACGCATCAGCGTCGAGCGGCCCGAGGTCGCGAAGAAGAAGCCCGAGCGAGCCCTCACGACGGGTCGGCGCAACAGCAAGGCCGGGCGGAACCACCACGGCAGTGTCACCGTTCGCCACAAGGGCGGGGGCCACAAGCGACGGCTGCGTGAGGTGGACTTCCGGCGGGACAAGGACGATATTCCGGCCACGGTCGCGGCGATCGAGTACGACTGCAGGCGGGACAAGGACGATATTCTGGCCACGGTCGCGGCGATCGAGTACGATCCGAATCGGTCCGCGCACCTTGCGCTGCTGCACTACGCCGACGGCGAGAAGCGCTACATCATCGCCCCTGACGGGATCTCCGTCGGCGCGACCGTCATCTCCGGCAACAAGGTGCCGATCCGGACGGGCAACTGCCTGCCGCTCGAGCACATGCCGGTGGGGACGGTCATCCACTGCGTTGAGCTGACGCCCGGACGTGGCGCACAGCTTGCCCGCAGCGCCGGGGCGGAGGCGCAGTTCGTCGCCCGCGAGGGCCGATACGCGCTGCTGAGGCTGCCGTCGGGCGAGATGCGCATGGTTGACGTTCGCTGCAAGGCCACGATCGGCCGCGTCGGCAACGTTGATCACGATAACGCGTCGCTGGGCAAGGCCGGCCGGAAGCGCTGGAAGGGCATTCGCCCGACGGTGCGCGGCTCGGCGATGAACCCCGTGGACCACCCGCACGGCGGCGGCGAGGGAAAGGCGCCCATCGGGCTGGATTCGCCGCGCAGCCCGTGGGGGAAGCGGACGCTCGGCAAGCGGACACGCAAGCGCAGCAAGCCGTCGAATCGCTTCATCGTCCGGCGGCGCTACGGCCGATAAAGAGGCGTTGGCACGAGGAGTTTGAGTAATGGCACGATCACTGAAGAAGGGCCCCTTCGCGGACGAGCATCTGCTCAAGAAGGTCCGCGAGATGAACCGGAGCGGAGACAAGCGGATCATCCGCACGTGGTCGAGGCGCTCGACGATCTTCCCGGAGATGGTCGGGCACACCATCGCGGTCTACGACGGCCGCAAGCACGTCCCGGTTTACATCACCGAGAATATGGTCGGCCACAAGCTGGGCGAGTTCGCCCCCACGCGCACCTACCGCGGCATGCGGCCCGGTCGCGCCGGCGAGCGGACCACACGGGTATCCGGCTGACGAGGCTAAAGGAAGATCGGACCATGCAGGTCAGAGCACAGGCGAAATATCTGCGACGCGGGCCGCGTAAGGTGCGGCGGTATGCACGGCTGATCGTGGGCAAGGCGATCGATGAGGCGCGCGCGATCCTTGCCGTGCAGTCGAGCCCGGCCTGCCGGGAGATCGAGCGGGTTCTCGAATCCGCGATCGCAAACGCGGAGAACAATCACGGTCTCGACGCCGAGGACCTCACCGTGAAGAAGGCGTTCGTCGATGAGGGGATGACGATTCCGCGGATCAAGCCGCGGGCTCGGGGCCGCGCAGACCGTATCAAGAAGCGCACCTGCCATGTGACTGTCGTCCTGACCGATGGTGAGGACGAGGAGAACGACCAGTAGCGACGTCGCGCGACGCGGCGGCGACACAGCCAGGGAGCTGAAACCGGATGGGGCAGAAAGTACATCCATACGGATTCCGCCTGGGGATCATCCGAGACACCAGGAGCAGGTGGTTTGCAGAGGGCCGCGAGTATCGCGACCAGCTCGTTGAGGACCTGCAGGCTCGGAAGATGATCCATGAGCGGCATCATCACGCCGGAATCTCGGACATCACGATCGAGCGGGCCTCGGGAACGACGACGGTCACGATCGAGTCGGCAAAGCCCGGGATCATCATCGGACGCGGTGGCTCGGACGTCGACCTCTTGCGCCGCGAACTCGATGAGATCATGAGCGGTCGGGTGCGCGTGAACGTCGAGGAGACCAAAGAGCCGCAGCTGAACGCGCAGCTTATCGCCGAGGAGATCGCCAGCCAGATCGAGCGGCGGGCGTCGATCCGACGCGCGATGAGCCAGGCCGTCGAACGGGCCGTGCGTGCGGGCGTGGACGGTATCCGCGTCGCGGTCAGCGGCCGGCTGATGGGGGCGGAGATCGCCCGCACCGAGCGCCTGGGCCCGGTGGGAAGCGTTCCGCTCCACACACTGCGCGCGGACGTGCACCGCGGCTTCGCCGAGGCTGTGACCGGTTACGGGCACATCGGCGTGCAGGTCTACGTCTGCACCGGAGAGATCCTGCCGCCGCCGCCGAGCCCGCCGGAGGGCCAGCTCGAGCAGATGCGTGCCGAGCAGGAGGCCGCTGAGGAGCAGGGCGGGCAGGAGCGGCCGATCGAGGAGGCAGGCGAGGAGCCCCGGGCCGACACCGGCGCTGGCCTCGAGACCGCCGAGATCGACGAGCTGCTGGCAGAGAGCGGCAGCGAGGAGGCCGCAACGGTCAGCGTATCGACGCGAGAGGCCGCAGCGCCCGTGGAGACCGAGTCCGCCGACGAGCCGGAGCAGCCTGAGGGGCCCGCACCGGCGGAGCAGTCGGAGGTCCCCGCGGATGAGGCCGAGGCCGCACCGCACGAGACTGACGACGAGTCATCCGCCGAGGAGGATACCGGCGATGTTGATGCCTAAGCGAAGCAAGCACCGCAAACAGATGCGCGGCCGCATGCGCGGCAAGGCGTATCGGGGGTGCAACGTGGACTTCGGCGACTACGGGCTGATGGCCCTCGAGCCGGCGTGGATCACATCGCGCCAGATCGAGGCCGCCCGTGTGGCCATGACCCGGCGCGCGCAGCGTGGTGGCAAGGTCTGGATTCGGATCTTCCCCGACAAGCCCGTCACCAAGCGCGGCCAGGAGATGCCGATGGGCAAGGGCAAGGGCGCCCCGGAGTACTACGTTGCGGTCGTCAAGCCTGGCCGGGTGATGTTCGAGATGGCCGGCGTGGAGCCGGAGGTGGCGCGTGAAGCGATGCGCCTGGCGGCCCACAAGCTGCCCATCAAGACGCAGTTTGTCAGCCGGGAGGGGATCGAGTAATGCTCATGCCCGACGATGCCGACAGCACCCGGGACTTCATCGAGAATCTGCGCGAGGCCACCGATCACGAGCTGCGGGACATCCGGGCCCAGGTCCAGGAGAGCCTCCAGAACCTGCGTTTCCGCAC
The DNA here is from genome assembly GCA_029821265.1 of Candidatus Zipacnadia bacterium. GTDB lineage: Bacteria > Armatimonadota > Zipacnadia > Zipacnadales > UBA5352 > JALGTR01. The sequence goes on from JALGTR010000076.1 coordinate 19,559, forward strand.
CGCGTCCGGCCAGATCGATGACCCCAAGCGCATCCGCAAGTACCGCAAGGCGATTGCGCGGATCAACACGATCCTGCGCGAGCGCGAGCTGGGCATCAACCAGCCGAGTTGAGGTAGAGAGAGGCAATGGCGATGAGCGAGCAGAAGGCGAGCACGAAGCCGACCCGCGAAGGCGTCGTGATCAGCGACAAGATGGACAAGACCGTGGTGGTCGAGGTCGAGCGAACCACGCGACATCCGCTCTACGACAAGGTGCTGCGGCGCAGCACGAAGTTCAAGGCGCACGATGAGCGCAATGAGTGCCGCGCGGGAGACACGGTGAGGATCATGGAGTGCCGCCCTCTATCGAAGAGCAAGTCGTGGCGCGTCGTCGAGATCCTGCGCCGCGCCGAGTGACGCTCTACCTGCCCGGCATTCTGTCGGATTGACGCACGGAACGAATCAGGAGGAACGCCAAAGTGAGCTGGCAACCGAAGGACCTGCGCAACGTCGCCCTGGTGGGACACCGCGGCGTGGGCAAGACCTCCCTCAACGAGGCGATGCTGCACACCGCAGGCGCCATCAATCAGCTCGGATCGGTTGATGCGGGAACCGCGGTCACGGACTTTGAGGAGCAGGAGCGTGAGCGCCACATCTCGATCTCCCCGGCCCTCTGCCACCTTGAGCACGGTGGGGCGAAGATCAACCTCATCGACTGCCCGGGTTACTCGGAGTTCTACGTCGATGCGCTCTACGGCCTGTGGGCGGTTGAGAACGCTCTGCTCACGGTCGATGCCGTGGCTGGCGTTGAGGTCCAGACGATCAAGATGTATGAGGCAGCCCGCGAGATGGGCGTGCGGGTCATCGCCGTGGTCAACAAGCTTGACTCCGAGCGCGCAGACTTCGAGGCCGCGGTCGCGAGCATGAACGAGAGCCTGCCCGGCTGCGAGGCCGTTCCGGTCCAGCTGCCGATCGGCCAGGGCGAGGAGTTCGAGGGCGTTGTCGATCTGCTGTCGATGCGCGCGTTCACAGGCAGCGGCGATCCGGCCGAGATCCCCGCGGATATGGTCGATCTCGCCGAGGAAGCGCGGGAGACCCTGATCGACTCCGTCGCCGCGACTGACGACGATCTGACGATGCAATACCTCGAAGAGGGGACCCTGACCGAGGACGAGCTTATCGCGGGCCTCAAGACGGCCATCATCGAGGGTACGCTGGTCCCCGTGCTGTGCACGAGCGCGACACGCGAGATCGGTATCACACCACTGCTCGATTTCCTGGTGGATGCCGCGGTCTCGCCGGTTGACGCGGGACCACGGATCGCCATGGACGGGGACGAAGAGGCCGAACTGACCGCGGATCCCGACGGCCCGACGGCGATCATCGTTTTCAAGACCATGACCGACCCCTATGTCGGGCGCGTGAGCCTGCTGCGGGTGCTTTCAGGCACCGCGAAGGCGGATGCGGACGTGTATAACCCAGCCAGCGAGGAGCGCGAGCGGCTGTCAAGCCTCGGTGTTGCGCAGGCGCGGGAGACCGAGAACTGCGACGAGCTGGTTGCCGGAGACATGGGCGTGGCGGTGCGACTTGAGGACACGTCCACGGGAGACACGCTGACCGACCAGGGGTCGAACCTCATGGTGCCGAAGCCGAACGCCCCGGATGCGATGTATGCCGTCGCGATCACAGCCGCGTCACGTGCCGACGCCGACAAGCTCTCGGACGCGATCGCCCGGCTGACCGCCGAGGACATGGGGCTCAAGTATGAGCGAAACGTGGAGACCGGCGAGCTGCTGCTGAAGGGTCTCGGCCCGATGCACATCGATGTGGCCGTGACGAAGCTGCGCAAGCAGTATGAGGTCGATGTGCAGATGAGCGAGCCGCGCGTCGCCTACCGGGAGACCGTCCGGCGAGCGGTGCGGGTGCAGGGTCGGCACAAGAAGCAGACCGGCGGGCGTGGGCAGTTCGGTGACGTCTGGATCCGGGTGGAGCCGGTTGCCCGTGGCGAGGGTTTCGAGTTCGTCAATGAGATCAAGGGCGGCTCGGTTCCCACGCAGTATATCCCGGCGGTGGAGAAGGGCATCCGGCAGCAGATGCAGGCTGGGGCCGTCGCGGGCTACCCGATCGTCGATATCAGGGTGACACTCGACGACGGAAGCTCCCACCCGGTTGACTCATCGGATATGGCGTTTCAGACGGCCGCGGGCATCGCGCTGCGCAATGCGATGGAACAGGCTGAGCCGGTGCTGCTTGAGCCGATCATGAACGTGACGATCACCGGTCCTGAGGACATCATGGGCGACATCATGAGCGACATGAACGCCAAGCGCGGTCGGATCCTTGGGACGGAGCAGGCCGGTTCGCTTCAGGTGATCAAGGCGCAGGTGCCGCAGAGCGAGATGATGCGCTACGCCGCCGACCTGCGATCAATCTCCCAGGGTCGGGCGAGCTATGAGATGGAGTTCTCACACTACGAGGAGCTACCTGCGCATCTGGCCGAGCAGGTTATCGCCGAGGCCAGGCGCGAGGAGAGCGAAGAAGAGTAAGCTGACCGGCGCGCCCGCGCGTGGTCCGGAGGCAGGACAGAGGCAGGGAGTAGCATGATTCAGACAACGACCCGGCTGAATGTTGCGGACAACTCAGGAGTTCGGGAGCTGTTCTGCATACGGGTGATGGGTAGGAGCGGCTCGACAGTCGCGTCGCTCGGGGACGAGATCATCTGCTCGACGAAGGCGGTCACGCCCCAGAGCCAGATCCCGAAGGGCGAGGTCGTGCGCGCGGTGGTTGTTCGCTGCCGCGATCGCGTGCAGCGCCCGGATGGGACGACGATCGCGTTCGACGACAACGCGGCCGTGATCGTGGACGAGAACAAGAACCCGCAGTGCACCCGTGTGTTCGGCCCGGTGGCGCGTGAGCTGCGCGACCGGGAGTACATGAGGATCGTGTCTCTGGCCCCCGAGGTCATCTGAGATCCACAGGAGCTGTGTAAGATGAGTCGCAACAAAGGCACAAAGACGAAGATGCGAATCAAGGTCGGGGACACTGTCGAGGTGATCGCCGGCAAGGATCGCTCGACCCCCTCGCGGCGGCGACGCGGCAAGGTCATCGACGTGGATCCGCGCCGCAACCGCGTGACGGTTGACGGCATCAACATCGTAAAGCGGGCGGTGCGGCAGACGCAGCAGATGCGCCAGGGCGGGATCGTTGAGACACCGGCTCCGCTGGATGCCTCGAACGTGATGCTGGTGTGCACGTCGTGCGACGAGCGCACTCGCGTGGGCCACAGGTTCCGCGAGGACGGGGTCAAGGTGCGTGTGTGCAAGAAGTGCGGGGCCGACATCGAGGCAGAGTAACAGGATTGACCCGGCGGCAACGCCGCCAGGATCGGTGGGAACACAATGGCTGAGACAGCACAAGTGGTGACACCGAGGCTCAAGGAGCGCTTTGAGGAGGAGATCCTCCCGGCGCTTATGGAACGCTTCGGCTACGAGAACGTATGGCAGGTTCCGAGGCTGCGCAAGGTCTCGCTGAATATGAGCGTGCCTGAGGCGGACACTGACATCGACGCGCTCGAGGCCGCGCGCGAGGAGCTCGGGCTGATCGCCGGACAGGCGCCGGCCGTTACGCGCGCGAAGAAGTCGATCTCGAACTTCGGGATCCGCCAGGGCCAGCCGATCGGCATCCGCGTGACGCTTCGCGGGGCGCGCATGTGGGAGTTTGTGGACCGGCTGTTTAGCGTCGCACTACCTCGCATTCGCGACTTCCGTGGGCTCTCGCCGGACGCCTTTGACGGCCGCGGGAACTACAGCCTCGGTATCACCGACGAGCTGATCTTCCCCGAGCTGAGCTACGATGATGTTGAGAGCGCCCGTGGCCTGGACATCGCGATCGTGACGACGGCGGAGACAGATGAGGAGGCCCGGGAGCTGCTGACGGCGCTGGGGCTGCCCCTGGCCCGCAGTTAAGCCGACGGGAGGCCTGACGATGGCAAAGAAATCGTGGATCAATGACGCGAAGCGCAAGCACAAGTTCAGCACCCGCGACTACCATCGGTGCGAGCTGTGTGGCAGGCGACGCGGCTACATGCGGAAGTTCGGTATCTGTCGTATCTGCTTCCGGGAGAACGCCCTCGAGGGCAATATCCCGGGCATCCGGAAGGCCAGCTGGTAGAGCCGAAAGACCGGTGGACAGATCAACCAACGGCTGCATGTTCGGTCCTCAGATGTAGGGCGGCCGCAGTCGTGGCGGCCGCAGGAGGAAAGCAATGGCTGTTCTGACAGATCCAATCGCAGACATGTTGACCCGCGTGCGCAACGCCGCACAGGCGCGGCATCTTGACGTTGACGTGCCGGTCTCGAAGATGCATCTTGAGATCGCGAAGATCCTGCACCGTGAGGGCTATATTCGCGGCTACCAGCTTATCAACCGCGGGCGCACGGTCCGCATACGCCTGCGCTACGATGAGCACCGCGAGCCCGTCATCCAGGGCCTCAAGCGCGTCAGCAAGCCCGGACGCCGGGTCTACGCCGGCAAGCGCGAGCTTCCGCGCGTGCTTGGCGGACTTGGCGTCGCGATCATCAGCACCAGTCAGGGCGTGATGACCGACCGCGACGCGCGTAAGCGCGGGATCGGCGGCGAGGTCATCGGCGAAGTCTGGTAGCGCCGGCACACTGGGAGAATGGCACCATGTCGAGAATCGGAAGTATGCCAATCGAGATTCCGGGCGGCGTGACCGTTGACGTGGATGATGGCAACGTCGTCACGGTTAAGGGTCCCAACGGCGAGCTAAGCCAGCGCGTGAGCCGCCGGATGCAGATCGACGTAAACGACGACACGATCGAGGTCAAGCGGCCCAGCAATGACCGGCAGGACCGATCACTGCACGGGCTGACCCGCGCGCTTATCGCCAACATGGTCGAGGGCGTCACCAAAGGCTTCGAGAAGCGCCTCGAGATCCGGGGCGTCGGGTACAGGGCGGAGATGCAGGGCAACCGGCTTATCATGCGGCTCGGCTTCTCCCACCCGGTCGAGATCGACCCGCCGGAGGGCGTGGAGCTGGCGGTCGAGGACAACACCACCGTCATCGTCCGCGGCGCGGACAAGCAGAAGGTGGGTCAGATCGCCGCAGAGATTCGCATGACCCGCCCGGCCGAGCCCTACAAGGGCAAGGGCGTCCGCTATGTGGGCGAGCATATCCGCCGCAAGGCCGGGAAGGCCGCCAAGGTCGGCGCCGACATGTAAGAGCCGTTCCGCGGAA